>DASVMX010000516.1:0-15475 GCA_036384215.1 Ktedonobacteraceae bacterium | reverse complement strand
GTCGCCCGCTGAGCGTGGCAACTCGCTGAACCCCTCATAGAAAACTCTTTTGCGAGCGCCGCAGGCGCAAGTTTACGATTAATTCAGATGTTGGGCTATTTCAGCTTGCTGGTGCGTCCGCTATTGATGGCCAGGGTTTTGCGCGCGACCTCGCTGGCCTGTTTGTTGAGCTGGATCGTGCCTTTGGAATCGCGCTGGACGATCTGGCTGAGCAGGCGTGTGATGCGGTCGTTGCCGGTGCGCTCGCTGATCGCCAGTGCTTCGCCGAGCAGGCGGGTGGCCTTGTCATACTGGCCGGCTGCCAGGTAGGCCTGGCCGTCTTTCAGGGCGCGCAGCAGGTCTTCCTGGTTAGTGTAGTGCGCGATATGCTCTTCCATTTGCGCTGCCTGGTTGGCGTCCTCCGTCCACTGTACGTAGACCCAGCCCTCCTGAGTGCTCTTCTCTTCCTGCTCGCTGTTGCCACCGGCAAAGAAGGCGATACCGGGGCGAACCATCAGAAATTGCTGGCCGGGAGGATAGGTTGGTACTTCCAGGTCCAGCAGATAGTCGCGCTGGTCGCCAGCCGCGAAGGAACCCAGCGAGACATTCTGGATACGTGGGTTGTTAGAGTCAGGCTCCAGGCCGAGCGAGACGATGTTGGGATAGACCTGTTCAAAGCGTTTGATGGTCACACCATTGGGCGACCAGAGGCGGAGACGCGCGCTGGTCACGCTGGTGTTACGCATCTCCATAAAGGCGGAGGTAAAGGCGGCCTCGACCTGCTGAGGCGTGGGGATGATATCCGCGCTGCCGTGGGTGGTATCGGCCATGTGGCGCAACTCGGCTTCGTCCCAGTCAGTGCCAATGCCCCAGGCGCTGATGCTGGCCTGTACCTGGCGACAGTGCTCGATGGCCCGATCGAGGTCGGGGCGACGCTCACCTTCGTTTTTGCCATCGGTCAGGAAGAGAATTTTGAGGGCGCGAGAAGTGTCGTGTCCAAAGTGCTGAACAATCGTATCCAGGGCATAGCTCATGCAGGTGCCGCCGGTGGCGTAGACATTGTGCTGGATAGCATCCACGGCCATCTGTTTATTTTGTTTGCTGCCCACGCAGGGGGCGACGATGATTTTTGCCCGTTCGTTAAAGGCCACGATCATAAAAGTAATGTTCTCGTCCAGCGCCTGAACGATCTTAATCGCGCCATCGCGGGCGGCGCGCATTTTCGCGCCGTCCATCGAGCCAGAGCGGTCCAGGGCAATCGCCAGAGCCAGTGGAGCCGGGGCCAGGTTCTGACCACCGGCGACGCTCACATTGAGCACGGCCTGCAGGCGATTCTGGCCAACCAGCAGGTAAGGATTATGATAGGCATTGAGCGTAAACACGTTGATCTCTTTTCTTTTGAGCAAATTTTGCAAAAAAACGAATGTGAACTTACAACAGACGCCAGGGTGCGACTTCCAATTTTTTACGTACAATAGCTTCGCGATTTATCGCGCGTGGGACGTTGCGCAGGTAGCGTTGGTAGCTGGCTTCGGCGACCGCGCCCAGACCGCGTGGGGTCGCGGCTCGCACATCAGGAATAACTTTGCCTTTCGGTAGTTGACCTTTGCGGGCCAGTTGCCAGAGCAGGCGATAGATATCCCCGCGTGCCAGGTAGTAGCGCGGATCTTCGGTTTTGCCGCCCAGCGCCTGGAGGGCATCCAGGGCAATATCCACGTGCTGGGCCTGGAGAGACGAGGCATAGGTCAGATAGATATCGCAGAGCAGCAACTGAGCCTCGACATAGCGGGCCGTGGCCTCGTTTACATCGCGCAGAATAGCGACCGCATCCTGCCATTTATGCTGTTTGAGCAGCGACTCAGCCGCGCCCATAATGGCCTCGGTATTGCCCGGCTCGGCTTTCAGAACGCTTTTGAAGAGGCCCAGAGCGCGCTGATGCTGGCCCATTGTATTGTAAACGCGTGCCAGTGCCTGTTGGGGCGGCAGCTCGCCGGGCAGTTCGGAGATCAGTTCGTTATACTGATCGGCGGCGTCGCGCAGAGCGTGTTTGGCCTCGAAGTAGCGCGCAGTATACCACGTGACCTTCCAGTTTGTGGGATCGATAGTACGAGCTTGCTCGATTTCGCGTTTGGCGTTGTCCGGGTTGCCCTGTTCAATCAAAACCTCGGCCATGCGCAGATGGGCGTCAATGCTCTTACGATTGGCCTTGCTGGCCTGCTGGTAGAAGTTCAGCGCGCTTGTATAGTTTGTGCTGCGCAGGGCGCGGTCGCCAGCTTTCAGCAGGTCGATGGCTTTGTCTCTCTCATCGAGAGCCGCCTCGCCGCGCAGGCCCAGCTTGCCGGTGGTGGTAAGCATGCCGGAGATAAAGAGCTTCGAGCTAATCGGCTGGCCCGCGCGCCCGCCCTCAATCTGGCGCAGCACGCCTTCCAACTGATCTGCCAACTGCTCTGCGCTGTGGAAGCGGCGTTTCGCGTTCGTATGCGTACCTTTGGTCAGCAGGCGATAGAGCGCGGGATTATCGCGAAAAGCTTTGTATGATTCGATGGATGGCAGGCCAAAGACCGGGTTTGCCAGATCCATTTCGCTAATCAAAAACGCCAGGGTGCGGCAAATGGTATAGAGGTCCGTTTCCGGCGAAGGCGTTTTTACAGCTTCGGGAGCGTAAAAGCCATGTGTGCCATAGACATCCTTCGGATGAGGCTCGAAAGGAATCACCGTGCCCAGGTCGATCAATTTGACGACCTTCGAGCCGTCTTTCAGTACCTCCAGCATCACATTCTGCGGCTTAAAGTCGCAGTAAACAAGGTTTAGTTTCGCGATATACGTGAAGGCCGGCAGGATGCCCAGGATATATTTGATCGCGTCTACCACCTCGAAGGGATGGCCCTGGTCCTCGATAATCTGATCCAGGGTCTTGCCATGTACATATTCCATAACGATATAGCCCTGCTGGCCAGTCGCGATGAAATCGTAGATCGAGACAATACTGGCGTGCTTGATCGCGGCCAGGAATTCGCGTTCTTTGATGCTCTGAGCGATCATATCGGGGTCGTTCTCGCTGAGCAGCGCCTTGACCACCACCTGGCGTTTGAGCAACTGGTCCTCGGCCAGGAAGACCGCGCCCATGCCGCCTTCGCCAAGTTCGCGTGTGATCTTATATTTGTTATTGAGCAGATCGCCGATTTTCAGGGTAATGGTCGATGTAGCCAGCTGGCCAGAAGTCTGGCGATTGGCCAGTTGCGCGCTCGATTGTGAATCGTAGCGCAGCCCGCACCCATTGCAGAACTTCGAGCCTGCCTTGCGCGGCTGATGACAGCGCGGGCACTCTGTCAGGGAAGAGACCGGCACGCTGATCGTTGGCGCCGATTGGGTTGGCGAGGTACGAGAGAGCGTTGCACTGGTTTTGGCCGAAAGAATCATGCCACAGTTCTCGCAGATTGTATCATCGGGCTTGACCGGTGTTTTGCACGTTGGGCAAATGGTGACTATGCCGGGTGTTGCAGGGAGCGCGGCTATAGAAGGGGCCGTGACATAGCGAGCCTGCGTTGTGGTAATTATCGAGAGAACAGCGCCACAGTTTTCACAGATGTCATCTCCAGGCGCTACAGGTCGATGGCAGTTGGGACAGTCCGACATTTTTTTCTCTCCAAAAAAGTGATCAATAATATGAACGAGCGGCATCGGTAAGGATAAAACAGAAAAGTGGTATAGGGTGTAAAAATTTTCTCAAGAAAAGGCCAGAAAAAGTAAAGATTTTTAAGTACAGACAATTGATGCGTACCCAAAGACAGCCGCGCTGCGGCTGTCTTTGGGTACGCATCAATTGTCTGTACTTAAAAATCTTTCAGCCGCACCCAGATGCCCCACGCGCCGAGGAGCCCGGCCAGAGGAAAAAAGATCAGATTAAGTCTGAAAGAAAGATTTAACGCGTCACTGACTGTATTGAGAGTGAAGGCATAATGGACACGGTTCGCGCTGCTCAGACTGTCGAGAGCATCAGTATAGCTTTGAAACGCCCAGTAGGAATTCCATGTACTGGCCTCTTCAGCGGCCAGCAGCGGATTGGCCAGGCTCTTGTTTTGTGTTGCATCGCGAATATCGCCGTCAATAGTGGTGTACTGTTTCCAGGTGGAATCCATCTTTGCGAGCGGCTCAAGCTCTTCATCCCACGTCTGATCAGCATGGGCCTGGTTCATCAGCGCCTGGACATCTTGCTCCTGTGTTTGCCAGTCTGTCCGCCAGTGCTGGATATCGGGCTGGTCGTGGAACTCCAGGGCGATGAGCCAGCGGGACTTATCGGCATTGGCCGTGGAGGCGTAACGTTTCAGCAGAGCGATATCATAGATGCTCGCGTAGTCGTCGTTGACCAGTTGTTGAAACGCGCCATCGTTGAGATGCGGGTTGCCTGAACTGCCAGAATTGCTCAGACCGCTCAGGCTGGCGAACAGGCTCAGGGTAGTGAAACTGAGCATCAGGCCGATCAAGCAGGCCGCGATCAGACCAGGATTGAGCACGCGATGGGTAGCGTATATCATGCGCAGCGTGGCAAAGAGCAGCAGGCTGCAGAAGAGCAGGCAGAGGGCAAACAGGCCAATTGTCGTACCTGTCAGGAAGGCAGACGTATCATCATATGCCTGTGTCAGGTGGGTGTGGTTAATGAAACTCAGGCAATCGAGTGCCACCTCCAGGCTGCCCTGAGTCCATTCACTTGCCGGCAGGGATGTACCGTTAAGAGTGCAGGTGGGCAGACCTGGCTCGGGGGCGAGCGGAATCTGGTTTCCTGGTACCGTTGTTAGCTTCACATGGTCGTGCAGGATTGTACCGGCATCAAGATAGGCCTGGTAGGCTTGCCGCAGAAAAGGGTCATTGGGATCGGTTTTTTGGGCTGCCAGGGCAAAGTCCGCGCGCATCAGGCGAATATAGCCCAGATAGCTTTCCAGGCCGGTGCTGATGCGCTCGATAGCCGTTTTTTCGCCCGCGTAGGTAACATTGTGTGTGGCGCGATATAATTCCTGGTTAGCCAGCACGGTTTCCGTATCGATATTATGCTCGTCGCAATCGTGAACGCTCAGCAGCAAGCCGCTGTACGAGCCAGCGATAAAGCAGCTTGTTTTGTATATCAGGCCCGCCGTGGCGAGGAAGTCTGCGGATTTCGCGTCGATATCTTCAACGTATTGTGTCAGCGCCTGTGCCGCGTCGATGCTGAGTACGCTGCCATCGTTGATCGTCGCAAGATCACTGGTCGCCCGGTTCAGGGACGAAGCGCCTGCCAGTGTCAGGACGCCGCTCAACAAGAGGATCAGGCTGGCCTTAAGCAGAAATTGCCGTTTGAGCGAACGGAAGCCTCCCCTTTTTTGCTGGCCACTCACAGACTGGATGGGAGCAATGCTTCTTCCAGTTGGGGTACGCCGGGTCTGAACACTACTTGCCATATCTATCTCTTTCTTCAACTCAGTCTTTGTAATTTATTTTGCGCGCAAGAGGAGCATCTTTATCGAATTTTTTGCTTTTTCAACTGAATTGCTCTTTGTTTTCCATGGGACGTTCTCATTCATAAAAACGTAGGGCTTAAGCGCGAATAAAATGCTGAAGGTGGTATGTTGACCTGGAGACGCCAGGCGATGAGTGTTTCCAGCAGCGGAGCAGTATCCACTGCTTCGCTGCCAAAACAACAGAAAGCCGGCCTGGAGTATGCTGTTCCAGGCAAGGAAACGCGAGAAGAGGCTTAACGAAACATCCTTTTGTATGATAGTAGCGACCAGGGTTGCTTTTTATGACAATTGCTGTTCGATTTGAGCGAGCTCTGCTACGACTTCTTTACGTGCGGTCTGTTTCTGCTTCAGGTAGTCGTCAAATTCCATTTTGCGCAATGGGTCCGTTGCATGATCGGAGGCATGCTTGAGCCCTTTAATTTGATTGTTGATCGTATTGAGGCTGTCTTGTAACTCTTCTTGTTTTTGTTTCAGAAACTGAAGCTGGATTGAAGATTGGGATGATTGATTTGATAGGGGCACCTTCCTTCCATCATTTGCGTCATTAGATAAAGCTGGCGGGCTGTCAACATTTTCTATCTGGTTTGCTGGAGGATTGAGTAGATTATTTACTATTTGCTCCACGCCTTCGGCGATATTAAACAGAGCTTCTTCTTCATCGTTCCAGCGGGTGATAAATTCCCCATTCCCAGGTAGTGGTTTGAGTTTGCCAAAAGGGGCAGTTTTCCAACTAACCGGACGGAGCAGAATTGGAAGGATATGGGTTTCTTGCTTTTGGTGCTTTTTTACTAACATTTGCATGGTTTCGCTAAAAGGAAAATCTAAAGCCATAAAATCCGAGCTAATAAGCAGAAGTATTACACGAGCTGATTGTAAGTGATTATTGAACACTCGTGAAGCCTCTGTTCCTGGGATAATCTGACGTTTATCCCAGAAAGTTATCAGCTTTTCTTTTTCTAGCTGAGCTAACGAACTTTTTAGCGACTTAAGTAATTTATCGAGAAATTTTTCATCTTTCGTTGCCTTATCGTCATAAATGGCGAGAATCTCAAGGGGTTGCTTCTGTGGCATGATTCCTCCTCTATCTCACTTATATTCAAGTGTTTAAAGAGAATTAGTTCGTCCGTAAAATTCGGGTTGATCCGTATGTGTGGATCTCCGCTTAGTATAGTACAGCTCTATTCTATTTGCAATAGAAAAATGTGTAATAGCGCTTTTGTGCTAAGAAGACTCATTCTGTTTATGGGCGAAGCCGGCAAGCCTGGGCTCGGGCGGGGTGCCCGCCAGATTGTTGCAATCTCATCCACACCGGACCGGTGTGATCATTGGCTGAGTTTGCAAAAACCTGAGTCGCACCCGCTCGGGCGTGGGAGTTTGACAAAGTTTTGCCTGCAAGACTAGACTAAGATAGTGTCTAACGAGTTAATCGCGAGAAAGAGTACGGTTTATGTATCTGCTGACTCTCCTGGCTGGTTTGATAAAAAGGCTGCGCTTGAACATGAGTCAAAACAGTTGAAGAGGGTTTCTGCTTTGATCTGGCTGCAGCAAGCTGAGCGTGTGTGAGCTGGATCGAGCATATAAAAAGTTGTTGAAGAGGAGAAAAACACGTATGTCTGCACAATCAACAGTGGTGCCGCTGACGCAGCGGCCTGAGTGGAAGGCGCTGGAGGAGCATTATCGAAAGGTGCGCGATCTTCACCTGCGCGCGCTCTTTAAGGATGATCCTCAGCGCGGGGAGCGGTTCGCGCTTGATGCTGTCGGGGTGTATCTCGATTATTCCAAGAATCGCGTGACGGATGAGACGCTGCGTTTGCTGTTCAAGCTGGTCGAGTCTGTGGGTCTGCGCGAGCGCATTGACGCGATGTTTCGCGGCGATAAGATCAATGTAACGGAGAACCGGGCCGTGTTGCACGTGGCCTTGCGCGCGCCGAAGGGGTCGTCGATTGTTGTCGATGGTCAGAACGTTGTGCCAGAGGTGCACGCTGTCCTGGAGAAGATGGCCGCGTTTGCCGAGCGGGTGCGCAGTGGTGAGTGGCGGGGGCATACTGGCAAGCGCATTCGTAATATTGTAAACATTGGCATTGGCGGTTCAGACCTGGGACCGTATATGGCCTATGACGCGCTCAAATACTATAGCAATCGCGGGATTGCGGTGCGTTTTGTCTCCAATATTGATGGCACTGACTTTGTAGAAGCTACGCTTGGCCTCGATCCCGCTGAAACACTGTTTGTGGTTTCCTCCAAGACCTTTACTACCCTGGAGACGCTGACCAATGCCCGTTCGGCTCGCGCCTGGTTGCTTGAAGGTCTGGGGGCCGACGATAGCGCGGTGGCCAAACATTTTGTGGCGGTGTCCACGAATACCGCCGAGGTGACCAAGTTCGGCATCGATCCTGCCAATATGTTCGAGTTCTGGGATTGGGTTGGCGGGCGCTATTCGTATGACTCGGCGATAGGTCTTTCGCTGATGGTGGCGATAGGTCCTGAGCGCTTCTACGCTATGCTGGCCGGTTTCTATCAGATGGATGAACACTTCCGCACCGCGCCTTTCGAGCAGAATCTGCCGGTGATTCTGGGCCTGCTTGGGGTCTGGTATAACAACTTCTTTGGCGCGGAAACAGTGGCGATCTTGCCCTACGATCACTATCTTGGCCGCCTGAGCGCTTATCTCCAGCAGCTTGACATGGAGAGCAACGGCAAACACGTCGACCTGGAGGGCAACAAGGTTGATTACCAGACCGGGCCGATCATCTGGGGCCAGCCTGGCACCAACGGCCAGCACGCGTTCTATCAGTTGATCCACCAGGGCACTAAACTCATCCCGGCTGACTTTATCGGCTTTAGCCAGACGCTCAACCCCATTGGCAACCACCACGATCTGTTGATGGCCAATTTCTTTGCCCAGACAGAAGCGCTGGCCTTTGGTAAAACGGCTGAAGAAGTGGCCGCTGACGGCGTACCGGCTTTCCAGGTGTCGCACCGCACATTTGAGGGTAATCATCCGACCAATAGCCTCCTGCTTGAGCGCCTGACCCCCGGCGCGCTGGGCAAGCTGATCGCGCTGTACGAGCACAAGGTTTTTGTGCAGGGCACGATCTGGCACATCAATTCGTTTGACCAGTGGGGCGTTGAGCTTGGGAAAGTCCTGGCGCAGCGTATCGTCCCCGAACTGGAAGATTCCTCCGCGCCAGATCTCAAGCACGATAGCTCGACCAATACCCTGATCAAACGCTATCGCGCTGTGCGTGGACAAGCCATCTAAGCGCGCAACGGCTGCGTTATGATTTTTGTGCAAATAGACAGAAGATTGACAGAAGGATTTTCTGTCTATTTGCACAAAAAAAGCTGAGAGCCATACGGGCCGTTTATCTCAGACCGCTTGTTTCTGTTTTGTACGTGCCTGAGATTGCGTTATACAATACTGAGGAACAAGAAGCCTCAATGTTTTCGCAGGAATAGATGTGTTTCGTCTACATGCAGCGTCGCAGCGTACACCGTCCCGCAGTTTATTTATGCTTTATGATGCTTCTTGCCACCAGAGACAGATCGGGGGAACACGCGAGACGTATGCTTAAACTCACACTTTCCGTATTGCCACAGAAATATGCTGTGTGCCGTTTAGATCCCAATGGCCCGATACCGTACTGGGCGCTACTGGGGGATGATTTTATTTCGTTAACGCGTACCAAAGTTGAACTCTCCGTTGCCTGTTTGCAGGAAAACGTGCCTGGGGAAGTCAAAGCCTCGCGCGGCTGGCGCTGCGCGCGTGTGGACGGTCCATTCGACCTCGACCTGCCCGGCGTGCATGTCTCGCTGGCCATTCCCCTCGCGCAGGCCGGCATCAGCATCCTGGCCATCGCCACCTATGAAACCGATCACTTGCTGATCAAAGAAGAAGACCTGGAACGCGCCGTCAAAGTCCTGGAAGATGCTGGCCATCACTTTATTCCGTGGCACAAAGGGTAAAAAAGTAAGCAAGAAAATGTCTGCTGGATGTCAAGTGTATGTGTGGTACTATGATAGCAATAAGGTTGCGTTTTGACCAGCCTGACCTTTGGAGCACACAACAAGGATAGGATATAAACATTCAACATGCCTGCATACGACTTGATCGCGATTGACATTGATGGTACATTGCTGACCTCGCAAAACCGTATTCCAAGTTCGATTTTTCCCCTCTTGCGCGAGGCAGAGAAGCTTGGTGTGGGGGTGACGCTGGTCTCCGGGCGACCTGAATTGACGGTGGCGCCGCTGATGAGAGAGTTGGGGCTGACGCTGCCGTGCGTCAGTTCGGGGGGAGCGCAGATCACAGACATTACAACCGGTGAGAGCGTGGCCTCATTCAACCTGGAGGCGGAGGTCGTGCGCCAATTGGCGGAACTGGGCCGCGGGTTTGGGGTGCGTTTGATGACGATGGAGCGGAACTGCCTCTACTTTGAAGGCAAACTGGAGGAATTGCAACTGGTACACGAGACTGTAGATATTCACCTGTCCAGCGGGGAGCGCATCAGGACCAGGATTGAGCCGGTGGAAGATGTGGTTCTGGCTTCACCCAATCCTTTAAAATTGACATTGAGCGACCAATACGAGCGCCTGTTGCCTGTCGAAGAGAAGTTGCGCGAGCTCAATTTGCCCATATATTCTACCTTTTCTTCATCGATCTACCTGGAGTCTACCCACATGCAGGCTAACAAGGGCACGGCCCTGCAATTTCTGGCTCAGCATCTGAGTGTTCCAATGGAGCGTGTACTGGCGATTGGCGACAGTCCCAATGATATTAGCATGCTCAAAGTCGCGGGTATGGCGGTGGCCATGGGCAATGCCAGGGATGCTGTCAGAGAAGTTGCGCACCAGGTTGCGCCCACGAATGACGAAGAGGGTGTCTCCTGGATTTTGCGCGAATTAGTCTTGCGAGGCTGAGAGACGGGTGGCGGCGTGCTCGACATCGCGGGCTGGATTCTGCTATGATAGGCAGCGGCATCCAGCCGATATTTTTGAGCAGATAGAAACGAGAGTGACGCACCGATGGAATTACGTGGGAAGCGTGTCTTAATTATGGGTCTGGGCCTGCACGGGTCCGGCATTGCCTCGGCCCGCTACGCGGCTCAGCAGGGCGCGCAGGTACGAGTGACCGACCTGCGCCCGGCGGAAGTGCTGGCGCCCAGCATCGCGGCCCTGGCGGGGCTGCACATCGAGTATATTCTGGGCCAGCACCGCGATGAGGATTTTGCCTGGGCCGAGATTGTGCTGCGCGTGCCGGGGGTCAAGCGCACCTCGCCCTATTTGCGCATTGCCCGCGAGCACGGCGCGCAGATCGAACAGGAGATTGCGCTCTTTTTCAGCGCCTGCCCAGGACGGATTATCGGTGTGACCGGCACGCGAGGCAAAACCACGACCTCGACGCTGCTCTACGAACTCATCAAAGCCAGCGGTCAGTCCACAGTGCTGGGCGGCAACGTCTCGGGGGTGGAGACCCTCTCACTGCTTCCCACCATCACGGCGCAGACCCAGGTCGTGCTGGAACTGTCGAGCTGGCAGCTTGAGGCGCTGGAACCCCATAATATGAGCCCAGCGGTCGCGCTAATGACCAATATCTATCCCGACCACCTCGATACCTATGACGGTATGGAAGATTACGCGGCAGCCAAGGCTAACATCTTCCGTCACCAGAAGCCCGGCGACCTGGCAATCTTCAACTATGACAACGAGTGGACGCGGCGTATGGGCGAGTCTGCCCCGGCTGAACGCACCTGGTTTAGCAGCCTGGAACGCGGCGGCAGCTTCCAGCGTAGCAGTGACGAATTGATACCCTTCCTCTTTCGCGAGACCGCGCTGCCCGGCGCGCATAACCTGGAGAACATCCTGCTGGCCACCACCGCCGCGCGCCTGCTGGGCATTTCCGACGAGACCATTGCCCGCGTCGTGCGCGAATTCCACGGCGTACCCCATCGCCTGCAAGAGATCGCCGTTATCGACGGCGTCCGCTACATCAACGACACCACCAGTACCACGCCCGTTGCCGCGGAAGTCGCTCTGCGCGCCTTTGACGGCCCCATCGTCCTCGTCGCCGGGGGCAACACCAAACACCTGCCTCTCGCGGGCCTGCCAGCCGCTATCCTCCAGAGCTGCCGCGACCTCATCCTCCTCACCGGCAGCGGAAGCGACGAACTCCTGCCTGCCCTCGAAGCCGAGGCCCAGGCCCGGCATCGTCCCAATCCCCTGCGTGGCACCTTCGATAATTTCTCAGCCGCTATGGACGCCGCCGTCGCCCTCACCAGGCCCGGTGACATCCTGCTCTTCTCGCCAGGCTTCACCAGCTTTGGCATGTTTTTGAACGAATTTGATCGTGGAGATAAGTTTGTGGCGTATGTAGAGGGGTTGAAGGGCTAAAAAAGAGGAGAGATCCCTTTGGAAGTTCATTTTACGCAGATCTATACGAGGCCGTTCTTCGAGATTCAGTTGGCTCTGGCGCGGAAAGTTGCAGAGATTTCGCGAGAACCGTTGGAACGAGTGCTGATGCGTTATACAGCTTTCTACCGCATTCATGCGGTTTTGTTGACTGAAGCGCCTATACAGGCCTTTTATGAGTTTTATGGTGTATGAAAGCGCTAAACAAAAAAGCAAGGCGATGCTTACCATCGGCTCATAGTGCTTTGTCAAACTTCGTTTGAGGAATGCGCTGCCTGCGGCAGCGGAGAGAGAAGAGACGCAGAGGGGCGCCAGCCCCTCTGCACTCCCTACTTTCCTACCCTTCAAACGAAGCTTGACAAAGCACTATGAGCCGATGCTTGCCATCGCCTTGCTTTTTTTGTTTAGCGCTCCCTGTTATCCCAGACCTGCTGCATCTGGCGGTTGAGGGCCTGGGGGTCGGCGTTGAGGGCGGCTCGGATGTCCCGGCTGGTCTGGTCAGCGAGTACTTCTTCCTGGCCGGCGCTCAAGGCTTCTATGGTAGCTGTGGCGATATCGGCGGGACGCGCTTTGGGAGTGTCGAATATGGCGGCCATGTCGGTGTCGATGTAGCCGGCGTGTACGCCGACTACCAGCGTGCCCTGTTCTCGCAGTTCGACGCGTATGCCGTTGGTCATGGCCCATTCGGCGGCTTTCGAGACGCTGTAGGAACCAAGGGTGGTACCAGTGTACCAGCTTACCACGGAGAGCATGTTGATCAGCGCCCCACCTCCGTTCTTTTTGAGAACAGGGGCGAAGGCGCGGCACATGGCCAGCGTTCCCAGGTAGTTGGTCTCAATCTCAGCTCACGCGCTGTCTATGGAAGGAATTTCCAGTAAGGAGCCCGGGTTGGCAATGCCCGCGTTATTGAGCAGGATGGTGATGTCCTGGCAGGTTTCAACAGCGGCGGCGATATCGGATGGATTGGTGATATCGAGCTTTACAGGCTGAAGCCGGGGATCAGTAACCTCAATGGGTTGGCGTGCTCCCACATAGACTTTGCTCGCGCCCGCGTCGAGTAAGGCCTGAACAAAAGCCTTGCCCAGTCCGCGGTTGCCACCAGTCACAAGAGCGACAGATCCAGTAATCTTCATCTGCTTTTCCTTTCATCCAGAAATCCTTTTCTGGTTGCGCTTATGTTGGAATAATCATTCCAGCATAAGCGCAAAAAAATTAACGTAACACTAACAAGGCAGTTTGTGCCAGGTCCTGGAGTACGCGGCGCTCGGCCCTGGCGCGTGCGAGCACGCGAATGCTGATCAGCGTACCCAGAAAAAAAAGGGCGAATTGCTGAGGATCAGCGGCTGCTGGCAGTTCTCCTGCGGCCTGGGCTTTCACAAGAAATTCCAGGAAAGCCTGCTCCATGACATTGTACGCGGCCTGCACGCGCTCGTAGACCTCTAGATCGTGCGGAGCCATTTCAACATTGGCGTTGACCAGGAAGCAGCCGCGACGGGCAGGGTCGTTGAGCAACAGATCGATATAGGTCTGAAAGGTATTCTCCAGAATTTGCCGTAATGAGCCTTCTTGTTGCTGCAGGGCCGATAGAGACGCTTGCTGCGAGGCGCAGTACTGGTCCAGGGCAGCAAGATAGAGCGCGTGTTTATCGCCAAAAGTGGCGTACAGACTTCCGCGTCCAATGCCGGTGCATTGGACCAGATCCTCAATGGATGAGCCTTCATAACCGCGTTCCCAGAACAGATCCATCGCCTTTTTCAGGGCGTGATCGGGAAGAAATGCTTTCTTGCCTGCCATCGCTTTCTTGCTTTTTCCTTTCTGTGCAGAGTGTACACCATGTTGGAATGAAAAGTCAAGGATGAAACATAAGCAGAGGATGTTGGGGAGCAGTCCTGCCCCCCAACATCCTCTGCTTAGAACTCTTAGCTATGGTGGGTTGCTTCTTGCTGAAGCAGCTCCCAAAGCTCTGCCACGTGTTCGCGCTCGGTGGGAAGGGCGCCGATGGAGATGCGGACCATCCAGCGGCCATCGAGCAGGGCTGGGGTGAGATAGGCCTGGCCGGAGGCATTGGCGCGGTTGACCCAGGCCAGGGTGTACTGATCGAGTTCCTGGCCGGTGAGTTCGGGCGGCTCGTGGCGCACGCAGACGGTTTGCAGAGTGACGGGGGCGAGGACGCGCCAGCCGGGTGTATTCTGGACCTGTTCGGCGAGCCATTGCGCATTGCTGATGTCACGGCGCAGGCGGGCCTGGAGCCCAGCCACGCCCTGCTCGCGGATAAGAAACCAGAGTTTGAGGGCGCGGAAACGCCGACCCAGCGGAATGCCCCAATCGCGCAGGTTTTTGACCTGGCCATCGACCGCGCTCTGTAAGAAGCTGGGATTGGTGCTCATAATGCGCACGAGGTGTTGTGGATCGCGTACATAGTAGAGTGAGCAGTCAAAGACCGCGCCGAGCCATTTGTGGGCATTGATGACCAGCGAATCGGCCTGTTCGACGCCCTGCCACATCCAGCGGCACTCGGGGAGGATCATGGCCGACCCCGCCAGGGCCGCGTCAACGTGCAGCCAGAGGTTATGTTGTTCGGCGAGCCGGGCAATGGCTTCCAGGGGATCGAGCGCGGTCGTCGCCGTGGTTCCGATTGTGGCCACCACCGCGCAAGGCATCAGGCCGTTACTCAGATCGGCCTCGATAGCGGCTGCCAGCGCGCCTGCTTGCATCGCGTAGTGTTCATCGGTGGGGATGGAGCGCACATTGGCGCGGCCAAAACCGGCGAGAAGCGCGGCTTTTTCCACCGAGCTATGACTCTGCGTCGAGGCGTAGACTACCAGTGGACTTGTCTCGCCCTGGAGGCCTCCGCGTGCCAGCGAGTAATTGGAGGTTCGCTCGCGTGCGCACAGGAGCGCAACCAGTGTACTGGTCGAGGCGGTATCCTGGATCACTCCGCTCCAGTTTTCTGATAGCCCGACCATCTGGCGCATCCAGTCGGTCACCACCTCCTCCAATTCGCTCAGCGCCGGGCTGGACTGCCAGGAGAGACCGAGCACACCCAGACCAGTGCTGAGGTAATCGCCCAGGACCGAGGAGAGCGTGGCATTCGACGGAAAGTAGCCGTAAAAACGCGGATGTTGCCAGTGCGAAAGGCCTGGCACGATGATCTGCTCAAGATCCTGAAAAATCGCCTCGAAGGTTTCCGCGGACTCCGGTGGAGCCCCTGGCAATTGCGCGCGAACCGCTCCCGGCTCCACGCGTGCCATCACCGGCAGATCCGCGCTTCTCAGACGGTAATCGGCAATCCAATCGATGAGTTGATGCCCAACCTGGCGAAATGCTTCGGGGTCCATACTTCCCTTTCTCTGCTTTAGATTGTAGTTAGCCATTTGCCCAATAATCTCTTTCGTATTTGCAATCGTAAGCCATTTTGTTGCGTGCTGTCAATTAAAAAATGTAAGGCGAGGAAAGCTCAGGGGTGAGAAGGACTGGTCGTGGCCAATTTTCCATATCCTCATCCTTGCCTTTCCTGGTTCTTGAATGTCCCTTGCTTGTAAAAATGAAGCGCGACGTATAGCGGTTCATTCACGTTTTGTTGAATAGATGCTACT
>DASVMX010000515.1:0-4989 GCA_036384215.1 Ktedonobacteraceae bacterium | reverse complement strand
GCGCGTCGTCTCCCTGGTGGCCAAAAACGGCGATGTCGTCCAGAAAGGTTCCGCGCTGCTCAAAGTCGAGCCGCTGTAAACCGTGGAGGCCGGCTCCAATACCTTTTAATGAAGCAAAGCCCGTGAATGGAGCGATGGCCTTCACGCCTGTCGTTTTCCGCCCCACCACCACTGTTGCCCTTGCGTCGCAACAGTGGTGGTGGGGCGACAAACGTTCTCTGATTTATGGTAATTTTAGACATAATGGTCATAGATACACTAACTCCCTTCCCAAAACCATGCTCGCCGTGCTATACTCTCTGTGTAAGAAAAAAATTTGTTTCATACCCACAGTTGCCAGGGGTTTTACCAGACATGATTAACCGCGCCTCCTCGTGGAAGCGCCACTGGTAAGGTCCACAACTGGTTCGGGCAAAGGAGGTGAGGGACATGGACGCTGGCCCCAGTCATAGTAGGCCTACGCGTTTCGCAAGCCTGCTTGTGGTACAGTTCTTCTCCTCATCGAGACAAGTCACAGGATGATGTAGACCGACAATGATGTAGCGCTCTCTTTCGTCCGCCCGGCTCTGGTGTTTGCCAGTTCAAGCCTTTCTGCATGACTTACTCGATGAGCACAGCATCGCCCCTTGATGCGATGTCGAGTAAGAAATTTCCACCTGCCAGCCAGTCCTGCCCAGGTTTCTCGCGCGAAACCGGCATCTGTTTCTTCCGTGCGCGCCAGCGACGCTCTCGTCTGGCCCGCAAAAAACGCTGAAGAAACGTTTTCATTCCAGGCAAGCTAACTGCTTCGTTGCCTTCATTCAATCTGCCGTCACCACGTATGGTGTAATGCTGGAATTGAACGAAATATGGAGCGACTCTTTGCGTGGAAATGAAATACACGCAGTCCCTTCGCAGCATGACGCAGACGCATGCCAGCCTTTAGATAGGGCCAGGATGCATGCCCTGCCTTCTTGTGGCGTAATGCAAGTACGCGGCGGACTGTTTTTACCTGTATCCATACACTATGGATCATCTGGCAGCAGATGTACAGATCACTTTATCCACGTGTCGTAAGAGGCAAGCTGATCTGATGCGTCTGATCCAAGATCAAATCCGTTTGAGCAGTTGTGACCTGAATGTCGTGTGGTGGCCAGCTCATGATGGATTTGATAGGAGATATATCGTATGCAGAAATGACTTCCTGTCCAGGCGAGCTATCAACAAGTGTGATCTGGCAGATAGCTTGTGGGATGGGAGGAAGGCGGTGGTTCTATGATCTTTTTGAGCGCGCTCCTGCGCGAGAATGTCTGTGACCTCGATGGGCGCAAACTGGGTACGTTGAAGGATGTGTGCGTCTCCCTGAGCGAGGCGTTTCCCATGGTGACCGCCCTGGTGGTCTCTCAGCCCACGTTGACCAATAATGATCTGATTATTCCCTGGACGCAGGTGGATAATCTTGAAGAAGAGCGCAAGATTCATCTGACGGTGAAGCAGCCGCAGATCAGCACATATACTCCTTTTTCCGATGAAATTTTGTTGCGGCGCGATATCCTGGATACGCAGATTGTCGATACACAGGGTTTTCGAGTGGTGAAGGTCAACGATCTCAAGCTGGCCCAGATTAAGGGCACGGCGCGCCTGATCGGCGTGGATATCAGCCTGACCGGGCTGCTGCGGCGCCTGGGCGCTGAATGGCTGGTTAAGGCGCTACCCGCGCGCGTTGAGGAGCGCATCATTACCTGGAATTACGTTGAGCCGATTCAGGTGGTCAAAGCTGGCGTGACCGGTCAGCTCGCGGTCGCGGGAGTTGGCGGCGGTAGAGGGGGGAGTGCGCTGGGCATCGGTGGCGTGATTCCCCAGGTGCAGTTGAATGTCAGCCATACCAAACTGGCCGAGCTACGCCCCGCTGATATCGCGGACATTTTGGAGCAGCTCGACGCCGAAGAGGCCGGCGCGGTGCTGGGACGCCTGGCGCCCGCAATCGCCGCCGATACGCTGAACGAGGTCGAGTATCCGCTGCAATCCGAGATCCTCAGCGAACTCGATCCCGAACGTGCTTCCGATCTGCTGGAGATCCTGCCCCCGGACGATGCCGCGGACATCCTGGCCGATATCCCGCTGGACGAGGCCGAACGCCTGCTCAGTCTGATGCCGGTCAGCGAATCTCAACCAATCCGCGATCTATTGCGCTATGGACCTGAGACTGCTGGCGGCATCATGACCACCGAAGTGCTGGCGCTGGCGCAGGATCTGACGGTTGAAGAGGCGCTGGCCTACCTGCGCCAGCATTCCGAGCACCTGGAGATGATCTATTATCTCTACATCGTGGACGCTGAGCGCCATCTGATTGGCATCGTCTCGCTGCGCGAACTGGTCGTGGCTGGACCAGAGGCGCGCCTGCAAGATCTGATGGACACCAACGTCATCAAGGTTCAGGCCGAGATGGACCAGGAAGAGGTCGCACGCCTGATCGCCAGGTACGACCTGCTGGGTGTACCCGTGGTTGACAACGCAGACCATCTGCTCGGCCTGATTACCGTTGACGACGTGATCGACGTGATTCACGAAGAGCAGGCCGAAGACTACTCCGAGATGGCGGGCGCGAGCGTTGAGGAACTGGAGGAAGAAGAGCATTTTTCGCTCAAAGCCACCATTAACCGCGTCACCTGGCTGGGCGTCAATGTCGTCGCGGGCTTCCTGGTCGCGCTGGTCTTCTACCAGGTCCTCGCTCGCCCGCTGATCGACAACGCTGTTCACCTGCAGGTCAGTGGTCTGATGCGCGGGCTCAACTCGCCCATCGCTCTGGGGGGGCTGATCTGCCTCACGCCCATGCTCCTGCTCACCAGCGGCAGCGTTGGCTCGCAGGCGCTGGGCGTCGCCGGCTGGCAACTGCGTTCAGCGCGCGGCTTCGACTTCTGGCGCGGCATCTTCCGCGAACTGCGCCTGGGCGCGGTCGGCGGCATCCTGGCCAGCATCGTCGTTGGCCTGCTTACCTGGCTGCTCTTCCGCTCCTGGGGATTGGGAACCGCCATCGGCCTCAGCCTGGGCTTCACCCTGCTGCTTGCCGCCCTGTGTGGGCTGATCTTGCCCACCCTTTTCCAGCGCCTGCGTCTCCAGGGCAGCCTGGTCAGCGCGCCCCTGCTTGACCCGCTCATTGCCATCATCAGCCTGAGCATCTTTCTCATCGTCTCACTCTGGCTTGTCGCCATGATGAATTTTTAAAAACTCGTGTGATCTCGCCAAAAAGGGCTTGACAGCCCTGCCGGTATCTGCTATATTCTCTGTGCACACGAGATATTCCTCGATAGCTCAACGGTAGAGCAATCGGCTGTTAACCGATGGGTTGTAGGTTCGAATCCTACTCGAGGAGCCAGCGCTCAGGATCATCTCCTGAGCGCTTTTTGTCTCACTTACTCTTCTCCATATAAATCCGCCATTTCCCCGCGCATTTACACTATACATGAGGCTTCTGTTACGGCAAATTGAAGGACAGAGATGTTTTTTTGTCAGATAAGGACTATACTGTTTGCCGTGAGGAACTGGATCTTATTGTTGTTGGTGTTAGTGGTTTGGAAGGGAGTGAATTTGATGAATTCACCTGTGAAAAAGCAGATCAGCGAGTTTGATTGCGCCGTCGAGTTGAGCGAGGAGATGTTGGAGCGTGTGGTTGGCGGGATCGACGTGCATCGAGGAAATATCGGTCATGTCCACCAGCACTGTCGCCGGAACTGGGGGCACCATCACCATTTTCATCATTACTGGAAACATCTCTCCAATCCAGAGAGAGAGAGCAATGGTGATATCTTAGATGGGCTCATTTAAGCGACAACAGAGTTTGCCCCCGATACCTTTCAGGTAAGCCAAAAAGGCGGCTTTTACGCTCGATAAATGGAGCAACAACCTTCACGCTCGTTGTCTCTGGCTCATTACCATAGCGCCCTTGCCGAACATAGTACACGGGGAAAGCTAACGAGCGTGAAGGTTGTTGCTCCATCCACAGGTTTTGCTTTTATTGAAATATATTGGAACTTGCCTCCATTTTTGCTCTCCTGCGTTCATGGGCACACCCAGGAATAGCGAGGAATCTGGAAGGGGGCGCGAAGTTTTGTTGGCAGCAGAATGCCCCTTGACGCGATTCAGACTATCGCATAGAATCAGAGGGAATAGACGCCTGCAAAAGATTGTATTTATTGTCATCATTCCTGCAAGCGCTGAAAGGGACCAGCTCGATGTCAATACCGCACGAGGATGAGTGGCTCAGCCTGCGCGAGGCCGCGGAACTGCTGGGTATGCATCCCGCGACGGTGCGTCTATGGGCAGATCGCAATGAATTGCCCTCGCGCCGCACCAGCGGGGGGCACCGCCGTTTTCGCCGCGCCGATATTGAGGCCCGCCTGCGCCAGGAAACCGAGCGTAAGCCGAGTCCCGCGGCTCAACTGTTGGTCCAGAGCGTACTGGGCCGCGTGCGCTTTGCTTTCACTGATGGTACTTTGACGACCTTCTCCTGGTATACCGGCTTCGATGAATCCGCCCGTGACGCGTATCGGGACCTGGGTCGGCGCCTGCTCGAACTTCTTCTGCGCGCCCTGGCCGGGGCGACCTCGGAAGATGAGCTGCGCTCGGAAGCCGTTCACCTGGGTATGGCCTATGGCTCCATCACTCGCGCTTCCCACGTCTCGCTGGCCAACGCCGTGCGCGCCTTCCTCTACTTCCGCAGCCTCGTCGACGAAAGCCTGCTCCAGCTCGCCGAAGTCCAGGGCACCCGCGAACACCAGGAACTCCCCTGGGCCGAAAGCCTCCACCAGGTCCAGATCCTCACCAACGAACTTTTGCCCGCCCTGATCGAAGCCTCGCAAGCAGCGGGGGTCGAGATATAAATTGTATGAGAATATATTAAAAGCCAGCAGAGCCACGGTTGTTCCAGCAGAGTCAGAATTGTTTGAGCAGAGAATTATTCGAGCAGAGAGTTGTTCGAGCAGAGAATTGTTTCAGCAAAGCAAAGATTTT
>DASVMX010000514.1:0-4418 GCA_036384215.1 Ktedonobacteraceae bacterium | reverse complement strand
CGCGGGCCGGCTCACCTGTTTGCCTGGGATCTTTACCAGTCTTTAGTTATACGCGTTCGCCGGTCTGGGAGTCCAGAATCAGGCGCTGCTGATCGCTGTCGCGGAACGAGAAAAGGTTGTTCAGGCTACCAGCAAGGGCATCAAAGGACTGATTGCCGATGCGGCCCAGCTTCCAGTTATCCTCGATAAAGCGCAAGATCGAACTCTGGTCGGTCAGGCTGCTGTCGACGAAGTTCTTCTTCGCGAACGGGGAGATCACCAGGAGCGGCAAGCGCGGGCCATAGCCGCAGCGAGCCGGGAAAGCGCCGGCTTTCGCGGTCCCGCACGCGCCAGGGCCGGTCAGAGCGTCGGTGGGATCACTTGACTGGTTGACGATAGTCGGCATCGCGTGATCGTACCAGCCATCGGAGTCATCGTAGTTGATAACGACTGCTGTATCTTTCCAGAAAGACGACTGCTGGAGCTTGTTAAGCGTGCTCACCAGGAAGGTCTGCTCGTCCAACGGGTCAGAATATCCGGCGTGGCCGTCTTGATAGCCAGGAGCCTTCAAGAAGCTGACCGCTGGCAAGTAGCCGTGATTGAAGGCGGTCCAGAAATCCGTCAGGTCGTACTGATGGTTGGCCTGGTCGGTCTGGCCAATCTTTAAGGGTGAAGACGGCGACAGATGGTGCGGATTGGATGTGGACAAATAGTACTGGAAAGGCTCGTGGTGCGGAATATAATCGGTTACGCTGGAACCACCAATATTCGTGTGAGCCGTGCCGCAGGTCGCCACGCCATTCGCCACAGCGCTGGGCGCGAATCCGCCCTGGAACCAGCCCCAGGTGATATTCTGAGCATTGAGCAGATCGCCAACGTTCTTGCCACTCAACGCAACCGTCGCCCCTTTCGAACAATCGTCGTAGGCTGGCCGGGGATCGCCGATGATCGTTCCATTGGAGACCGCGCCAGGAAGGTTCGCGGGAGTCGCGCCATACGTCTGACCGGCGATCAGGTTCTCGGCGCCAACAGTCGAGGGACCAAAGTTCGTCCCAAAGGAATTATCGCTCATCGCAAAGTGCTGGGCGTAGTTCCAGAGCGCGGTTACGGTATTCCCGTCGTAATAATCCATAACAATGTTTCTATCAGTGCAACTTACGCCACTGACATTCTCCACGAACTTATCCATCAGCCCGTGATCGAAGGCCTTCTGCTCGTCAGTATACGAATGATCCTGGTCACAGGTCAGCGCCTGCGAACGACTGAGCAGTTGAGGATTAGCCGCGTTGGGGTTATTGCTTAAAAGAGCCGGAGTCAAACCATTCACAGTTGGGGTATTCGGGGAAGCGACAAAACGAGGCTCCCCGGCAGGATTAGTCGCAAAGGGATAGGTACCAAAGTAGTGATCAAAAGAAACGTTCTCTTGAAATAGAACGATCAAGTGCTTAATAGGCGTTGTGGTCTGCGGGCCATTTTCCCGGCTCGGCGCGGTGCTCACCGTGGTATGGGCCGAGGCGGCAGCGCTGACGCTAAAAGAGAGAATACTGACAATAAAGAGAACCAGACCGATTCCCAGAAGCTTTCTGCGCTTCATACTTTGCTCCTTTCACTCAATACAAGAGCATTTCAAGCACGAAATGCTCCCCTTCAAATTCTAGCAGCAGAAGATTAAAGACAGACTAACATTTGATTAAAAATTACAGCTATTCCTGACTTCTCAACGCCTGCGGTGCTTCACACAGGTTACACGTGGATGGTCCTGGCGCGGGTGATGCCCACACCAGGACCATCCACGTGTAACCTGTGTGAAGCTGAGCTTATTCTTGCCTGCCCAATTTGCCCTGTTCCAGTTCCCAGGTAAGGCCGCCGAAGCGCTGGATAAACCAGCGGTCGTGTGAAATGGCCAGCACCGGGCCGGGAAAGTTGAGAATGGCGGACTCGAAGGCTTCGAGTACGTCCAGGCTGACATAGTTGGTTGGCTCGTCCAGCAGAAGCACGTTTGGATGCTGGGCCATCAGGCGCGCGATCTCCAGCTTGCGTTTCTGCCCAAGGCTGAGCTGTCCGACTTTTTTGTGCATGTCTTCCAGGCGAAAGAGACCATAGCCGATCAGGCGCCCAACCTGCTCGCCTTCATAGCCAATCTGCCCGTAGCGATACATCTCCAGCACGGTTTTGTGCGGGTCCAGGTCTTCGGGGTCCTGTGGCAGATAGCCAATCCGCGCACCAGCCACAACCTGGATCTCGCCTGCGTCCGGCTGTTCCTGGCCCATAATCAGCTTGAAGAGGGTCGATTTGCCCGCTCCATTTGGTCCCACCAGCACGATCCGGGCATCCGCTGCTACAGTCAGGGCAAGTTCATCCAGCACGCGGCGCTCACCCCAGCTCTTGCTCACACCCCGCAAGCGCAACACTTCGCGAGCCTGAATGGCCTCGCCCTGAAACTGCGAGGTGACGCGCATGATCTCCGGCGGCTTTGGAATAGGATCTTCCTCGATGCGCTGGAGCAGCACCTCGGCGGATCTGATGGTCTGCGACTGCGTGCGCTGCACACTCTGCTCAAAGTAATGCTTCGAGAACTTATCGTTATCGCGCGGCGCGTGATAGTTGCGCCGCGCGTGGCTGGCGGCCTCTTTGACGCGCTTGCGCAGATCGCGCAGCTCCTCCTGCTGGCGCTCGTATTCCTCCTCCCAGCGCAGACGCTCGCGGGCCCTGGCTTCAACATAGGCATCGTAGTTGCCGATGTACTCTTTGAGCTGGCGCGTGTGCTCGTCGATCTCAAAAACACGGTTGACCGTGCGATTGAGAAACTGCCGGTCATGCGAGACAATCAAGATGCCGCCGCGATACTCCGCCAGATAGCCCTCCAGCCACTCCATGCTGGCAAAATCCAGGTGGTTGGTCGGCTCATCGAGCAGCAACAGATCAGGCGAACGCAACAAGAGAAGCGCCAGACCCAGGCGGGCGCGCTCGCCGCCCGACAGCGTATCTACCTCGCGCTCGCGCGGCAGATACGCCAGGCGCAGTCCACTGAGAATCGCCTCGATACGATACTCCACATCATACCCGCCCGCGTCCTGAAAACTGGCTGAGACGTGGCCGTACTCCTCCAGTAGATCCGCCAGGTCTTCTCCCACACCCATGCTCATAGCCTGTTCAAGCACGCGCATACGCTCCTCAAGCTGGCGCAAATGGCCGAGCGCCTCCAGAAGCAGATCCTGGATAGTACGCCCATAAAAATCGGGCGTGCTTTGCGGCAGATAACCAGGTTCGACAGTGGGAGCGTAGACCACCGCACCCTCGTCCGCCTCCTCCTGTCCCATCACCAACCGCAGCAGCGTGGACTTGCCCACGCCATTCGGCCCAACCAGTCCAACGCGCTCGCCGGCATTGATCACAAAATGAATATGCTGTAAAACCTGGATCGCTCCATATGATTTTGTTATTCCACGTACAGTTAAAAGCATACAGCTACCTCCCGGATAAGCAAAACGCCGTACGCTGTGCGCAATTGAAGCAGATGAAACCAGAGCACTGAGAAAAAAATGGCAGAAATGTGCGTGGTTTCGTTTTCCAGGACAAGCAGAGAGCTACCATGCTGGAGAGCACACCATACGGCAGAACAAAAAGGGGAAGCAACGGAGCCAAAGATGCTGGCTATTTTCTGTTTTCAGTGGATGTTTGCTTGCTACAAAATAGCGCCCGCACCGCCCGTCGCGTTTGTTACTGCCGAGATGTGATTTTCAATGGCCTCTCCTCAATGAAGAAAAAATTCTTAAACCTCCCTTATTATAAAGACTCCACCAACAAAAAGTCAACCACAACACTTCTTCTGGTTCTACCAAAAACCGGGGGCTGGGAAGCAAGCCGATTGTTAGGAGAACTCCTCCTTCTTGACAGATGAATTTTGCCATTGTATAATTACTTCCGTAATGATAGTGGCTTCCAATTTGGAACATAATAACAACCTCTTAGTGTGTCGTCTGAGAGAATGGCGGCGTACTTCAGGGAGAGCAGGAGAAAACGATGTACATTGCACTCTGGATTGTACAGATTTTGTTGGCGCTGGCCTTTCTGATGGCCGGGGGGGCGAAGACGTTCACGCCAATTGAGAAACTCCGCACACAGATGGGTTGGGCCAGGCACGCGACGACTCCCATTGTCCGCCTGGTAGGCGTGCTGGAACTCGCGGGCGCGGTGGGCCTGATTCTGCCAGCGGCGACAAAGATCGCGCCCTGGCTTACCCCGCTGGCCGCTGTCGGCCTGGTCCTGGCCATGATCGGGGCAGTAATTGTGCATATTCGCCTCAACGAAACCAAACAGATCACCACTCCGCTGGTCCTGCTGCTCCTATCCCTGTTTATCGTAGTCGGCTATTACGCTATTGTGCCTGTAGCATAGGCGTAAAGCCTCCTGTTGGAGAAGAGGGACAAAGCCAGGTG
>DASVMX010000513.1:0-11400 GCA_036384215.1 Ktedonobacteraceae bacterium | reverse complement strand
ATCGTCCTGCCAGTCGTACCAGACGCTGATTGGCAGGCCGTTCAGCCGATCCATAAGAGCAAGGCGCACAAAATAGGCTGCCTGTAGCTCGCGCGAAACCCAGGTACCGGAGTAGCCCCATTCACTATCAATAATGGGCATATTAGCCTTGCTTTTTGGCGCGTAGCGGATAATCAGGGAACGCAAGCGCCGATAGTCAGCGGTAACGCTCTCTGGCCCATCCTGTCGATAAGGATGAACACTGATAGCATCGACCAAACCCGGCAGACCAAGAGAAAAGCAATTCTCCAGGTAGGTCCAGGCGGCTGGATACTGAGATGACATGCCTGTGAGAGCGGGCGCGATGACCAGCGCGTTCGCGTCTGCCTGGCGCAGCGCCGGCACCGCTGTCTTGAGCAACGCCATATAGCCCGCAGGGGTAGGCGCGGGCGACCAGAAGCGCACGTTGTCCGGCTCATTCCAGATCTCCCAGATAACCCCGCGTCCCTTAAAGTGCGCGGCAGCAGCGGCGACAAAGCGCGCGAAAGCCTGGCGCACAGCGTCTGTGTGCGGACCCACCGCCGTCGAGGGAGGCGAGGGAATTGTTTCGTAAAGCGCGTTGCTGTAGCCCAGAATACAGAGCGGGCGAATGCCACGCGAGGTCAGTTCGTGAATGACCGGGTCGTAGCTTGAGAAGTCATAGCGCCCACGCTGGTGCTCTACCATACTCCAGGTCAAATCCATGCGCACGAAGCGCAGGCCCAGCCCGGCCACGCGCGTAATCTGGCTGAGGGCCTGATTCGTTGAGCTAAAATGCAGATTAACACCCAACCCCGCGGGTAAATCGGGGCCAGGCCATCCCTGCGCGTTCGCAAGCGCGGCGGCTGGCTGTAACTGGACCGTCGAGCGCACTATTGGCGAGCCAGAACTACCAGCCGCCAGCCCGCGCGCAGGTGTAGCTACTGAAGAGCTACAACCTGCCAGACAGGCACTTCCCAGCGTCAGGCCGCCTACCACACCAGCGCGCAACAATCCACGCCTGCTCAGCAGCCCGCGCGCGGATGTTTTCACCAAAAGATGCGCATTTTGATCTGAATCATCTATCATAGAACACTCTCCCTGTTTGCCAACGGCAACAGCCATTTTCGTTTCTTCGTCCACATTACAAGAAAAACACATCAGGGCATAGAAACGCAATGAATTGGCTCACACTCTGATAGACAAAACAGAGAGAGCAGGGTCTCCTGCACGATAGACGCGCAAGAGACCCTGCTCTCTTATCTCTTATTCTTTACCTACACAACAGGTTCGCGGTTTCTGGTAAATGCGTGCAAAATGCCCACCAGTATACAGGCGCCAATCAGCGCCACAAGCAGGCTTCCCCAGAAGCCAAAAGTACTATTGGGAGCCAGGACGTCCATCACCAGACCACCCAGGAAAGCGCCCACCAGACCAATAATCAGGTCTCCAATCAGACCAAAACCACGACCCGGCATAATCACACCCGCCAACCAGCCCGCGAGCAGGCCGATAATCAGCCAGGCGATAATCCCACCAGGGCTTAAAGCAGCACCTAGCACTAGCGTCGCTAAAGGCATCGTACTTATCCTTTCTTGCCATGCATAAACAATGAAGCATCTCAAAGCAAACAATGCTTCCTGCAAGGCACTTACATGTTAAAATCATCTCAACAGTAGTACGAGCATTAATGCAATTATGCATCCGTGCTAGTTCATACACGGAAGAAAGGGCAAAGTGGATGCATGTTGAGAGGATAAGTCACTAGGCAATTCTTAGGAAATTCCGGCTTGCTCAACTCTCTTTTCTCTCATCCTCAGGCACATTCTGCACATCGTCAGATGGAGGATGACGCCCGTTCAATTTGTCATTGGAGCTTGACTCATCCAGCACGCCCCCCTGCTTATCCAGTTCAACAGGGGTGTCTGGAACTGGGCGAGGACGCGAGAGGCGACGTCGATGGCGCGCGAAAAAGTAGTAGAGCAGGAAAAAGAAGAGCAAGACCAGCAAAATTGGCAGAAGGCGCGAGGGGTCAAGCGCGCTTGCGGTTCCTGGGTAGCGATAGATGCCGCGTGAAGCCAGGAGCAACTGTGCGTAATTCACATCGCCCTGAGCCAGGCCGGCGAAAGGCTGATTGCCAGGCAAGCCGGAGGCAACGTCGGTCCAGTTCTGTCCACTATCATTGCTGCGTAACACGCCAATATCCGTAGAGGCATAAACAACTGCAGGTTGGGTGGCATCCAGCAAAACTGCTCTTACCTTGAGATTGGCGAGCGAAAACTGGCTCTGCGCCCAGTGCTGGCCCGCGTCGCTGGTAATGAAAAAGCCGTGATCGGTACCGGCGAAGATCAGATCGCCGCTACTGCTGCTTACGGCTCCCAGGGCGAGAACGTTTACCCCCACGCTGGCTGGCAGACCTGTGTTCATGGCCCGCCAGGTAGCACCGTTATCGCTAGAACGATAGATCGAGTTGGTAGCAGCGGCCCAGAGATTCTTCTGGTTGGGATCATAGAGCACGCTGGTCAACGCGACCTCTGGCAAGCCGCTGCTCACACTGGTCCAGCTTACTCCATTGTCACGGCTCTCTAATACGCCAGCATGCGCGCTGGCAACGTAGACGACCTGCGGGGTATTCGCGTCAAAGCTCAGCGAGCTATAGCTGTCAGCGGCTGGCACACCCGCCACGCGGCTCCAGGAAGTGGCCGAGTCGCTGCTGACAAACAGGCCAGCAGAGGTCGCGGCATAGAGCTTTTTACCATCAAGGTCAAAAGAGAGCGTATTGACCGCCAGCGGCGTAGGCAGACCAATACTGCTGGCCTTCCAGGTTGCTCCGGCGTCTGTGCTGGCAAACACGCCGTCCTGCGCGTCTCCGGCGTAAATATGTTGCAGGTGGTTGGGATCAACCGCGAGCACCTGGAGATGCTGCTTCTGCAAACCGCTCGCCTGCCAGCTCCCTCCGCTGAAAATGCCCGAGTTCGAGGCACAGGCCGTCAAGGTCAAGAGCAACACGAACAGCACGAGCAGCAAACGCGCATGGGCTCTCACGTATGTCTTCTTTGATATCACTAGAGATTTTTGCATTTGTCCAATTTAACCCAGCAAATCAATTTCTTCTCCCGCGCCGCGTTCACGCGCGTGGAGATAGGCGCGAGCCGCGACCGCGATATCCTCCAGGGCCACGCCAACAGCTTTAAAAATGGTGATATCGTAAGACGAGTTCCGCTGCGGACCGTCGCCAGCTACCACGTCAGCTAGCTCCCAGACGCTTTCCCAATCCAGCGTGCCCGCGTTTGCCGGTATCAGCAGATCGCCGGCCTCTGCTCTGGCCTGCTCCACCGAGTCGGTCACGATCAGACTGGAGCGCTCCAGCGTTTCATCATCAAGCTCGCGCCGCTTCGGCCAGTTCGAGCCAATGGCGTTGACATGACAGCCGGGCTTGAGCCATTCACCGGTAAAAACTGGCTCGCCGGCAGTAGTCGCTGTAATTACTACGTCGGCTTCCTCGACAGCCTCACGCGCGCTGGCTACAGGCACGACTTCAATCTGCAACTGCTCGGCCATGCGCTGGCAAAAGACCTCGCAGGCCGGTTGACGCCGGCTGTAGACTGAAACCGTGCGAATTGGGCGTTCCGCGCAGACGCCCAGCAACTGCGTCTCTGCCTGCTTGCCAGAACCAATCAACCCGACGCGAGCGGCCTGGGAAATCGCCAGGTGGCGCGTAGCCAGGCCGCTTACCGCACCAGTCCGTATCTTCCCCAACCAATCAGCCTCGACAATCGAAAGCAGACGTCCATCTTCAGCGCTGAACAACTGCACCATAGAGCACACACCCTGGTGAAAAACTGTCGTCGTCCTCAGACCAAGCACTCCACCATCCGGGAATGAAGCCACAAGCACGTGTAATATACCACTCTTCATGCTCACACGCATCCGAGGACGATTGACTGCGTTTTTATGCGAAAGAGCCGTAAAAGCCTGCTCTAACGCATCTATTGTATCAGAAATCTCCAGCAGGGAACGCACGTCCCTGTCTCGCAAGAGTAAAACCATGCCAGTCTCTTCTCACTCCCTCCAGCCAGCCTGGGAGATGCTCTCAAGCTCAGGCCAGCGCTAATCCTTGTGGCGCAGCACGCGGCTCATATAGACTACTGTCTCATGAATCTCGTACCCTTTGGGCAACCTTGTGGTTTTTTGCTCTTTATGGGTAAACAGATCGCGCACATGATCGGGAGTGAGTGTGGGCAATAATTTTGCCGAACGCCGCCCGGAACCTCCCAGGCGCGCCAGCAGCCCGCGACGCAGCAGTTCCAGTCCAACACCCACCGCGACAGCGCCCACGCCAGCCGCCACGCGCGGCAGCGGCGAATTCGTCCATAACGCTGGCACTTGCGCCTGGACTGGCACCAGACTCTTCGAGGGAACGCTCAGATCAGCCCCGCAACGACGACAAAAAATATCTTCCGCCGCGCATCCAGCGCGACAACTCGGACAAACCATCTCTTTACTTCCTTACTGACTGACAGCACACGTTTTTTGATCGTTTCCTGGTTGACTTTTGTGGAGCAACATGTTTCGGCCTCCCATCCACCTTCTCTCCACCATTCAGCGAGTTCCCCCATCTTCAGGTCTACTCGCCAATTTCAGAGCGGTTTATCCAATATGAAGATCAGCGTAAATGGCCCAATCAAGCGCAATGATACCTTTTTTCTTGCCCGCTCTGAACTTCATGATACCCCTCCACCTCCATCGCGTCAAGAGCGGGCGCAGAAAGTTTTTCAAGAGAAAGAAGCATGCTCGCGCAGGTGGTGATGCTGCGCGCCCACCCGCCGCGCTAATCTTGCTCACCACGCTGTCAGCCACGCTCGCATCAAAGCCGTGATCATCCAGCGTCACCCCCGCGTGCACCAACCTGAGCCGCACCCAAAGAGCAGGAGACCTGGAAGAAGCAAAGCTTCCAGGTCTCCTGCTCCTTTTGCGTTATTCGCCTGCTCGTCCAGGCTGAGCAAGTAGCTAACACCATCATCAGGGTCGAAAGAGACTATACACCTTCCTTTTCCCAAATGCAGCTATCATACAATCTTAATCAGCTTCGACGGCGGGCGCCGCGACCTCGCCTTCGCCGATCTTATACGCTTCGACATCTGAGATGTCGGCCTTCGATAGCTCCTTCAAACCGAGTACCGATAGGAACGAGATAACGCACAGCACCAGGATGTAGATCGAGACCGCCTGCCAGGAGCCAGATCCAATATTGATGACAACATTTGACAGACCTAAAGCCGAGAGGTTGGTCTTGCCGTTCAACAGGAGCAGGGCGATGATTGGGGCCAGACCTCCAGCGAAAGGAGCCGCGAGCTGGTAGCCCAGCGAGGCACCACTGTAACGCGAGCGTGTGCCGAAACGCTCGGCAATCAACGCGGCCTGTGGTCCGTAAACCCAGGCATGGCAGACCGCCACCGAGACCACTACCCCCAGGATAAAGAGCGCCTGCGATCCGCTATTCATTAACAGGAAGTAGGGGAAGGCAAAAGCGGCCATAATCACGCAGCCAATCAAGTACCAGACGCGCCGGTTAAAACGGTCTGAAAGAGCAGAGAAAAGCGGAATGGTGAACAACTCGACGACAGCGGCTATGGTGATGGCATTCAAAATTAGCCCGCGCTGCAAGCCAAGTTTATCGATGCCATAGGTAATCACAAAGGTGGTGAAGAGGTAGAAAGGAGCCTGTTCAACAAAACGCGCGCCAGCACTGAGCAGGATTTCAGGCGTGCTATGCCGGAAAGCCGCGAGAATAGGCGATTGAGCTTTGCGGTTGCGCTCCTTGACCATCTCGAAAAGCGGCGTCTCCATGACGCTCAAGCGCACATACAGGCCGACAAGAATCAAAAGCGCACTCACAAAGAAGGGAATGCGCCAGGCTCCGGCCAGCGCGCCGTCGCTGGCAGTAAAACCGCTGCCGGAAGTGGACTGCACAATATTCACGATGACGGTCGAGAGGATCAGCCCGATTGGCACGCCCATCTGCGCCCAACTGGCCCAGAAGCCCCGGTTGCGGCGGTGACCATATTCCAGCGCCAGCAGAACAGAGCCGCCCCATTCGCCGCCTACACCCAGACCCTGGCCCAGGCGCAACACGACCAAAATCAACGGAGCGGCTATGCCCAGCGTGGCATAGCCCGGCAGAAAGCCGATAATCAGGGTCGAGATGCCCATCAAAAGCAGCGTGGCAATCAGCGTAGACTTGCGACCAATGCGATCACCCAGGTGCCCAAAGAGCGCACCTCCAAAGGGCCGGGCGATAAAACCTACAAGGAACGTAAACAGAGAAAGCAGGGTGCCCACAAATTGATCGGTTGTGGGGAAAAAGACCTTGGGAAAGACCAGGGTTGCCATAGTCCCGTAGAGGAAAAAATCGTACCACTCAATGGCAGTTCCTACGGTACTTGAAAAGATGACAGCCCCCATGGATGAACGCGAGGTATTTTCGTTACCAGTCGCCATAGTTTCCTCCAGTACTGGCCCACGTGGACCCGGTGTACTAGCGCAGACACTACATTGTGGAAAACTCAGGTGCTTGACGAAAAATGCGCCAGACCCACCCGCGACCAGGCAGGCAGGCAGGCAGACATTTGGGAAAACGTGGATTTATCTGCCCCGCTCACTTGAGAAAAGCGCGCCTGGACAATCCGAAAACTCAATGGGAGCAATGCAAATAAAACCTTATCTTATAGTATATCATATCTATTGATAGGGCTTCCGCCCAATAACAAAAAGAGTTGAGTTGCCGCACTAAATTATAGCAAGCATGCTTTATGCGACAACTCAATCTCAGTATTTTTATACACTCGAAACAACTTCCCCGTTCAGGTCAGACGCCCATATGCTCGCAGCGTGACCAGCGCGTCAATGGTGACACAACCGCGCCATTCCAGAGCCGGCGCTGGCGCCCAGGCATACCAGTTAATTGGCCAGCCACCATCTTCCTGCTGTAAGGCTACAAGCGCATCCAGGTGCGTTTCAATCACGTCATCCGCGAAAAGACCGCGCGCAAGACTCTGTGGTCGTGGTGCAAACAACAGCGGCGAGTGTGTTTCGTCATCAGAACTGGGGGTAAGCGCCACCAGTTTCTGCTCCAGAATTTTTGGACCCACGCGGGCAAAAACGCGTTCTGCCCGCGCGCGATCAGGCACGTAATCCAGAAAAGGCAGAACCGCGCGCATTTCATACGGGCTGGTCTCCTCCAACTGATCCAGGGCACGCCAGCAGTAATCGGTTGCCAGTTCCAGCCACCTGTGAGCAATCCCATGTTTATACAACAGAGCCGCGATTGCCGCAGTAGGATTGAGCGCCGCGGATGGATTGTCCTCCGATTCCCACCAGGGGCCACACGGATAGGCGCGTACAGAGGGTAAAACGAAGGGCACTCCGCCTTCAGGAGTGGTGATGGTCAACAGGTAGTCGCAAATCTGCGTCACCAGGGGATCATTAAAAGCCCCGATCTCGTCGAGGATACATAAAGCGGTCCAGACTGGCACGGGCTGGCTGGAAGTGGCGCGGATATCTGGTTCCAGCGCGTTACCAAAGCCACCATCGCCATTCTGGTATGGCCGCAGCGCCGCCAGCACATCTGCTCGCTGGCCATCCTGAAACAGAAACGCAAAACGCCGCCGCTCCAGCAGCCGGGCGGTCCGCCAGATGAAATCGGTTGCTCGCGTAAGATCAGGTAATGTGGTCATGCTGTTGTTCTCCTTAAAATCATTGTTGCTATTCGCACATTCAGATGCGATACATTGGCCGCCAGGTAATGCCATCCCGTAACAAACCTGGTCAGCGTCTTTCTCTGGCACTCAAAGAAAGTATATGATACAATGTGGTCGGAAGCGGTCCTATTTGAGCATGATTTCTGGCAAAGGAGCAAACATTGATCTATTCACCGGTGACTCGCCTGTTGACCACCCTTGATCTGCTGCAATCTCGCCCGAGCGTCACCGCGGCCCAACTGGCGGAACGGCTGGAAGTTGAAGGACGTAGCGTGCGGCGTTATATAACGATGTTGCAGGACATGGGCATTCCCGTAGAAGCCGAACGAGGGCGCTACGGAGGCTACAAGCTGCGCCCAAACTTTAAGCTGCCGCCACTGATGTGGACCGAGGACGAGGCGCTGGCTATCACGCTGGGCCTACAGGCCGCGCGCCAGCTCGGCCTGACGCAAACCGCGCCCATCGTGGAAAGCGCGCTGGCCAAAGTCGAACGCGTCCTCCCACCAGCCTTGCGCGAGCGCGTCCAGGCCATCCAGGAGATGGTCACGGTCAATCTCCCTGCTCAGGCACAAACCGAGGTAGGCGAGTTTATCCTCTCCTTGAGCAGCGCAGCGGCACAGTGCAGGCGCGTTCAGTTGAGCTATCAAGGTCGAGAAGGCAAAAGCAGCGAGCGACTTTTTGACAGCTATGGTCTGCTCTACCACAAAGACCACTGGTACACTATCGGCTACTGTCACCTGCGCCAGGATACGCGCATTTTCCGCCTGGACCGCGTGCTGGCAGTCGAACCGCGAGCAGAAAGCTTCACGCGTCCACCTCACTTCGACAGCCTGGCATACGCCATCCAATCGTTCGCCGAAATTCCTTCGCGCTGGCTCGTCGAAGTCGCGCTACAAGCCGACATGGAACAGGTGCGCCAGCACGTCCCAGCCGAATTCGCCAGCCTGGAAGAAACCTCTACAGGCCTCCTCCTGCGCGCCTACGACGATGACCTGGCCCATGCCGCGCGTTTCCTGGCCAACCTGGGCTGTCCCTTTCGCGTCCTGCAACCACCAGAACTTGTGGCAGAACTACGTAAGCTGGCAGAGCAAATACTCAAGATGACCGGGGCATAGGCTTCAACGCTGATAAATGACATAATCACCCATAAAAGTGATGCGATAATGTGGAGGATTGCTATCACGTCCCATCTGCAAAATAAATTGCCTGTTCTGCGGCGAATTCCGGTGAAAAACATAGGCAACGTGAGGGCTTTGAGCCACTACCGATACATATGGCTGATAACGATTAAAGCCAGGCTGCAATTGCTCATCTAAGACGCTACAGATGATCTGTTCCTGGCTCAGAAAGGCTGTCAGATCACATGTCCAGTAATCAGTATACATACGCGTGAGATGCTGCTCTTTCAACTTCACAACCAGGGCCTGTTGGGATTGCATGGTAGCCTCTGCCCCTGGGAGCTGGTTGACTGTCTGGAAAGTTCCCAGAGCCATTGTAGCCAGGTAGAAAAGAATCACCGCAGCACAAAGGCTCCTGATCGACACGGCCTTGAACCTGGAGCGCAAGGAAACTGAACCAAACCAGCGCCAGAGCGGCCAGAGAAGAGCCGGGGTAGCTACAGCCATGGCGAGGAGATAGCGATGATGGCCCCAGGGATCGGTAATGGCCTGGACACTTAAGGCAAAGGAGAGCAAAGTCAACAAAGCGCTCCCTAGAAGCATCAGGCGCGCCCCTTGAATGACCGCCTCTCTCCTCTTCTCAGGAACTACCGCCTGAAACCTCCAAAGAGAGCGCAGGCAGCGTATGGCTATCGCCACGCCCAGCAGCCAGAGAACAACCAGGGCCAGGCTCCATACACCGTGAATAGTCGTACATTGGAGCACCTGCGAACCAGGTTGCGCGCTCAGCGGCCAGGCATCGCGAGCAGCCATAGTACAGACCGGCACGGCTCCAGTCGAGACCGGGAAAGTCACCAGAAATGTGGCGGCGAAACGCATCAAAATGGAATCCGAGGGCACAGGGCGATCAGCATCAACGAGAAATCCGAAAACCGACAAACTACTTTTATCAATACCAGACACTGTGAGGTTGTAGATGATGACAGGAAACAATCCGATCATCAAACCTGCGAAAATACTCACCAGAACTGGTGTTTGCAATTCATGTCTGCAAAAAATGAGCAAAAAAACACCAGACATGAGAATAAACGGCAGGGTCAGCGGATCATTCCAGAAAGCCAGCCCGACAAGCCCTCCCCAGCAACCATACCCTACCAGACGCCTGAAGCGCGCTGGTGAACTACCAGGCACAGGCGCAGAAAGCGCCAGTTTGCTCGCCACCAGAATCAACAGCGCGCCAAAAAGTGGCGTTTCAGCGTGCGCGGCCAGCGCTTCATAGATGCGATAAAGCAGATCACTCGATCCCAGGCTCAACAAAACCAGCGTCAACAACGCGAGCTTCTTCGTGTAGAGCAAACTGGTGAGCAGGTACATAGTGATGAGGAACAGGATAAAGAAGAGAAGAACCCCAAAGCGGAGAGCAAAAACAGTCGGCCCAAAAAGAGGGAACATCAACGCTCCCATGTACGCCTCTAACGAACCAAGCGTTCCTCCCTGCCCGTAGAAATAGACGGGAAAGTCGGTGAAATGAGTAATGTGGAGTGCCATCAACCCCATCGTTCCCTCGTCGCTATTCGTTCCCGGCCAATTATTGATAAGAAAAAAAAGCCTCAGGCCAGCGCTCAACGTTATAATGACGCTGGCCGCGATACCATATACATATTTTCCAGCTTGTTTCACCCGGTTGTGCATCTGTGCATTCCCCCTGATAACTCTCATCTGACCTTTACTTTCAAAGTAACGCTTTTTTCACGAAAAAGATCGTCTTCTGGATGAGGTTGGTGAATATTTTTCCACAAATTCTTGTTCGTTGGCCCCAAAAAGTATATGTCGCAAGATAGAAGGGGCAACATAGCTCCCACAGCGCTGCTACCAGATCGGGCGCAGGCGCGCGGGCATGATGCCGTTGTTGGTCAACAAAGCCAGGCGGTACAGATCGACGCGAAAGGTCTGCAAGCGCTCAGCACCCAGCAGTCCAGCGCAGCGCAGTTCCAGGCGCGCGAGAATCTCCTCCGCCGCGTGCGCGCAGGCCCAACCCTTCGCGGTCAGCATCACCAGCTTCTCTCGTTTGTCGCGCGGATGCGCCTGCCGCTCAACGTAACCGCGTTTCTCCAGGTAATCTATCATCTGACTCGCAGCCTGTTTGGTGATATCCAGAAATTCAGCCAGCTCATTGCCCGTCGCGCCAGATGGCGTCAAACGTTGAAAAACAAAACCATGTACGGTACGCAGATCATTATATCCGCGCCGCGCCATCTCGCTGTTCAATTCATCGACCAGCGCGCGATACGTTATAGCCAGCAAGGTAAACAATTCATATGGACCCGAAGTCTGTTTCATGGCTCTTTCATTCCCCCTGATAAGCTTTTTATTTTCTACGCCCTTGATTCCTCCCACAAAAACCGGTCAATCTACCTGACGAGTTATCCACAAGATTATAACATAGATCAGTCAAGTATCTTGACTAACCTTGCGAAATAAATAGCACAGCGATAGGGAAGAGCGAGGGAGGGCGCGCCATCTAT
>DASVMX010000512.1:0-3607 GCA_036384215.1 Ktedonobacteraceae bacterium | reverse complement strand
CAGTCACAATACGCACTTTTTTAGCAACCATGAGTCTTTCTCTATCCTCTTCTTGTCTATTCTGCTGCGACCTGCGCGTTCCCTTCCGGAACCATTTCGCAGGGAAGCACGATCGAAAACGTGGTTCCCTCTCCAACGGCGCTGTCCACCCAGAGCATCCCTCGATGGAGCGCGACAATAGCCTGGCACAGGGCTAATCCCAGACCCAGGCCATTCACCTCGCGCGTCAGGCTGGTATCCACGCGATAAAAGCGTCGAAAGATCAGTGTCAGGTGGGCTGGCTCGATCCCGATCCCATGGTCGCGCACGCGCAGCACGAGCAGACGCTCCCACGCTTGAAAAGGGCGAGAGGCAATCAGTTCCCGATGCGTGCCCGGCCCGGTGGGTGCTTGCCATTCAGCCAGGGCAGAAGCCGCGTCAACGGAATCGATCGACACCTCCACCAGGCTTTCCGGTGTGGAATAGGCTACCGCGTTCTCCAGCAAGATGTCCAGCATGGTTCTCAACAGGCGACGATCACCGGAAAGGGTCTGCTCGTCATGAGTGACGGCACCATGCATGCCTTCTTCCGACGGAGATGTGCGAATGGGAGAAGGGATCAACAACAGGTGATGAGGTCTGCTCTCCTGGAGGGCAGTGATCGACTCCTGCGCCAGCACCAGCAGATTCACTGGCGTCGAGAGCAGCGTATGCGCGTGGGTTTCAAACTGCGCGAGGGTCAGAAAGCGATCGACCAGCTTGCCCAGGTGCGCGCTGGCTTCATTGATCGCGTGCAAGAACTCCTGACGCTCAACCGAGGTCAGCTGCTGGTCATGGCGCAGCAGGGTCGTCGCGTAGCCCTGGATGGTGGTCAGCGGGCCACGAAACTCGTGCCCCACGGTCGCCAGGAGTTCCGCGGAAAACCCATCCATTGTTGGGGATTCCTGCTGCATCGTTTCTTTCTCTTTCTCAGGCCGAAAGGTGCCTGAATATCGTTCGGTAGTGGTATTATAGGCGCAAGGATGTCACAACGAAAGCACAAATGGAGTCTGAATATCACAATCGCATCACAAATCCCTAAAGGGCTTCTCACTGCAACTGTGGTAGGCGCTTTCCTTTCGTGAGCGACTTCCCCTGAAAAGAGCGGAGGAGAGATGAAAGATCATGTCTGTCATTTCTTCCCTCCTCCTTCCCAGCGATGGAATGCATTTCGCATCTGCTAGAGAAGACCAACCGGTCCCGGCTCGACTCGCGTTTCCGGTGTTTTCTGAGCCTCACTATTGAGATGGTTGCGTTCTCTTTCAAGAGCTGGTGGACAAACAATGAACAATGGTACCATAGTCGCGCCAAAAACATGTTCTGTCACGCTTCCCAGCAGAGCGCGTTTGACGCCCGACCTGCCATGTGTAGCCAGCGCGATCAGGGTGGACGCCGGGCCAGTTTGTGTCGCTTCCGCCTGCACCCGTTTGAGCACGGTCTCAGCAACATCAGTATGGACAACCGCCTCGGTAGTAACAGTGACATTAGCCCCGGCCAGAATCCCCGTCGAGATCTGCTGCGCGTATGCCTGGAGATACCGCTCCGCCTTGCTCTGCTCATCCTTCTGGAGCAGATCCGTCACATTGGCACCACTGTGAAAACGTCCCCCAGCGGCAGGAATAGTCACCACCTGGAGCAAGTGCAGTTCATGTGGTTCTCGTGTGGGAAAGAGCACCAGGAACTGGGAGAGCGGCTGCAAGATGGACTCGGAAAAAGCAGAACCGTCCAGAGGGACCAGGATTCGCAGTGGGTGCGTGGGATTGTCCAGCACCGAGTCAACCTCGTGCTCATTCAAGACCAAAACTGGTAAGGGACTATGGCGCATGGTGTTCTGCGCAACGCTGCCAAAAACCCAGCGCCGGATACTGCTCTCGCCGCGGCTGCACATCACGATCAGATCAGTATGTTCCTGTTCAGCAAAGGAGAGCAGGGCCGCGGGAACAGGCTGCGTGGCAGCCATCGTTTCCACAATCAAATGCAGCCCCGCCAGGACCTGCTCATGGCGTTCCATGACCTCATCCAGATACGCCCTGGCTTCGGCCCGGTCCTTCTCCTCAACCAAGTGGGTTTCGTTGGCGATGATATTCGCTCCATACTCCCCCGTCAATGGAGGGACAATCACACGAGCCAAAATCACGCTCCCGGAACTGGCCCGGGCCAATTCAGCCGCGATAGGAATGGCTTTTTCGGCCCGCGGCGAGCCGTCTAATGGTACAAAGAAACGGTGAAACATGGATGGTTCCTTTCTGGCATCATCGCCCGGAAGCCGGTACCGGCTTCTTAATTTACCTCCAGACTATACCGTCCCGCCCTCACAAAGGAATCACATTGACCCGAACTGGACCTACAATCCGATCACAATCCCCATCCCACGGTGGAAAAGGAGGGTGAGCAGCCCGGAACAGGCAGAGTCCTCCCTTTCTACTATGGGATAGGGATTGTGATCGGATTGAGAGGCTTTGATGGGTTCTGAGATGGATTTGAGAGAAAGATGCCGTATGCTTCTGATGTCGAAAGGAAAGCAGAAGCCACAAACAAGACGCTTCTCCTCTTTCCTCTCGTGTGGATGCAAAACCGTGATGACACCAGATGTGCAACCGCTGTTCCGCGCAAAGCGCGAAACGCTCAGATCTGGCAAGAGCGCACCATGGAGATGCTCCAGCAAACAAACAAACACTAAAGGAGAAAATCGATGTCAAACCAACAAAACGCGTTGGTCAAAACGAGTGCGATGGCGCTGATGGTTGTGGCGGGAGCCTGGACGCTGTTCCACCTGATCTGGAATCTTGCCAAACAGACGGGTGACGATTATTGGGGAAGCGCGTTACTTATCCTTTTCGCTCTCGCTCTTATCCTGGCCTTTGTAGCATTTTTCCGCGAGCGCGCGACACTGAAGGCCCAGGCATCGGGCGAGCGTTTCCCTGAGCCGGCGATCGCGAAGTTCTTCCTGGCCTCGCTGGGATCAGCTCCCCTGTGGTTTATCGTGCGCATGGAAGTGGGAGCCGAGTGGCTGCTGGCCGGTTGGGAGAAAGCGCAGTCTCCAGCCTGGGGCACCAGCGGGAAAGGAATCGCAGGCTTTGTCGCCGGAGCGCTGGCCAAGGCGAATGGCCCCTTCCCGGCGGTGCAAGGCTGGTATGCCTGGTTCCTTCAGCATCTGGTGCAGCCGGCCCCTGGTCTCTGGTCGTTCCTGATCACCTATGGGGAACTGGCGGTTGGACTGGGAGTCCTGTTAGGCGTGCTGACCGGCATCGCTGCGGGCTTCGGAGTGCTGATGAATCTGAACTACCTGCTGGCGGGTACCGTGAGCATTAACCCGGTCCTGGGCATGTTTGGCCTCTTCCTGGTCTTCTCGTGGCGTGTGTGCGGCTGGATCGGCGGCGACCGCTTGCTGCTGCCATCGCTCGGCCTGCCCTGGCAGCGCGGCAGCTGGTTCCAGGTGCGCGGCGCAGCTACCCCTCCTCCAGCGAGCTCGATCTCGTAGAATGTTGTGTTCCTCATTGAATGATCTCCTGCTGTAGAACAACAGCAGGAGATCATTTTTCTGCTTTCCGCTGCCTCGGAGACCAGAAGGACAGGGGCCAGGAACCTT
>DASVMX010000511.1:0-2697 GCA_036384215.1 Ktedonobacteraceae bacterium | reverse complement strand
CCCCGTAAGAAACTACCAAAGTAGGAATAGACACGGCTCCAATATCTTTCAATGAAAGGTAATCCCGTGAATGTAGCGGCGAGCATGAAGCCATTGCTTGCGACTAAATCCGCCGCTATATTCACGATTTCAGGCGTAAAGGCAGCTTTTGTGGCTTATTTGAAAGTCAAAACGCTACTCTTCGCTCAACTGTGCGCGGGCGGCAGGCACTTCATGCGTGTCAATTCCAAGCACATCTTTGATTTTCTTCAAAAGATCGGTAAGGTGAAACGGCTTTATCAACCAGGCCTCGACCTCCATGCGCTCGATCAGGGGCCGGGCGTAAATATCTGCGGTCAATACAATCACAGGCAGAGAAGGCCGCAAGCCGCGGCGCTTGAGTTCCGCCACAAAAGTCAGGCCATCCATCTGCGGCATCATCAGATCCAGCAAAAGCAGATCCGGCGGCGTACGGTCCAGGCACGCCAGGGCCGCCTGACCATCACTGGCCACCACTACCTCAAAATGCTCATACTCCAGCAAAATTCTCAACATCTTCTGCACACCAGCATCATCATCGATGATCAAAAGTCGATACCCCAAAACACGCCTCGCCTTCTTCTGACTGGCCGCGCCCTTCCTGGCCTGGCCATGTTTGCTGTCCATTTTCACATTTATAAAAGCTGCGCCAGACATTATAGTAGCATAGAAATACAGCGATAGCGAGGGGCAACTCCCACATCACGAATACCCGAACCTGTTTTTACAGATGCGATTGTATAGAAAAATTCTTCCCCCAAAAATCCTGTTTCTGGTTAAAAAATCTTAACGTCTTTCTAGTACTTTTTAAGTGTTTGTCAGCGATGTGTGCAAGAAACAGGCCAGGTGTATGCTACCATTTTCTTTACAGGTTACTATTTCTTGACCTGGTGGTGCTTTATCTGTCAGACTGTACCACCAGCTCTCTCCTGATAGGTGCGCGCAACAGACTTTTATCGCCAGCACCTGCCCGCTCAGGCGGTCATATGGACGCTCGGATGGCCTGGCGGATAGGTGCGAGGATGGTGGTTCGGATACAGTTGGAAGTTGTTTTGTATGAGACTCGAAAGGAGTTTGAGGAATATGCTGACACTACCACGCCCTTCCTCAAAAAGACGCAGCAGTGCTGCTTTGACCAGGCGCAGGAGACGCCGCTTTTCACCGTTGATGCTGATTGGCGCGCTGGTGACGCTGTTGATCGCGCTGATTGGCACGGGCATTTTCGTGGTTCTGCCGCGTTTACAATCGCATGCGGCGGCAGCAACCAATACGAACTGTACGCTCGTCGTGCCCGCCAATCCGTTAAGCGCGCAGGGCCTGGCTACGCCTTATCAACTGGCCGCGACCAACGCGGCAGATGGCGCCTGTAATGAGGCCAATGTCAACCAGTCCGCGTTTGTCCAGGCGGATATCCTGGATCCCGCAACTGGCCAGATCACGACCTACGATCCACTGGTGATCGACCAGGGGACGCAGCCAGCCGTGGCGCCTGTGGCGCCCAAACTGCCCGCTAACGCGGTGGTTGGCATCTGGTTTGGCTTTAACGCGACGAACCTGACATTGAAAAATAACGCGCGCACGCACGGGCATGGGGGACGCCACTGGTTTGGCAACATGCAAACCAGGGGTGGCGCGGGCGGTAACTGCGTGAACGGCACGCCAGGCTCGCCCTTCGGACAGTTCGCCTATTGTAACGCGGTGAACTTCTTTAGCGCCGCCAACACCGCCATTCGGCGAGGCAAACTGACCGTGCCGGCACTCGGGATGGGCAGCGACGGACAGCCCTGTCCAACAACGCGCTCCTTCACGATTGTCGATATGGACCAGAGCGACAACGTGCAGACCAAATATCTTGTGAAGGCCGATGGAACAACAGCCCAGTTCTCCGCGGCCAACCAGGGCCAGTTGCCAGGCGCGACGGTCATTGGCAACCCCAGCGACAACGCTCTGCTGACACGTTTCGTCGATCCCGCGCTGGGCTGCAAACCGTGGACCGTGCCCGATCTGACCGATAATAACGCGCCGGTTGCGACCTTCGCGACGGACGAGCTGATGGCGGCTGCGACCCAGCAGGCTCCGGTCGCGCTGATTCCCGCGGGCGACGAAATGGTCCTGCAAAACGGTAATCCCAACGTGTTCAAGCTCGATCTGTATCGTGCCGGAGCCGATCAGAGGCCGGCCTGGAGCCTCAATAGCGCCAGCACCACCACCTATTGTAAAAACCTGGTCAGCATAGGCCTGCCCGCGCTGCAACGCGACACGGCGACATTCCAGAATCAGGCCTCACCTGATGGTGGTGCAGCCACGAACTCGCTCTTCACCTTCCTGGCCAACCGTCTAAACGCCACACTGGGAGATGGCGGTCTGAACTGCACTGGCCTGCTAAACATTCAGAATCCCGTCACCCTGACCACCGATGACAACGGCATTGTCACCGCCGCGACCATCCTCACCACACCATTACCAGCCACCAACAACGGCAATGGCAATGGCACGGCTAACACACCAACACCCGCGCCCACCAGCCCGGCTGTAACCGCCACCCCAACCGTCACGGACACAGCCACGCCAGCCGCGGGAGACACGGCCACGCCGACCAACACACCTACTCCCGGATGGTGGTGCAGCCACGAACTCGCACTTCACCTTCCTGGCCAACCGTCTAAACGCCACACTGGG
>DASVMX010000510.1:0-2697 GCA_036384215.1 Ktedonobacteraceae bacterium | reverse complement strand
GAGAAGAAGCAGGCAGGGGCGAAAATTGAAAATTTTCGCCCCTGCCTGCTTCTTCTCCTCTTGTCCATGAAAAGTTAATGCTCGCGTGGGCCTTCGGTGAGCAGGTTGATGGCGTGGGGCAGGACGGGCATGATGCAGCGCAGACATTCTTTGACAGCTTTGGGGCTGCCTGGCAGGTTGATGATCAGCGTGCGCCCGCGCATGCCAGCCACAGCGCGCGAGAGCATGCCGAAGGGGGTGTGGCGCAGGCTTTCGGCGCGCATAGCTTCGGCGATGCCAGGAGCTTCGCGGTGGATGATAGCGAGCGTGGCTTCGGGCGTGACATCGCGGGGAGCCAGGCCAGTGCCTCCGGTGGTCAGAATCAGGTTGAGATGCTTATCGTCGCACCACTCGCGCAGCGTGGCCTCGATCAGCAGGCGTTCATCGGGAATAATCGTGCCGGCGCTGACAACGGCGCCGGGCAACTCGACAATCATGGCGCAGATAGCCTCGCCGCTGATATCAGCTCGTTCGCCGCGCGCTCCGCTGTCGCTAATGGTCAACACACCAATCGTAATCATCTCCACAGCCTCTCTTTTCTTGTTTGCCTCTGTTCTAGGATCAGTGAGTGCCTGACAGTTCGCGCATCAGAGCGCCGATCTGGCGGCGCGGGCCGAAAATCCACACGGTATACTCATCTTCCAGATCCTCGACCTCGATCAGGCAGTTCATCTCGCTGGCCAGCTTGCGCGCGATGTCGAGCATCTGCCCGCGTTCGGCCTCGGCGTGGCTGCGCGTGCTGAGCGCGAGCTTGCCCAGGCGTTCGTCCTGGTTGAGCGTGGCATTAATCAACTCGTGCAACTGGTCGTTGCCGAAGACCACCTGTAGCGGCGCGGTTGACATAATCTGTTCCGCTGAACTCTCCGAGACGGCCTCGCCCGCGGATTGATCCGCCTGTTCGCCCTCGCTGACAATGGTTTCGTAGACATTGCGCAATTGATCGAGGATCATCAGCCGGGCCTCCGCGGGAGCATCGTTACGTGGATGGACATAGGCCAGCAACTGGTGTTCGGGATCTGAATAGATAAAAGGTCGCCCGATGGCAGCCTTGCGTCCACAATTGGGGCAGGTCGCGACATTCAGCAGACCGGCCAGCACCACATAGCGCAGGCGCGGTTCTCTGGCAACATTGACATAATCGTAAATCGTATGTTCAAACTTTTCCCCGCAGGGGCAGTTGAATGTATGTGTAATCGAGCGGGACATCATAAGTCTCATTCTCTGGCCATTTGTACTAGCAAACAAAACACTTTCTTGTATACAAGTATAACATATTTCAGTGCTGGCCCCCATTCCCAGGTGGTGAGGGGGGGCAGCACTGAAATGTGTTAGCGGCGGCGGCTTTTGCTGACGGATTTGTTGGAGAAGGTGAACTTCATGCCCTGGCGCAGCATAAATTCCTGGAACTGGGCATAGAACTCCTGGCGGTCCTGCATGGTGATGACGGCGACGGCGTCGGCTGTTTCGATGGCGTAGGGATAACCGTTGCCGGCGATCAGCTCGGCACGCACGGTGTCCAGGGCGGGTTCGAGCAGGCCATCGTCTAGCATCCAGCGCGGGAATTCCAGGCGCGCGGGTGGGCGGCGCGCGGTGGTTTGCAGATAGCAGAAAGCGACGCTTTCGCGGTAAGGGCCGTAGTCCTGCAGGATATCGCCGCGGGCGCAGATCATAGCCGGCGTGCGGTCCCCCCAGCGCATCTGGCCCTGCCAGAGCAGCGCATCGTGGATGCGCTTGGTCTCGCGCAGCACCGGCCTGGCCTGGGTCGCGTCCAGGCGGCGCAGCATGGTGATGATATCGCGGGCATAACTGGTATCGATAAAGCCAATCAGTGGCACGCGCTGCTCCTCGGAGGTCTGCAAGAGAGACTTCGCGGCCTGGATGTACTCGCTGCGATACGGTTCGGGCATCGTGACCGCGAAGGAGACGACCAGCGAACCGTCGAAGAAGACCACCGGGCTATGAGCGGGCTGCCCTTCGCGGCGGCTGTGCGCGTGCTGCTCCATCTGACGGCGCAGCGTCTCGACCTCCAACTGATAGCGGCGCAGGTTGACCTGCATCTCGGAGTAGGGATAGCTGTCCGGGTCTTCGCTTTCAACGCTCGATGCCTCGGCAATCTCTTCCGGCGAAAGCACTTCCATAAACACGTCTTTGGTGTAGGGTTTGCCGCGCGCGTGTGGATTGACGAAGAGGCCAACCTGGATCAAGGCCACAGGAATCGAAGCATCGCGCCAGGGCTGGAGCTGGCTGCCATCGACGGCAATCGTGGTCACGCCTTCGATACACTCGGCCCACTGGCGGGCTTGCTCATGATTGGCGAACTCATGGGTAAAGGGAAAGAGCGGCCCGTGGTACTCGTTGTGCGGCGCGTAGACCAGCCAGCGATCAAACTCCACGCTGGGCCGCGCCCCCGCTGGTGGCAGACCCCGGCTATCGGGCGGCAGCACAAACGCCAACTGCTCCCCCGAAGGATACCCCAGGTACAACGTCTCCAGCGCGTGCCGGTACGCGTTCAACTGATCCCCAAACGACCCATCGTACGCGCTAAACTGCCCCCTCTTCGCGTGTAAAGCAGCCAGCAACTTTCCCTTATGAAGCATCTCGCACAACCTCTTTTTTCTATCGTTATGAGTCATCCCTGATTTTGCAAAATCAGGACAA
>DASVMX010000509.1:0-5453 GCA_036384215.1 Ktedonobacteraceae bacterium | reverse complement strand
ACCATTTCCCCCCTCCTCCTTTGGGAATGACATCAGCAAGCTATGCTATAATTCTGGCAGGTAACAACCTCGGTCTCCCCTGGCGAATAAGAATGCGATATTGTTTAAAGGAAATGCGTATAGAGTAGTATAGAAGCATTTGGTAAGATACTAGAAAGATCCTGGCTCTTGCAATATATTATCCCAAATACACAGCGTAAACACCATAGACTTCTTCTACTTGTTGCAGGCAGACAAACTGGCGCGCGCTGTTTGCTGGTGTTTCTGCTCTGCCTCTGCGCGTGCGGACTGGGCGGCTGCGGGCAAAATGGCAGTTCTGCTCCGACTCCAGGGCAGGTTCAAGCGAGTCAGAACCTGGGCGCAACCTATGTGGCCATCGGCGCTTCGGATACTTTTGGCGTGGGCTCTGATGATCCCTATACGCGGAACTGGCCGACTGACCTGGTGATCCTCCTCAAACAGCGTTTCCACCTGATTAACCTGGGCATCCCTGGCATTACACTCCACGACGCGCTGAGCAGCGAGCTACCAATCGCGCTGGATTCCCATCCCACGCTAATAACGGTCTGGCTGGCAGTCAATGACCTGGCTGCGCGCGTGTCGGTGAGCAATTATCAACGCGATCTGAATACTCTGCTGAACCGCCTGCACGCAGCCGCGCCGCGTGCGCGCATCGCGGTGGGCAATGTGCCTGATCTGACCAGCGTACCCTATTTCTATAATACTAATCCGGTGACGCTGCGCGCGACCACCGTAGCCTACAACACGGCCATCGCCAGCTCGATGGCGAGCCATCATGCTATCCTGGTCGATCTCTCCGGGCAAGGCTATAACCTGCAACTCCACCCGGAGTACCTCAGCGACGATGGCTTGCATCCCAGCGATCTTGGCTATTTTCAGCTAGCTCAGTTGTTTTATAACGCGTTGCGCGCGGCATAGGATGGGGCAGTTGCATGACAAGCTTTTTTGGCATTCCTGTTGATACACTGACCAGAATCCTGCTGATCACCACTATTGTGATCCTGGCAGGCGTGCTGCTGCTGGCGCTGAGTAATCTGATCTTCTTCAAAATCGGCGCGCGCAATCTACCCAGGCGGCGCGGGCAGATGGTGTTGATTGTCTTCGCCCTGATGCTCTCAACTACCCTGCTCACCAGCGTGCTGGCCACGGGCAATGTGATTACCGCGACAGTGCAAACCGTGGCAGTCTCTAATCTGGGCAATGTCGATGAGTCTGTGGAAGGCGGACATGGCGCGATTGGCCGCTTTGACGATCGCATCTACTATTATCTGCGCCGGCGCACGCGCAACAATCCAGACATCGCGGCGATGGCCGGCGCGCTGGTGGAACGTGATCTTCTGCTGGCCGATGTGACCTCGCGCCAGGTGCGCTCGAAGGTCTCGGCAATGGGCTTGATCGCAGGCAGCGAACAGGGCTTTGGCGGACTTCAGGATGACACCAAACCGCTGCTCCAGCACACTATCGCGCAATTGAAAGGACAAAATAACGTTTTCCTCAATCATACTCTGGCACAATTGATCAACGCCCACGCAGGTGATACGCTTTATCTCTATTCACAGCGCTGGCCCGGCAAGCGTTACCAGATGCACGTACAGGCGATTGTACAGGACGACGGGCTGGTCGGGCAGCTACCTTTTATCGTCAGCAAAGTCGAGACCTTTCGCGCCATCGAGAATACCAGCGACGATATCAACCATATCTACGTGGAAAATAGCAAGGGCGTCAGTTCAGCGCAAGTCGAAGAAGAGCTGGAGCGCTGGATACCACGCGACACCGTCCATGTCATTCAGGTTAAACAGCAGGGTATCCAGGCTTCTCAGTCGGCCAACGATATCTTCTCGCGCATTTTTGCGCTCTTCACGCTCTTTGCCCTGGCCATCGGCCTGCTGCTGATCTTTCTGATCTTTGTCCTGCTCGCGGCTGAACGGCGCGCTGAGATGGGTATGGCACGCGCCATCGGGGTACAGCGCCGCCACCTGGTACTGATGTATCTGTTTGAGGGCACGCTGTACGATCTTATTGCCTCGTTTATCGGCCTGCTCGCGGGAGTTGGAGCCGGAGTCGCGCTGGTCTCTTTCCTGACTCCCATTCTGGCACGTTTCAATTTCCCGCTCAAGCTGTCACTCCAGCCCGGCAGCCTGCTGCTTGCCTATTGCCTGGGAGTGATCTTCACCTTTGCCTCGGTGACCATCGCCGCCGGGCTGGTGAGCCGGATGACCGTGGTAGACGCGCTGCGCAATTTGCCGGAGGCCGAGCGGCCCGCCCTGACGCTACGCGAACTATTCGCCAGCCTGTGGCACGTCTTTGCCCGCGCCCGCATGACGCGCCGAGTGCGCCGCCTGCTGCTGGAACAACTTCCCGATATCGCCATCGGCTTCATCGCTGCCGCCGCGCGCACTGGCCTGCTCCCCCTGCTGGCGGGTTATGGACTGCTGCGTATTGGGCTGAATCGTGCGCAGATCACGCCTTTCTCGCTGGGTCTGACCCTGCTGGTGATTGGCGCGAGTCTGGCCCTGAAAACGCTCATCGACTGGCTGCTGGCACTGACTGGCAAAGGCGAGTGGAAAAAGCAGACCCGGCGCGTCTTCGCGGCGGTAACAGGTCTGGCCATCCTGGCCTACTGGGCGCTGCCCTTTGACGCGCTGGCTTTTCTGGGCCTGCCGCGCTTCCAGGGCGGCATCGAGATCTTCTTTGTAGCGGGCGCGATGATGGTCTTTGGCGCGGTCTGGGCCTTCATGGCCAACGCGGATCTGCTGGCGCGCCCCTTCCTGGCGCTGAGCGCGCAATGGCCCGGCCCCGGCATGCTGACCCGCCTGGCAGCGTCCTATCCGCTTCACCATCGTTTCCGCACAGGTCTGGGCGTGACCATGTTTAGTCTGGTGATCTTTGCCATGACCGTGATGGCCGTGATTACCAATGCCATGCAAAACACCTATACCAATATCGATCTGCAAACCGGTGGCTACGATATTCAGGCAGTGGCCTATTTCCAGGGCGTTCACGACCTGCCGGGAACGATGGCCAGACACGGTTTGAATCCCCAGGCTTTCTCAGAAATCGGCTCCAGCATTACCACCGACGTCGGAGTAATCCAGCCAAATTCGCTTGATCCGGCCTGGCATCTCTATCCCGCTCAGGTGATCAGCGGCAGCCTGCTGCAAGGTGATGGTCTGCAACTGGTAGCCAGAGCGCAGGGTTTTGACAGTGATAGCGCGGTCTGGCAGGCGTTACAAACGCATCCCAACTATGCCCTGATCGACAGCAGCGCGCTCCCCTACGCGCCAGACAGTGTCATCCACTCGCCAGTCTACGATCCAAACGCGCCCAGCCCGGCCAGCGCGGGCGCGCCGGTCTATCCGCCCGGCCTGGACCCCAACTACGTCTTCTCACTCAGCGGCACATACCAGGGCGAGTCCAGCTTCAACGCGATGAATATCTGGACCCTGGCCCTGCAGGGCGCGAACGCGCAAAACGTGGCCGCCAACGCTCGCTCCGGCGGAGCCCTCAGCGCGGGCGATTTCCACGGAGCAAGCGCGCAGAAATTTACCATCATTGGAGTAGTTGATAACAGCGACAGTGCTCACTTTGGCATCTATTTCTCGCAGGCAGCCTTCCCCGCTCTGACGGTCAGCGCGTACGCTCCCAATCAGCAGACCTATTACCTGAAAGCCGCGCCCGGCCAGGATAAACGTGCCCTGGCCCTACAGCTTGGCTCGGCCTTCCTGGACAATGGCCTGGAAACCACTGTGTTGGAGGACGAAATCTGGTCGGTGCGCGGTCCGCGTATCCTGCTCAGCGATGTGCTGTTAGGAGTTGTCGGCCTGACTCTTCTGCTGGGGGTCGCGGCCCTGGCCATCACCGGCACCCGCGCCGTCATCGAGCGCCGTCAGCAGATCGGCATGTTGCGCGCCTTAGGCTGTCAACGCCTGTTGATTCAGGGTGCCTTCCTCTGCGAATCCTTCTTCGTCGGCATCATCGGCAGCCTGAGCGGAGTTTTTCTCGGCCTGATCCTCTCACGCAACATCTTCGCGGTCAACTTCTTCGAGCAATTCCACACAGGTCTGACCTTCACCATTCCCTGGTCAGAGCTCGGCCTGATCGTCGCCATCGCCCTCCTCGCCTCCCTCCTCGCCTCCCTCCTGCCCGCCTGGCAGGCTGGTAGAGTGACGCCAACGGAGGCGCTGCGATATTAACCTTCCCCGCCGGCACAAGATCAAACTCAATTCCTGCGCACACCGCTCTCAATGAGAAGGCGCTGCGCTCTTGCTAAATTGTGACCCGGTTCCTATTTCGCATTGAATAGAAGAAGTATAATGTATCTCTGAAAAGGGAAGATGGTTCTCTTTCCGTCCTTATTTTGAAAGGAGTGCACGATGAAACAGATAAAATCACAGACGGGACGCCGCTTGCTGGCTTTATGCGCGGTGCTGGCTCTGTTAACCCTGTCGCTGGTGCTGGCGGCCTGCGACCTGGGCGGCTCCAGCAGCGGCTCGACGACTACCCCGAACACAACAGCCACATCGGCTTCAAATAGCGATCTTCAGAACGCCAACATGAGAGCGCAAACCGCTGTTTCACATATTAGCACAGCGGCCAGCGAGGTCAGCACCGCTAATGCGTCAAGCGGTAACGATCAGCCCTGATGCTCCTGATAAGAACGATACTTGATTATGAACGAGAAATGCTTCTGGAGGCTCTTGTAGGATGAAAAGTCTTTTTTCCCGCTCCGTGCTAAGATGGATTGCGCTGGCGGGCACGCTTGCCCTGCTGGCTCTAAGCGCCCTATTGCCCGCTACCGCTTTTGCTGCTAGTGCTGAAAAGCAGCCAAACTGCGCCGCGAACAATGTGAAATGTGTGACGAGCTATGGCGATACATTAATCGCAATACGCCAGCAGTTGTTACATACACTGAATGATAAAGTTACCGCGTCTTTAAAGAAAAATGAGATTACCAGCGCTCAAGCAAGCGTACTCCAGGCTGACGTGGCGACCAATTTAAACTATCTGAAACAGTACAAACAGAAACTGGACGCGGAGAAAAGCGTCCCCAGTGCGCGTCAGGATCTCAACGATCTCTGGACAAAGTTGCGCATCTACGCGGTCGTGCTCCCACGCGATTATCGCATCCTGGAATTAGACTATGAGATCAATGCTGAGGTAGTCATGCAGAATATCTCACCTGTTATCCAGGCCGGGCTGACCTACGCGCCCACGGATAAACAGTCTCAGCTCAATACACTCTACAGTGACTATACCAAACAGATCGCGGACGCGCAGCCACAGGTCCAGTCCGCGCAGGGAGCCCTGCCTGCGCTCACTGTAGACAACTTTAATCAACATCAAGACACGTTTCAGGCGAACAAAAACACCGCCGATAAAGCGCTCCAGACAGCCAGCACCGCTCTATTCAAAGCCGCTGACGATCTGAAACA
>DASVMX010000508.1:0-1522 GCA_036384215.1 Ktedonobacteraceae bacterium | reverse complement strand
ATCAAGGCTTTCCATGTCAAGGACGCCGAGTATCATCCCTCGCCACGTTCGGGCGTGTATGGCGGATACCAGGACTGGCAGGACCGGCCTGGACGTTTCCGCAGTACGGGCGATGGACAGGTTGATTTTAAACGCGTCTTCTCCAAGCTCACGCAGAACGGTTTTGATGGCTGGGCAGTGCTGGAGTGGGAGTGCTGCATTAAAGATTCCGTACAGGGCGCGCGCGAAGGGGCCGAGTTTATTCGCCGTATGCTGATCGATGTGCCGACCAGGGCATTTGACGATTTCGCGGGTGGCGCGAGCGATCAGGAGACCAACTATCGCATTCTGGGGGTGAAATAATGGGGCAGGATCTGACGCAGAGAAAGCTGCGCGTGGGCATTGTCGGCGGCGGTCAGGGATCGTTTATTGGCGCGATCCATCGTATTGCCGTTGAACTGGATGGACAGGCCGAGGTCGTGGCGGGCGCGATGTCGTCCGACCCACAGCGAGCGGAGGCTTCGGCGCGGGCCTGGTATCTCCAGCGCTCGTATACCAGTTACCAGGAGATGGCCGCGACCGAAGCGGGGCTGGCCGATGGCATTGATTTTGTGATGGTCACCGTGCCCAACCATCTCCACTACCAGGTTGCGCGTACCTTCCTTGAGCAGGGCATTCACGTGGTCTGCGATAAGCCAATGACCTTTAACCTGGAAGAGGCACGCGAACTGGTCAGGCTGGTTGAAGAGAAAAAGCTGATCTTTGCCCTGACGCACAACTACACCGGTTATCCTGCCGTGCGCCATGCTCGCCATCTGGTGAGCAGCGGAGCTATCGGCAGCGTGCGCAAAGTGCTGGTTGAGTATCTTCAGGGCTGGCTGATGGAGGCAGAGGAGAAAAGCGGTAATAAGCAGGCAGCATGGCGCACTGATCCCAGCAAATCGGGCATTGCAGGCTCAATCGGTGACATCGGCACGCATGGCGAAAATCTGCTGGAATATGTGACGGGTCTGAAAATCAAGCAGGTCTGCGCGGACCTGACCGCCTTTGTTGAGAATCGGCAGTTGGATGACGATGCCAATATGCTGCTGCGCCTGGAGAATGGCGCGAAAGGTGTTATGACCTGTTCGCAGATCGCGGCGGGCGAGGAAAACGCGCTGGTCATGCGTGTTTACGGCACGAAAGCTGGCCTGGAATGGCATCAGATGGAGCCGAACACGCTGATCTTGAAACAGCAGGGTCAGCCGAACCAGGTTCTGCGCGTTGGCCAGCCCTACATGAGCGAGGCAGCCACTGCTGCTACACGCCTGCCCGCTGGCCATCCTGAAGGCTTTCTGGAAGCCTTCGCCAATGTTTATAGGCTGGCTATCGCCGATATACGGCGCGCGGGATCTGGTGCAGCTCCCGCGGGAGGCTATCCCAGCGTTTATGACGGGCTGCGCGGCATGAATTTTATCAGCAAAGTTGTCGAAAGCTCGCAAAAAGGTGGCGTCTGGGTGGATTTTTAGGGGGCATCTTACGAGAGAAAGAGCCGCGAGCGCTG
>DASVMX010000507.1:0-4512 GCA_036384215.1 Ktedonobacteraceae bacterium | reverse complement strand
CACCAACGATCGGGGTCCTGTTCGATGTCTTCATCGGAGAGGATCGGTTCAAAGGCCCCGCGATGCAGGTATACCTCGACCACATCGCAGGCCGTGAGGGCGTGTTGTGGCAGGTTCGTGAAGAAGAGTTCGTAGACCACCCCTGCGCGTGTCACTCCAACGGGACTCTTCTTTTTGCCTGCGGGATGCGTTGCCACGACCACGCGGCAGGGCACACCATCAGGTCCCACTGGGCTCTGTGGGCAGTCATAGAGACTGCGTGCCATCTGACTTTCGGGACGCTGCTGGAACTGATCAGGTGGCAGATGCAGACGTGCCTGAACCAGCGGGTGATCGAGCAGGTGATAGTCTTTGCCACGGGTCACATACGCGAAGCCAGCCACATCGGCGAGCACGGCCCCGTTGCCATATTGCCCATCGAGCCTGAGTAGGGTACGTTCTGGTGAGAGCTGATGGGTCGCCAAATACCGGCCAATGGCGGAGATCCCCTTGCGCAGTTCCTCGCGATAGCGTCCGTTGCCGCGATTGCCGAAACTGCCGAGCCACTGATAGCTGTGCGCCTGCGACACCGTTGTCCGCGTCCGAACAACCTCCCCGCGTTTGCGGCCTCGATAGCCAGGCGCGCAGACCTCATCCAATCGGCGATGCGCAGGAGGCAGCTCATCAGTCTGGGGTAAGGCGCGTTGGCGGGCTGCTTCTCGCGTGCCATCGATATCGAATACGGTCCAGGTGTTTCCCTGCCGATCCACCAGCCCGCCTGTTTGCGCGGTCTGCGGTGAGCGGGCGACTCAGCAAATCATCGAGAAAGAGCGTGCGCAGCGCTTCGACAGGCTCCTCAGTGAGCGCTGCCAAAAAGCGCGAGAGGGCTGAACGGGATGGAAGCCGATCCCGCTCAAAAAGGGCCATGAAGGGAACGGCAAACGGCTGCAGCCGCGCGTAAAACTCCTCAAGCGTGCGCTCGCTGCCGATCGCATAGCCGAAAAGGACGGCCAGAAAGTCGATTACCTCGTACTGCCCGAAGCGCCGCCGCGCAAAACGCACACGCTCGCTGATTTTGGTTAGGGCGCCATGCTTGTGCAGGTACTCGATGATCACCACGACTTCGCCAAACCACGAAGGGGGTGAGGGGCTGGACTCCGAAGTCGCCTGGATCTGCACCAGCCCATGAGCAAGATGTGTCATGTCTCCCTCCACGGTTCGGGAACAGGAGCGTTCTTTCCCCTCAAGGAGGCGTCTTTCAACTGATGAATACTCCAGCCGTACTTCCCTTACTCGTGAGGTTCGAGTCGAGAAAAGGTGATTCGGGAACCTCTGGGCAACGCACTTCAACAGCCTCTCCGCGCGTTGTGTACGGCTGGAGTGAAACACGCGAGGCAGAAAACAATCGGTTCTATCTCGTCGGAAGCTGACGAGCGTAGAAGCCGCGCCAGAGAGCGACGGTCGCCCAGATGATCGTGGCAGCCATCACGACATCCCCGACGACTTCCATGCTCATGCCACTTCCGAAGATGTGCGGCGCATAGCTCGTGAGAAGAACACTCTCGATGCTCGTGGCTACCAGGGCAATAAGCATAGCTGCCGTCATAATGGTCGCAGGCCACAACGCCAGACGAAGAACCCGTTCACTGAGGGCACTGCGAGCTACGGCCAGACTCAAGGTGATGGTCACTGTTCCCACGAATAGGAAACCAAAAACAGCATAGATGCCGCCATGAGGGTCAAAGCTTTTCGTCCAGTATCCGGTAATGACCAGCAGCGTTACCACCATGAAGACGAGCGTCATGATCGCGCTGAGGCCGATGAGGGTGAGGATATCCCGGCGCAGAGAAGCCAGGGCCTGTTTGACGGCGACAAAGAGTATGGGGAGCAACGTCAAGAGCAGCATGAGAAAAGCAATCTCTCCAGCCATCCGAGCAACCCGGTAGAGTATATCTACTTCTGGGTGAGCCTGAGCAATGGGATTCCACTGTGAGAGCGGGTCGATGACTCCCTGGAACAAGAGCCAGGGAAGGCCGAAGAGCACAAAGGCGAGAAAGATCATGATAATGGAACGGCGTTGTGTACGCAGCATATGTCGTCTCCTTTCATCTCGGACGAGCGGGTGTTGCAATACGGAGAGGTGTTCCGCCAGCATCCCACCGACCACGTCGCCAGACAGAGGCAGCCAGAGGCGCAAGACTCCCCATGCCCCATGTTGGTGATAGGTATCCTGACATAACGATCGAAAGCTCTGAAGAATCGAGGGAGCGTACTCGCGGCAGAACTCGGCTGGCCCCAGCCAGAGGAGCCATCGATAGATGCGGATGGAACACGCGACGATCCAGGGGGAAGGCGGGACGGTTCGTTTGGTCATACCATCCCCTCCGACGACAGAGGGGATTGCCAGCCTGCCAGTCCGGGAAGGCGGTGAGCGAGAGTGATGGCTCTCTCGAACCGCCGGATTTCAGCCAGCGCAACCTGTTGCCCGAAAGGGGTCAAGCAATAATAGCGCCGGCGCTCATCGTCCGACGCCGGGTCGGGACGTTCGTCCGTCTCGACAATCAAGCCAGCAGAGATCATCTGTTTGATTGATCGGTAAAGCGTCGTGGGGCCGATACGAAACTTCCCCTGCGTCTGGGTCGCGATCTCTTGCATGATGCTGTAGCCGTGCCGTTCGCCATCGGCCAGGGCCAGCAGAATGTGGAAGACTGCCGGGGTCAGCGGAAGCATCGCCTCCGGGTCTCGGTCTGTCAGTGGCATCGTGCATCTCCTCAAGAAAGTATTTCCATGTCAAATATAGCCGATATGGGTATATATTGTCAAGCTCTTGAGGCTTCCACATGCTTGAGGCCAGAATCATTTCTAGCCCCACTCGAAAACCACCAGCGAACGAACGGGTGACCAGCGTGTTCGGCTCGTTGCGCATCGCGTGGGCTTTACCAGCGGTGCTGGGATTACGACTGCTCCTGAGGGGCTGATCTATTGGTCTCGTGGCTCCTATATTTATACCCCCTGGAAAAACATTCAGGCAGTGGTCACCTTGTTGATGGGTGCCAGCGAGGTTGAGAATCTGCACCTGCGCATTCCAGCAGTTGATTCCCCGGCTCTGAGTTTAGAGGATGCAATCAAAGAACAGATACCCGTTTCAGGAAAAAGAGTAGCGCTTCGTCGTTTTGAACAGATCACAATCGTGTTGAGAATAGGGCTTTTTGTGCTCAGCATCTTTTTTCCGTTAGGAGGAGGTCGGCATCGGTCAGTTCCCGCCTCTTCTGAGGACGGTTCCTCCCTGGAATATATTCCGGTTGGCCTTTTCAGTCCTCACTGGCCTTCGGGAGGACTTGAGCAGGATTACCATCAATGGAAAAGTCGCCCAAAGCTGTAAATCCCAACATTAAATAGCTCTTGTCCACTCTTGTGACTGGTGGCGAAGTCCATTTTCCCGCTCAGAATGAACGCATGCAATTTCAAAACGAGCATCGTTTTCGACTTCGCCGCCAGGATCACTTCGGGGGCTTACTGCTCGCTTGCTTGGTAGATTGAGCAGGATGGTTCTCTTGATCTTATGCTTTTTGTGCAGAGCAAGCAGGCAGTAAGCCCCCGAAGTGGGCATCAGCCTGATGCCTGGCGAAAATCCCATAATTATTCTGATCAGAACTCCCCTTTGCAGTGGCATTGAAATAACTCATCCACAGAATGATTAGGGGTTTTCGCCAGCAGAATGTTGGAATTTCCATTTCACAGACGTGAATAACGAATAAAGGAGAGAGAGAATCGTAAAAGAGATAGAGACGAAATAGTCCCTTTCGAGAAGAACCGTTGTTCAAGAAGTGAGCCATGAGCAACGGTTCTTCTGGTAGAGGTATGCCAACATTCCCAGTACTTTTCTCCCCTCACTCGTCACGTGTTCAGCTGGCGGATCAGCCCTGCTAGTCGGTGGCGCTTGGGATCTGCTTTAGCGCGCAACATTCTCCTGCGAGGGGTTGTTACCTATTACCTTTTTCTTCTCCTTGCGGTGCTTGGCCACACGCTCCCTCGTCCTTTCGCGCTGACGCTCTCCCTTGCAGGCGTCGCTGCAATACAGCGGCGGATTGCCAGGATAGCGCTGCTGGGTGACGGTTTGCTTGCACACGACACAGGTAAATGTCACTTCCCGCGTGAACACTTCACGGCTGTAGGCAGGTTGCTGGCCGCGCCCTTTCGCCTCCTCGCTGCCGATTACGTAGACCACATGACTGAGCCGCGGCTCTGGCTGGTCGGCCTGATCGATCTCCAACTCCTCCACCTGGCCGTCGCCGGGAACTTCTGCACCAGCTCCTGCCAGGATAATGTCCGGCGCTTCAGTCTCTGGCTCCACCTGGTTCTCCTGGTCACTCGCTGCTGGCTCTGCCGCGGTGGTATTCGTTGGGCCAACATACAACCAGTGATCAACGCCATGTGGCACTTTCCAGCGTTGCTCCCAGCCAGCGGCCAGCAGCGCGGCCTCCACTCGCTCGCGCAAGAGGGGCTGAAGCGCGCGGGCGCGGGCCTCCTGTT
>DASVMX010000506.1:0-6405 GCA_036384215.1 Ktedonobacteraceae bacterium | reverse complement strand
ATGAGTATACCATACTCATCACATGCGCTTTTGTCAAGTTAATGCCCATGAATGGGCAGGGCTGTTGCAAGATCTTTCTCTTCCCCACCTGCCCACCCCAAAAGGAGAGAGAAGCGGGGACTGGCTCATTGTTCCGAGCGGGCAAGTTGCTTGATCGCAGCTTTCTTCGCCCGCTCGGAAAGGAAGCCCCGTCGCTTCATATGCCCCCGGCAGCGCGTCCCCCGGCAAAGGGCAGCCGCATCCGGGGGATGATGAAGGCAGCTGCCCTTTGCCATCCTGCCAGGCTCTTCCTATTCCCGATCTTGCAACAGCCATGCATGAATGGGTGCGAAATGTGTGTGTTTGTCAGGTACCACCTGCCCGACCACGCTACCGCGGCAAGGCTCGGCCTCGGTCTGCGCCAGTTCTACCGCGAACAGGACAGGGGGCTTCTGGCGCTGCGCAGACCATTGATGATGTTTGAGGATCAGGCCACACAGATGGGCGAGTAAAATAGCAGCTCATCCAGTGGGTCGCCAGATTTCTGATAACGTTCCGGCCTCAGTGCAGCTCGCGTAGAATCCGCGCCAGGACGCTCACGCCGGCTTCGATCTCCTGTGGCGTGGCGCAACTGTAGGTGAGACGCAGATGGTGCGTCCCAGCGGCGGGTTCAACGAAGAATCCCTCGCCTGCGGTAAGCGCCACGCCGCGTTGGAGCGCCATTTGCTTGATTTCCGCGGATCGAGCGTACTCCGGCAGGCTCAACCAGATAAAGAAACCGCCCTGGGGGTGCGTCCATGTGACCCCGGAAGGCATAAAACGCTCCAGCGCCGCCAGCATACTATCCCGGCGCGCGCGATAGAGCGAGCGCAGGCGCTGGATATGTGGCTCCCACGCGCCGCTCTGGCAATATTCAGCGACCGCGTGCGCCACCAGCGGATTCGCGCCTCCCCCCATCTGTATGATCCCACACTCCACACAGCGCTGAATCTCCGCCTCTGGCGCCAGCAGCCAGCCCAGGCGCAGGCCAGGCGCGAGCGTCTTGGAAAAACTGCCAATGCTTAACACGTGTTTGCCTCCCGCCAGCGTGGCAAAACTGGGCGGCACGTTTTCCACAAAAGAGAGATCGCGGTAGACATCATCCTCGACAATCCAGAAATCGTGCTGGCGTGCCAGGTCAAGCAGATCCAGGCGCCTGGCCTCCGTCAGCGTGCGACCCGTGGGATTGTGAAACGTGGGCACGGTGTATAGCAGACTGGGATAGGTGCCGCGCGCGTGTAAGCGTTCGATCTGCTCCGCCAGCGCGGCGGGAATCAAACCATCCTCATCCATCGCCACTGGACAGACCTCGGCTCGCTGGTCACGCAAGACATGCAAACTATCCCCATATGTCGGGGCCTCCACCAACACCACGCTCCCAGGCTTCGCATAGAGCCGCGCAATCATGTCCACCGCGTGCGTAGAACCCGCGACAATCATCAGATGCGCGCCGGTAAGGCTCAATTGCTGTTCGTGTCTGAGTTTCTCCACCAAAAACTCGATCAATCCCCGCGTCCCCTGCTCCGCGCCATACTGTAGCGCCGCCGTGGCCTGTGGTCCACCCATCACCCGCGCCATCGCCTCCCGCAATTCAAGCTCAGGCAGCGCCCCCGGATCTGGATGCCCAAAAGACAGAGGAATCACATGCTCCGCCATGCCCTGTGGCAGATCAGTTGAGGTCATATGTGCACGCTCTCTTTTCTATTTCAAACGCTCCCGAGGAATTCCCACCAGAGCCGCTGCTTCATTCACAATTTCAGGCGTAAAGGCCACCTTTTTTGCTTATTTGAAAGGTATTGGAGGCGCCGCTCCGGTGCAGGCTTCCTGGCGTTGCGAGCCACAATACATTTCTGGTTGGAATAGGGACCTTGATGAGAGTGTATCTCAAGGAATTCGATTTTACAAGTTACCAGGGCTGCGTGGCTCGCAGATGGATGGCACAGGTCAGGATGTTTGTTATGCTTTTTCTGGCGGGGCGCTGATTTCGTGGTCGCGGAAGAAGGTGCGCCAGCCGCCAGCGTTGAGCATGAAGGGTTGCATAAGCGCTCGTTCGGCCTGGACAGTGTGCATGAGGTCGTGGGCAGCCCAGGTGTGGAGCATCTGAGACAGGGTGACGGTGCCGAACTGGGGATGCTGCGTGGTTCGCTCCAGATCTGCATCCTGTATCCGGGTGAGCAAGACAAGACTTTCCTGGCGATAGCGGGCGAACTCGGCAGCAAGCTGTTCAGGAGTTAGCGCATCAAGATCGGCATGCGGCTGGTTGGGGTCGAAAGCGGTGAAGGGCTGGCCGGCCAGAAAGGCGCGGGTGCGAGCGGGGAAGAGGGCGCGTTCTGCTTCCAGCAAGTGCTGTAAACAATTGAGCGCTGACCACTCACCCGCGGCAGGCGGACGCGTCAACAGATCAGTGGGAAGCGTGCTGACCAGCCGCTGCCAGCGTTCCGGGGTAGTGGAGAGAACCACCTGTACGTGCTCTAATACGGTATTCAATGTGAACCTCCTTCTTTAGGATACTGGTAAGAACTACCACATCCTACAAGGACTCTGAAACAGACACCAGAGCCATTTCTCGCCAAAACACAGGGACCAATTATCTGTAATTACGGAGTTTTCAGCGCCTCGTCCTTCGCTTCCTCGCTTACGGGCCTCATCTCCTTCGCTGTACGGAAACTGCGGAGATACAGGATACCACCGAGTGCGATAACCACTGAGAACGCGATCATCAGGTTGCTGTAGGCAAAGCCATGCGTCATCGAGGGAGCCGGCATAAGGGAAATCTCTAACCACTTGCCAGAGAGAACTTTGCCGACTAACGCGGTTCCCAGGGCACCTGAGATGATGGAAACAAGATTGAATAAACCCATACCTACGCCCGTTTCATGCTCCGGCAGAGTTTGGGAAACGCTGTTGATCATTGCCGTCTGGGCCAGGGAGAAGCCGACATAGGTCAGCAGCAAAGCGACAGCGACTATCAGGGCAGATACACCCATCAAGAAGGCCATCAGGATCATACTGGCGATGAGCAGCAGCAGTCCAATGGATACGACAAAACTGTTTCCTTTGCGGTCGGCCAGGTTCCCCGCGATGGGACCGAAGACGACGGAACTGATGGCACCCGGAAACAGAATCAGGCCAATCTGACTGATAGTGAGCGTGTGGATGTCATTGAGCATCAGCGGGATGAGAAACAAGACGCCGATGACAATGGAGAACAGACAGAAGCCGATAACCAGCCCAATACGGAATCTGGCGTTCTGGAACAATGATGGTTTGATAAAGGGATCAGAGGCTGTGCGCATGCGGAGTATGGACAGAACGAGCATCACGGCAAAAGCCGCCAGGTAATACCATGCGCTGAAGTTCAAAAAGACGACCAGCGCCCCTACTGTCAACGCGACAAGCACTGCACCAGGGATATCTACCGTCCCCTCGCGGCGCGGTTCCTGTGGCAGTTCCTTTCTCAAAAAAGGGAGCGAAATCAAGATGAGCAAGGGAATCAAGAAGAGGTATGCCCAGTGAAGCGTTCCCGCTACGAACCCTCCAACGACTGGACCAAGACCAATCGCTAAGGAAACCGTAGACGTAATGAGGCCGAAAATTTTCCCACGCTCCGACTCAGCGAAATAGCGGGCGACGACCACGAAGATCAGGGCAGGAATGGCCGAAGCCCCGATCCCCTGAATCGCGCGTGCTACAATAACCAGCAGGTAGGAAAACTGCAAGGCAAACCCTATGATCGAACCAATATTATAGAGAACGATCCCTATGATGATCAGACGACGCAGACTGTAAATGTCGGACAACTTCCCATAAATCACCGAACCGATGCCAAAAAAAACCATGAATATCGTCATCATCCAACTGACACCCGAAGGTGTGAGCGAGAATTGTTTGGCGATGATAGGCGTGGAGACATTGAACACCGTCTCATTCAAAACGGCAAAGAATATCAGGTAAATAATCCATGGAACGAGCTTTTTTACGTTCATCAAAACCCTGTTCTTTCTAGCTCAACTTGCACATCACTTGTTTTTAATCTTGCTTTATTAGGAGGTATTGAACACACCTCAAGCATTCTCAATCCATCATAACAGGCAAAATACGAAAAAACTTCCTTGATCTTGCTCTTATTCACGCATGGGGAGGTTTTTGTTCAGGTGACACTCGTCCTTCGAGTTGAGAAAGGGCACGTAATACCTTTGCGCACTTCAAAACGGACAGCAGTCTCTAGCGCTTTATATAAAAGGTAGGTGTATCCCGCGCGCCGACTGAAACTGTTGCCCTGGCCTCCTCGCCTGGGGTGCGACTCACCTTTTTGCAAACAGGGCTCCTGAGCACACCGCAGGCGCGGCTGCGGTGCGGACCAGATGGCAAAAAGGTGACCTCACCTGTATATACCTTGACACGTATATGCTCTGTGAAGTATACTAAGGGAGTGGAACCTGTGTTCGAGGTCATTGCGGAGCCGCACCGCCGCGCGATATTGAGCCTTCTGGCCTTGTCACCACAGTCGGTTGGAGAGATCGCTCGTCAGCTTCGTAGCCGCAGCCGACCGTGTCAAAGCACCTGCGCGAGGCCGGTTTCGTGGAAGCCACGGTGGACGCGCCCGGCGCTGTCTCTACCGGCTGAAACCGGAACCACTTGAGGAGGTGGATGCCTGGCTGGCTCCATTGCGCCAGTTCTGGTCCGCTCACGTGGATGCGCTCGAATGCCACCTCGACCACATAGATTAATCAACACCAACGAACAGGAAGACAAACAAAGCGAAGATGACGCGGCTCAAACCGCGAACGTGACAAAGGAGAAACGAAATGAAAATCAAACTGACCACGGTATACGTTGACGACCAGGACAAGGCCCTGCGCTTCTATACGGAGGTCCTGGGCTTTGCCAGGAAGGCCGATATCAGTCAGGGCCCCTATCGCTGGCTGACCGTGGCCTCGCCCGAGGAACCAGACGGCACTGAGCTGCAGCTGGCAATGAACGACAACCCCGCGGCCAAAGCGTATCAGCAGGCGATCTTTCAACAGAGCCAGCCCGCGGCCATGTTCTTCACCGACGACATCAAGGGCGACTACCAGCGGATCAAGGCCCGCGGCGCCGAGTTCACGATGCCGCCCACCGACGTGACCGCCTCGACCATTGCAATGCTGAACGACACCTGCGGCAACCTCATTCAGCTCACCCAGCTGGCACGCTCTTAAGGGCAGCCGTTCAGCATGATGGCAGCCCGGTGGGCGCCGACGACCACGGCTTGAACGGCGGTTGTACGTCAGCGTTCCCGGTGCGCTGCCATGACATGCATAGGCTCTGTGGAGTGTACTAAGAAAGTGGAATCTGTGTTCGACATCATTGCGGAGCCGAACCGACGCGCGATATTGAACCTCCTGGTCTCATCACCACAGTCGGTTGGAGAGATCGCGCGCCAGCTTCGTATGCCGCAGCCAACCGTGTCAAAGCACCTGCGCGTGCTACGCGAGGCCGGTTTCGTGGAAGCCACGGTGGACGCTCAGCGCCGTCTCTATCGGCTAAAACCGGAACCACTTGAGGAGGTGGATGCCTGGTTGGCTCCATTCCGTCGGTTCTGGTCCGCTCACGTGGATGCGCTCGAACGCCACCTCGACCACATGGATCAATCAACATGAACGAACAGGAAGACAGGGAGAAGAAGATGACCAATCGCGAGCAGTATATACCGGGTCCGGCCAGCGGGGCGCAGGTCCGAAAAGACGGAGAGAAATGGACGCTCATTCTCGTCAGAGAACTGCACCACTCACCGGAAAAAGTCTGGCAGGCGCTGACCGATCCGGCGCATTTGCGCGAGTGGGCGCCCTTTGACGCCGATGGGAGCCTGGAGACGATTGGAACCACGGTGAAGCTCACCACGGTGGGAGCGCCCAGGCCACTGGTTTCCGAAACAAGAGTGACGCGAGCCGACGCGCCTTCGGTGCTTGAGTACCACTGGGGTGGCAACGATATCCGGTGGGAACTCGAAGCCACAGGTCTCGGCACGCGCCTGACGCTGTGGCACAACTTCGATCACCGCTTCATCTCAATGAGTGCTGCCGGATGGCACATCTGTGTCGATGTGCTGGATCACCTCCTCAGCGGAACTCCCATCGGCCGCATCGTTGGTGGCGAGGCGATGAAGTTCGGCTGGCAACGGCTCAACGCGGAGTACGCCAGGCAGTTTGGTATTGAAACGCCCAACTGGCCGCCTCAGGCGGATCAAAAGTCGTGACAGGAGATGGATCTGCCCGAGGAAATCCAGGCGAAGTTTTTGGGAGGCAACGCACCCCATTGATCGACCCGGAGGTGGCTGCGATATAGTTGAGCTATGAGTCATCCCTGATTTTGCAAAATCAGGACAAAACGCGTTTTCCCCCCGCC
>DASVMX010000505.1:0-1768 GCA_036384215.1 Ktedonobacteraceae bacterium | reverse complement strand
GTGATGTAATTGGCGAGGCTTTGCGTACAGGCGAGGAGGGCGGATGGCGTGGGGGGGAAGGCTGCGTAGATGTAGCGGTCGGGGCGTACGAGGAGAAGGAGGTCTTCGCGGGTAGCCAGAGCGGTGTGAAGCTCGTCGCTGGCGACGAGCAGGCGGGGAGCCAGGGCACGCCACGGCTGGTGTTCCAGGTCGAGGCCGGCGAAGGGCTGATCTGAGGCGCTGTTGAAGCGCAGGAGGGCGAAGCCAGGACCAAGCAGGTCGTCGAGCAGGAGGCGCTGGCCGTTGGTGGTACTGATTGTCGGTTGGGGCAGCATACGCCCGGCCAGGGCGCGGTTGACGGAGCCGCCTCCATGCCAGAAAAAGCCCTGTTTGTAGCGCGGAGCCGGCTTGACCTTTGCCTGGCTGAGATAGTTGCGCGCGGCTGGCAGGGCGTTGATCAGGCTAAAGATGGCGTCGCGCGCCCTGGCGACGGTTGGCTCCGTAGGGGTGATGATCGCGGCCAGGAAGTTGGAGAGATTGATCATTTCCCGCGCATGGGCCTGGCGCTCCTCGCTATAGGTGGTGAGCAGAGTTGGATCAACCTGTTCCTGCAAGACCAGGCGCAGCTTCCAGGCCAGATTATGTGCGTCGCGCAGACCGCAGTTCATGCCCTGGCCCCCAAAGGGCGGCATCTGGTGGGCCGCGTCACCGAGGAGGAAGACGCGGCCTGCCTGAAATGTACTGGCGGTCACGGAGCGAAAGGTGTAAATGGCCGTCCGCGTGATGCGCGGCAGCGCGGGTCCGCCAACCTGGCGGATCAGCTCGCGTGTGATTTCGGGCCGCGCCAGCTTCTCCGCGTTTTCGCCAGGCAGAATCATAAATTCCCAGCGCCGCCTGCGTCCTGGCGAGGGGATAGTCACAGCGGGTCGCGCAGGGTTGCAGAAGAAGCGAATGGCGGTTGAAGTATCAGGGTCATCGATTGAATCGACAACCAGCCAGGGCTGAGCTCGGGTCGTGTCCTGCATAGGGATCTGGAGCGCACGGCGCACTGAACTTTTCGCGCCATCGCAGGCCAGCAAATAAGCGCATTCTAGCTGGCGGACCACGCCACCGGGTCCGCGCACCGAGACAACTACGCCATCGGGTCCCTGCACGAAGCTTTCCAGGTGTTGTCCGAACTGAAGCGTAACGGAGGGAAAACGTTTCAGCCCATCTCGCAGTGTTGCCTCGAAAATGGGTTGATGGAAGGTCGAGACCAGGGGAAAGCCATTGCGCCAGTGGGTGGGCGCGACCTTGCTCAGCAAGTGCTGGCCTGAGAGATAATGTACTTCAAGATCATAGAGCAACTGAGCCTGCACCTTCTCCGCCAGGCCCAGAGCCTGGCAGATGCGCAGCCCCTCGTCGTCCAGCGAAATCGCCCTGGCCTCTTCATAGAGTCCAGTATTGCGTTCAATAATCAGCGCGTCCAGCCCATAGATACCCAGCAGATTGCCGAGCGCCAGGCCAGTCAGGCCCGCGCCAACGATAATCGCTGAAAAATACGGCGGCCTCTCTCCAGCGCCAGCCGCCGCTTCTGTAAACTCGTTTTCCCTGGACACATTACTCTCCCCATAAACATCATACAATGGGAGTTCTAGCCATTCTCGGGGTGAGAAGCAAGACAATGCTTGCCAGCGCCTTGTCCTGGTCCTCCGAGAGGAACCCACAGTGAGAGTTACCCTGTTATTCCAGAAACCCCTGCATGATCTGGTTGACGCGAGCGGCCTCGGAGTACATAAAGAAGCGTTCA
>DASVMX010000504.1:0-10379 GCA_036384215.1 Ktedonobacteraceae bacterium | reverse complement strand
GTCGGCGAATTCAAAGATGCTATGAATCATCTCCGTCTCCGCTTCTTCCAGCACGCCCTCTTCTTCGCCCACCGTCACCAGCAGGCGTAGCTCTTCTTCAGTTACGAACGGGCCGTGGCGCACGCTCTGCCCGCCCATCAGACCAACAAGGGCTCTGGTAATGCCGCTCAACGCCCAGATCAGCGGGCGCAGCACCCAGGCAACTCCGCGCACCAGGCTAATCATCGCTCGCGCGAAACGCAGGGGGTTTTGCACGGCGGCAGTCTTGGGAGTGATTTCACAAAAGATCAGGACCACCAGGGAGAGTAAGAGCGATGAAATCAGCTCGCCCCAGTTTGCTGAAAAGCGCAGGGCAAGCACTGTTGCCATGCTCGAAGCCACGATTGTCGCCACACTGTTCACGATCAGGATCGTGGAAAGGAAGACATTTGGATTGGCCAGGAGCTTCTGGATCTCCGCGGCCTTTTGATCGCCCTCCTCGGCTAAATTGCGCAACTTAATCCGGCTGACCGATGTCAGAGCCGTCTCAGTGGCTGAGGCCAGAGCACAGAGGATCAACATAATTACAAGCAGAATAACTTGAAACCACGCTTCGCTATCGAATTGTGGCCATTGAAAATCGCTTGTGGCACGGGCGACCGTCAGGGCCGCCACGATTAGGCCACCGCCATCCATAGGTCTTTATTTACTCCTTTTTGCTACTGTCGGCACGGGACGAGTCCGCCGATTGAGCTATACGCAGAAGGCGCGCTGGCACTCCTGCAACCACTGCCCCGGCAGGAACATCATGTCTCACGACAGAGCCTGCTCCCGTTATCGCATGCTCACCTACCGTCACCGGGGCCACTAACATTGTATCACTTCCGATGAAAGCACTATCTCCCACTATCGTCCGGTTTTTCCGTATACCATCATAATTGCAGGTAACTACCCCCGCTCCGACGTTCACCCTCTCCCCCAAAGTGGCATCTCCAACATAACTAAAATGATGCATATCGGTTTCCGGGCCAATATACGAGTTTTTCACCTCACCAAAATTACCCATACGCACGCCGCGCGCGAGGTACGCGCCGGGACGACAATGGCCAAAGGGGCCTATGCTCACTCCATCTTCAAAGGTCGTCTCTTCCAGTACCGACTGGCGCACAGTACAGCTATCCCCAAGCACGGAATGCTCGATAGTGCTATACGGCCCGATCCGGCAGTTGGCGCCGATCCGCGTGGCCCCGCTAATAGTTGTGCCAGGCAAAATAACGGTGTCCATGCCGATCTCAACGCCAGCAGTGATATACGTGGTAGCCGGATCAACAATCGTCACGCCCGCGTACATATGGCGCTCCAGGATGCGCTGGCGCACCAATTGCTCAACTGCCGCCAGTTGCACGCGATTATTGATGCCCACCGTCTCGTCCAGAGAGCCAGTAACGGTGCTCATCACGCGCCCCTGCGCGCTGGCAATCCCGATCAGGTCGGTGAGATAGTATTCGCCGACTGGATTGCGCGGCAGGCGCGCCAGTTCCGACCAGAGCCAGGAGCGTTCAAAGCAGTACACTCCCGAGTTGACTTCACAGATCTGCAATTGCTCCGGTGTGGCACGTTTGACCTCGACAATTGCCTGCGGGCGCCCCTCGGCATCGCGCACAATGCGACCATAATCAGAGGAGCTATCAGCCATGGCGGTCAGAAAAGTCACCGTTGCCTGGCGCGCGCGATGTTCGGCCAGCACCTGCGCCAACACTTCGCCGCTCACCAGAGGGGTATCCCCGTAGCAGGCCAGCACCGTATCTGGCAACGGCTGGAGCGCGTCCACCTCGCTCTGAGCCATAAGGACCGCGTGCCCGGTGCCCAGTTGTTCCTCCTGAAGCGCGTAATGACAGCGCTCACCAAAAAGCGCTGCCATGTGCTCTGCTCCATGACCTACCACCACAACCGGGCGGTGCCCTACTAAAGTCGATCGGAAATCAGCAAATGCCGAAGCTGAGGGAATATCGTCGATCGCATTTAACACGTGGGCCAGCAGCGGCAGACCCGCGACCTGGTGCAAAACCTTGGGGAGATTAGAACGCATGCGAGTGCCCTTCCCGGCAGCAAGCACGACTGCGACATATGTATCATTCATTTGGTTTGCAAACCCTTTTTGTTTTACCTATTCTCTATCTCATGATAGACGCAACCAGGCTCCTGATTAACCATTGTCAGATAGGCCATTCACACTGACAGGAACCTATTCAGGTAAACTAGCAGAAAAAAGTATAGCATAAAGTGCATTGGCCTGTCATCTTCAATCTCTTAAGTTGATGTACCTAATAATCAGGATAGTGATTGTGAAAATTGATACAAAAAGAACTGGCTTTATAGGCCAGTTCAAAAAGGCTCGGGTGCCAAGATTCGAACTTGGGATCGCGGATCCAAAGTCCGCTGCCTTACCGCTTGGCCACACCCGATTATCAATCAGCCCACAGAACTGCGGGCACGTTGCGATTATAACATGCCGCAAGAACATTGACAAGACCTGGACAGAATCAAGCAAGAAATTGAAAAGTGTATTGTCTTGTGCGCCATCAGCCTCTTAAACATGTAGCTTCGCTAAACGCCGCTGCACTTCCTCAAGCATTTCATCGGTCTTGCAGAAGGCAAAGCGCACATAGCCTTTGCCGATATGCGCGTGCGCTTCGCTATAGAAGGATTCGGGCGGGATGCAGACGACGCCTATCTGGCGAATGAGGTAGCGCGCGAACTCCATAGGGGAGCCCTTAAAAACGTCGTTATAGCTGGCCAGCAGGAAATAGGTTCCCTCGGGCGCACGATAGGTCAGGCCACCGGCGTCGAGAGCGTCCATCATAAGCTGGCGCTTGGCAGTATACATGGCTTGAAATTCGCTATAATATGTGTCAGGCAGATTGAGCGCGTACGTTATTGCCTCCTGCGTGGGATGGTGAACCGCGAAGGTGATAAACTGGTGCGCGCGCCCGACCGCGGCAACCAGGTCCACCGGACCATAAACCCAACCAACCTTCCAGCCAGTAGCACTGAAGAGCTTACCAGCGCTGCTGATGGTGATAGTGCGCTCAAACATGCCCGGCAGAGAGGCAATCGGCGTGTGCGTTGCCGGGGCGAAATACAGGTGCTCGTAGACTTCATCGGAAATCACCACTACGTCATGCTCAATGCAGAGCTGGGCGATCTGAGAAAGCTCCTCGCGTGTGAAAATGTGCCCGGTGGGATTGTGTGGCGTATTGAGAATCAGCGCGCGCGTGCGTTTGCTAAAAGCAGCCCGTAATTCGTCGGGATCGAAGGTCCAGTTCGGCGGATAGAGCGGCACGTAGACCGGCGTGGCATTGGCCATGATCAGGTTGGGCACATAGGAGTCGTAAAAGGGCTCGAAGACAATCACTTCGTCGCCGGGATCGACCAGCCCCAGGATCGAGGCAAAGATCGCCTCGGTAGCACCCGCTGTCACCACTACCCCATCCACAGGATCAACGCTCAGACCATAAAAGCGCGCCGCGTGGTCCGCCACGGCTTTGCGCAGCGAGGGCGTGCCGGGACCGGGCGCGTACTGATTGTGCTGGCCGGTCTGGAGAAAATAGATCAATTGCTGGAGGATCTCCGGGGGAGTATCAAAGTCAGGCTTGCCCTGACCAAGGTTGAGCGCCTGGTATTGCTGGGCAAGCTGGTTCATTTCTGTGAAAATCGTCGTACCAAAAGTGGCCACGCGCTGAGCAGGGTTTGACATCCTAATGCATCTCCTTCGCCATCTTTTTGCTTAGTGTACACGCCAGACCGCCACCTGACCGGCCTGATTCCCAACAGCGATCATCGCGCCATCAGGCGACCAGGCAACCCAGGTCGCGGCAATAAAATAGGTAATCACGTGGGCTCCATTGGCCACCCGCCACACCTGCACCGTGCCATCACGGCTGGCGGAAGCGATGCGCGTCCCATCCGGCGACCACGCCAGGCTGTAGACTGCGTTCGAGTGATAAAAATACTTATAGATCAATGCTCCGCTGGCTGAATTCGCGATCTGGACCGTGGTGTCGTAACTGGCGCTCGCGATCTCTTTCCCATCCGGCGACCACGCTACCAACGGCACAATATCACCATGAGCATAGATTGTCAGTTGTTTGCCGGTGCTGACCTGCCAGACGCGCACAGTGAAATCAAAGCTGGATGTGACCAGTTCCTGCCCATCTGGTGACCACGCTATGCTCACCACGGTCGACAGGTGCCCGGTCAGCGTCTGTACTTCGCTCCTGGTTTGCATATCCCAGATATGCACCAGCGCACCTTCATCGCCATATGCCAGATAATGCCCATCTGGCGACCACGCCACACTGTACACTGATTTACTGTTGACCAGCTTCATCACAAGCCGGCCAGTCGCGGTATTCCAGATACGCACCGTCTGATCTCTACTGACAGAAGCCAGTTCCCGGCCATCTGGTGACCAGGCAAGGCCCTTTACCTCATCAGTATGACCGCGATATACTTGCTCTTGCCGGGTCTCGATATCCCAGACCTGAATGGTATTGTCGAACCCCCCGGAAGCAAAACGCCGACTATCCGGCGACCAGACCACATTCTCAACTCGCCCCTGATGCCCGCTATACAGCGCGTCAGGATGATTGCTATGGGGATAGCGATAAGGATCAAACACTGGCCTGGTAGGAAAAAGCCCTGGCCCAACGGCAGTACGAGGCATCAACAACATGACCAGATTATTCGAAGCAAAACTCAACACAACAAGCACAAGAATCCCCAGAACCAGCATACTTGCCACCCGCCACCGGGCTCCATGCCGTACCACCGAGCGCTGCCCCGCCAGCACATGCCGCGCTACCCAACTCATCGAAACGCCCTGCCCGCCATTCTCCGGCAAGTCTATAATCTCAACATCGAGACCTTTCTCCACAGGATCGTGAAGTGGCTGGGAATTCTCCATAAACGCCTGCCTCAAAGCGGCTCATCGCCAAACATCTGCCAGACAACGCACACCTTGAAGCATTGTACCCGGAAAGAATTGAAAGATCAACCCATTGTATTAAGCACAACTTCTTCCTCTCGTTGCCCGAAGCATGTGTTGACCCGGGCAACGTTTGAAGTGAGCTTTAGCGATCAAATAGCTGTGTCTCCATGTCTGAGGTGAAGAAGTCCGCTGGCGCGCTGGTGCGCTGGGGTTCCTGCGAGGACCGGTCAGAGCGTTCGAGTGCCTCGCTGAGCGTGTTCAGGCGCTGCTGGAGATCGCCTGCTCGCTGCGCCAGGGCGCGCAATTCGCCGGTGATCTCGCGCACCTGCCCGTTCAGATCGGCCAGGCTGAGTTCGCCCGTTGCCTGGCCCTGGCTGGAGACCGGTAAGGGAATGGTCTGAGGCGGCAAAATGGGGGTCGCGGGCACTGCTTGATAAGCTGGTCCCTGACTCACAACCTGCGGAAACTGCGCTTGCGGAAATGGCAGCGCGGGCGTGCTGGTCTGTTGAGCTTGCACTTCCCTCCTTGCTTTCTCCGCGCGATCCTCGCCGATCCCCAGCAGCACCGCGCTAAGGATGGCCAGAACGGCCAGGCCCAGCAAACCACCAATAATCAATATGTTCACTTTGCTCTCCTTTCCACCTTGTGCAGTGGTCACTCGCTGCTAATGCAGGTGAATAGTGACCTCAGCGCTCATACCAGGTACGATATCCTTGCCATTCTTGTTGTCCAGCGTGATGAACACCGGGACACGCTGTCCCACTTTGGTAAAGTTACCGCTGGTGGGATCTTGATTGGGTAACAGCGAAAACTGGCCCGCGGTCGCCTGGACAATCTGCGTGACGTGCCCACTAAAACTGGTGCCGTTATACGCGTCAATTCCGATATCCACGGCCTGGTTGATACTGATATTATTCAACGAGCTTTCATCGACATACGCGATAATGCTCAGATTATTCAAGTTGGTGACCGAGGCCAGTTGTAGACCCGGTGCAACCGTCTGACCCTGCACCGCTGGCACCTGTAAGATGGTTCCATCAATCGGGCTGGTCAGATTAACTGTCGCGGGCGTGGTTGTACTTGAAGCCGTGCCCGTTGTGCTGGGAGGCAGAGTGATTGTGCCAATCGTCTGCCCGGCGGTCACGTTCTGCCCGACCGAGACGTTGAGCGCACTCAAGGTTCCGGCAGCCGGGGCGCTGATATTCAGAATCTGGCCGCTCACCTGAGCATCGTCGGTGCGGTAATACATGTAGCCATCATAGACCCAATACCCGATACCACTAACAATTGCCAGCAGGGCAATAAAAACAAAGATCGGGATCAAAATCCTGCGAAGCATACACAAAACTCCTTTGATCAGCTATAAAAGGGAACAGAAAGATCAGTCACGCCCAGCAAACATGTACGCTTAGCCAGCCACCATAGCTTCGGCTCTGCTGGCGGCGCCCTCATCGGACTGCTTTTCACCTGCCTGCTCTGGTGCGCGCCGCGCCTGACCAGCTCTTGTCGTCCTGTTCCTCACAAAAAAGACTGAAACCAGCGCGATGGCGATGGTGATAATCGTAAACCTGAAGGCATCTTGCATAGAGAGAATAAACGCCCCGCCCTTGATAAACAGGGAAATCTCCTGTAGAGCAGCCGTGTGGGCCGCGAGCACTCCTGCTCCATGCGCGACAAAGTAGGCCTGCAACTGCGCGACCAGCCCTCCCAGGCGCGAGAAAGGCGTGATCTGTTCCGCCAGGTGACTGTAATGAACCGATGTCTGCGTCTGCACCAGCGTCGCCAGGATCGCTATGCCCAGCGAACTGGAAACCGAGCGGCTAACTGTGCTTAACGAAGAGGCCTGGGCCAGTTGGCGCGGATTAACCTCTGACATCATAGCCACGGTCAAAGGCTGAACGGTCAAACCCAGTGCCAGGCCGCGCAGAATGAGCAAGAATTGAAACCAACCAAAGGGGGTGTAGCGGTCCAGAAAGGTCAGTTGCCAGGTTGCGATCCCCAGCACAAGCAGGCCAGGAATCATGATTGTGCGTACCCCAAAACGATCTACCAGCCGCCCACCAATCAGTACGCTCACCATCGAGGCCAGAGCCTGGGGCAAGAGCGTCACTCCAGCCTGAAACGCGCTCAACTGGCGTAAAGTTTGCAGATAGAGGGGAAAGAGGAAAAGGCCTCCAAACAGGCTGAAAATTACAAAGACATTCGCGATAATCCCCGCTCGAAATGGACCGTTGGCGAACAGGCGTAGATCCAGTAAGGGCGTTCCTCCACGTCTGGCCAGTATCAGCTCCGTTACTACAAACAACACCAGGGAGAATAATCCTATGCTGAGAAAACCCACCACTGTTGCCGATCCCCAACCATCGGTACTCGCCGATGAGAGACCATAAAGCACCGTCGCCAGGCCCAAAGCCACAAAAAAGCAGCCCAGAAAATCAAAACGCTGGCGCGTCCGCGCGCGATATTCGCGGATAAAGAGCATGGAAAGGATTATCGCGACAATGCCCACCGGCACGTTGATGTAGAAAATCAACTGCCAGCCAGCATACGTGACCAGGTAGCCGCCCAGCGTAGGACCAATCGCGGGCGCCAGCAGCGCTGGCACGCCAAACGAACCCATGGCCACACCGCGCTCTGCTGGCGGAAAAGCCTGAAACAGCAGGGTCAGCGATAAAGGAAACAGAGCCGCGCCCCCCAGGCCCTGGAGTACACGGAAAAGGATCAGCACGGGCAGACTCCACGCGAGCCCGCAGAGCGCGGAACCCAGCGTAAAAGCTGCCAGTGAAAATAGATAGAAGCGCTTGATGCCCAGCGTGTCAGCGAAAAAGGCCGCCATCGGCGTGGCAACCCCCTGAGCCAGAATATAGGCCGTCAGGACCCACTGTACACTATGAATATCGGCGCCAAAAGCGCTTTGCAGGCGCGGAATAGCAATATTGACAATGGTCTGATCGAGAATGCTCATAAACACCCCCAGAATCACCACCATCGCCAGCACCCATTTGTACGCTATTCCCCCGCCGCGCGACTTCGCCGGTGCGGTTGTTTGCATGCGCTCACATTCTCCTCGGAGGCAGAGATACAGGAGCTGAACCGCCAGCAAAGACAACCATTTCTCGTTTGCCCCACAATACGGGCATCTCTGGTATCATTCCTGGCTCTTGACCTGCGTCTCTCTGCGCACAATACCGTAGAGTAAAAGCGACACCACCTGCTCGATCAGTACATCTCGCGGCAGATCTCCGGCCAGCCCACGCGCGTACAGTTCACGGGCGACCGCGCGCATGGCAAAGGTTGTCGCCATCAACTGGACAAAAAACGCTGGATTGATCTCCGGGCGAAAATAGCCGTCTTCCTGGCGCTTGCTCACATATTCACTGATGCTTTTGCGCCCGGTCACAATGCGCTCGGTCAACGCCTCAGCCGCCTCAGGATGGGTATACATGAGCAGAAAAGCCAGGCGCGCGTGATCCCCCTGCTGGTGAAAAGCATCGTAAAACGCCCCTGCCAGCCTGCGCAAAATCGCCTCGTCGTCCAATGAGATACCTGCCTGCATGTCCTGCCTGAGTTGCTCAACCACCGGAGCCAGGTACGAGTGAGGACTATAATGCTTGATCAACGCGCTGAGCAGGTCTTCCTTGCTGTGGAAATGCCAGCAGAGCGCTCCTCTGGTCACGCCAGCTTCGTTCGCAATATCATCAAGCGTCGCAGCCGAAATGCCCGAGCGAGCATAGACGCGCAGCGCCGCCTTGAGTACCAGTTCACGTACATCCTGAACCGGCGCCTCCGGCAAAACACCGCTCTCCACCAGCACGGCCCGCAGTTCGTCTTTGCCTCCCGCGAAATGATAGTAAAAAGCTGGACGCGACAATCTTGCCCGCTTGATGATCTCCTCGACCGTCACATCCTCAAATGACCGCTCCTGAACCAACAATTGAGCAGCCCTCAGCAAACGAGCTCTGCCGCCCTCTCGTCCCTGACTCGCGTGTTGTGCAGGCACTGTTCCTCACCTTCAAAACAAAACTGTACTCTACAATACTGCCTATTAGACACTACAAAACTACCTACAAGTTTAGTCAGGTTTTTTGAGAAAGTCAAGCCAGCAACCCGGTATCTCAGCGTTTTTCGCACCGCATGCGGACAGGATCAGTTCTATGGTGGCGAATACGATCTTCATCGGATTGCCTCTCGGCAAAGGTCTGTCTCGGACTCTTTCTCCATTATCTTACCGCGCGCTGAACAAGAAAATGCTGGGTTCTCTGATGGAAAGATTGACAGAAGGCAAAAAAGGGATATGCAAAGTCAGTGGTCCATATCTAGCTTTGCATATTCCTGCTATGAGAAAACAAAAAACTTGATATGGCCATCATTGTTCCATACGAACGCTTTACAATTCTTGTAAAGCCGGTTCATGATTATCTCGCGAATGGCAAGTCTTATCAATAAGTGAGGCCTCATTACATGAGGAATAAGATACAAACAAAAATATCCAGGTATTTTGTGCTCGGATATTACGCAAATGAACCCCCTGAGGATGCTCAGGGGGTTCTCGCTACAGGGGTGACAGGAGTCGAACCTGCTGAAAGTCGTTTTGGAGACGACCGCCTCAACCGTTGGGCACCACCCCTATACAACATTTATCCCTGCTCTTGCAGGGTTATGCTGGCGGAGAGGGAGAGATTCGAACTCTCGGAGGGATTGCTCCCTCAGCGGTTTAGCAAACCGCCGCACTAGGCCACTATGCGACCTCTCCGTATGTGTTCTGTAACACGGACATCTTTCTTAGAAAACCGCCGCAGTAAGAACACAAAAAATATACCGTACTCTGGCCGAAATGTCAATACCCAATTTTCCGCTGTTCCGGCGAACAGACCACTTCTTTCGCAGTGCGAACCGTTACGTTATGGTCCTGCTCACTGGTCATGTATGCCGGGGAATGTAAATGACGTAACCATCTATGAGCAATTTCTCGAAAGCCTGCTTCAGACCAGCGTTCTGGCGCTCAAAATTGTTGGCGTAGGCGGAGTTCGCGGGGAAGACGTACGCAGCATTGGGGTCATTCTTCACGGCGAGATAATAGGCTTGGTAGCGCGTCAGGCCGCGAGAAAGATCTTCGCCGACAACCGCGCAGGTCAGGGCCTCCTTTGTCTGGAAAATGAAACGATCGCACTGCCAGTAGCCAGAGTAAAAACGCGTGATCCCCAGGCGTATCAAATCATGTGTAATAGCCTCCACCTGGGCATTATCGGCAAGATTCGCGGGGATCTGTTGCGTTGCAACGACCATGGTTTCCCCGGCCAGAAAACAGATGAGCAGGATGAGCACGACGCGTCGCAGAGTGAGTGTCAGCAAAGCAGGCGACGAAACGGAACTGAAACGCGCCAGAGAAGTGTTGACGCCGTTCCAGAGG
>DASVMX010000503.1:0-1674 GCA_036384215.1 Ktedonobacteraceae bacterium | reverse complement strand
TGGCCTACAGGTGGAGAGATAAACGCGGGCCATGGCTCGCGTTTATCTCTCCACCTGTAGCTGGCTTTTTTACTCAAGCAGGCAGGGATAGTGATGGTTTATAATGGCAGAGTACAGACCGATGATCAGTCAGAGAGGATTTGTGTATCCATGGAATTTTCCAGCGCAGACATGATTACCAATATCAATCAGACCCGTGAGGGTACCGTCTGGGATGTGCTTGACATTACGCTTGTCGAGGCGGAAAAAGAGAAGGTTGTGGCGACTATGCCGATTGGTCCCAACCATCGCCAGCAGCTTGGCTTTCTCCACGGAGGTATCTCTATTACGCTGGCAGAGTCGCTGGCTTCTCTGGGCAGCGTGCTCAATATTGATCCTGCGCGTCAGATGGCTTTTGGTCTGGAAATCAATGCCAGCCATCTACGTTCCAAGCGTGAAGGACGGTTGACCGGCGTTGCCACGCCCATTCGCCTGGGACGCACGACCCACGTCTGGGATGTGCGCATTATCGACGAGGATGAACGATTGATCTGTGCCTCGCGCTGTACCATTGCCATCGTGGATCGCCCGCCTGAGAATGGCGGTCTCCTGAAAGGATAGATCCCAGAAAGTATTTTCTGTTCAGGGAGAGACGCGTACCATCGGAAGTTGTTCGATTGCACGCGTCTCTCCCTGAACAGAAAAATATCATTAGTGAGGAGCCTTATCTACTATGCCTATCTCCATTGTTGTCCACGGCGGGGCCGGGGACATCTCCCCTGATCGACACGCGGAAGCCAGCCAGGGCTGCCAGGAGGCCGCGTTGATTGGCTGGCGCGTTCTTCAGAGCGGGGGCAGCGCTCTTGATGCAGTTGAAGCCGCGGTACGCGCGCTTGAAGATAATCCGGCCTTCAACGCCGCGACCGGCGCGTGTCTGAGCGCCGAGGGTAATATTGAACTGGACGCGGGGATTATGGATGGTCGTACATTGGACGTTGGCGCGGTGGCGGGTATTGAGTTAATTAAAAATCCGATCTCCCTGGCGCGCAAAGTGCTGCTCAGCCCACACGTCTTGCTGGTCGGGCGCGGCGCTGAACATTTTGCCGGCGAACAGGGTATTGAACGCTGCGCCTTCGAGGATCTGCTCACTGAGCGCCAGTACCAGCGCTGGAAAACATACCTGGCCGAGCACGGTCTGAAGCCAGAGAGCGAGCCGAGCTTCATCCGGCGGGAAGTCGCTTCCCTGGCAGCGCGCGACAAGCAGAAACATGGCACGGTCGGCGCGGTCGCGGTCGATAGCACTGGCGCGCTGGCAGCGGCCACCTCGACTGGCGGCATTCACAATAAATATCCCGGACGCATTGGCGACTCGCCCCTGGTCGGCGGCGGTTTCTACGCCGACGAAGGGGCCGCCATCTCCTGTACCGGGCATGGCGAGGACTTCGCGCGCTTGCTGATCGCCAAACGGGCCGCGGACTTCGTCGCCCAGGACTGCACCGCCCAGGAGGCCGCCGAGGCCGTCATCAATTTTCTGGGGGGTCGAGCCACCGGCACCGGCGGCCTGATCGTCGTCGACCAGCGCGGTGGCGTCGGCTACGCCTGGAACAGCCAGAATCTCGCTCGCGCCTATATGACCGAGGGACTGGAAGAACCCGTGGCAGAAGTCTAACCCCGCCCCGCGAATCTTAAAGAGGG
>DASVMX010000502.1:0-8158 GCA_036384215.1 Ktedonobacteraceae bacterium | reverse complement strand
CACCCGCTGCTCTTTTATTCGATGACCGCTTCGCGCTCCAGTTCTGCTTCTTCCTCCTCGGAGGTGACTTCGCGCAGATCCTCGGGCCGATCAAGGCGGTCCAGGAATAGAATACCGTCCAGGTGATCTATCTCGTGCTGGAGAATACGCGCGAACCAGCCCTCGGCGCGCACGCGAATATTTTTGCCGCGCACGTCCTGGCCTTTGACGATGACGCTTTCGGCACGACGGATATTATCGCCATAATAGCCAGGAATACTCAAACATCCCTCGGACCCGGTGACTTCGCCTTCCGCTTTGATGATTTCAGGATTCACCATGGCCACGCGGCGGTCTTCATATTCCGCGACAAAGACGCGAATAGAAAGATCGATTTGCGGGGCCGCCAGACCCGCTCCATTGGCCGAGTGCATCGTTTCAAACATATCGTCGACCAGTTTCTGGATCGACGCGTCAAAGCGATGAACTTTCTTCGCTTTCTGACGCAGCGTAGGATTCTCAGCGGTAATAATTTTACGAATAGACATAGGTATATTCCCGGCCCTCTCCCTGGTCAAACCAGCACTATCCAGATAACAGCCCTTGCTGCTCTTTGCGCTTATCGTACCATATCACTAATCGATTTTCCACTTGCTGAGAACACCTTAAAAAAATAAGAAAAATGGCGGAAAGTCCTCCCTTTTGTTATTTTTCATTGAACCTGCTCGTTCCAAACTTGACCAGTACTTTTACCTAAGCGTTTCAAATGTGTTTCGCCTGATATCAACAGGCAGAAGTTTCCGCGGGAGAACGGCGGCATTGGTGCTCACATTTGCAGGCCAGGGGTACAGTTTCTGAGAGCATCGCACAGGGGTTGAGCCGTTCCTATGGATGGAAAACGGCCCCCGCACAGAATTATCGCTCTGCGAGCACGGGCCATTTCCCTGGCTTGAAAACGCGGGGTTTCTTGTCTCGTCTCAGGTGAAAGCCAAAAAGGTCTATCGTTTCGTATATATTAGGGAGAGCAGATGAAAGATTCAGTTGTATCAAATAGTGTAGACGAGTTTTCCTCCGTTTTGGCTGGCCTGGACAAGCAGGCTTCCATCCTCGCGGCATCTCAGAGCGCTTCTGTTGCCTCACCTGACGCTCAGTCCGGTCAGAAAATTACAAGTCTGCCAAGTTACCAGCCATACAGGTGGGCTTTTCTCAATAGCGTGCTTGATTATGTTGACGAAAACACCAATGGCCGAGCGGGCTGGCTCCAGCGCCTGGTCAGCTACCTCTTTTTTGGCGGAACTGCCGCGCTGGTCAACCTGGCTATCTTTTATATCATGTATTATCATGTCCTGGCACCCCTGGCTGTAAATAACGACACGCTTGCCGATGTCATCAGCTACATCATCGCAGCAGAATGCTCCATTATCGCGAATTTTATTCCAAATGATCGTTATACCTTCAATAAGCTGGCGGGAGCAAGCCGCCCCTGGCTCCAGCGCTGCCTGCGTTTCCATATGACCACCATCGTTGGTACTATTCTCACATTTGTCATCCAACTCAGCCTGAGCAACTTTACTCCAATCCCCAGGATCTTTGCCGAAGCAATTGCAATCCTGCTCGTTCTGATCTACAACTTCACTTTCCATCACATCTTTACCTACAGGCACGCCAAACACGCCTGAAAACAAACAGATTACGCGCCTGGTGCTTTGTCAAACTTCGTTTGAGGAATGCGCTGCCTGCGGCAGCGGAGAGAGAAGAGACGCAGAGGGGCTGGCGCCCTTCTGCACTCCTCACTTTCCTACCCTTCAAACGAAGCTTGACGGGATACTATGGAGGCCAGCTCCTGTTTTAAAGGGCTGACAGGAAAAACTTCCAGTTTTTCCTGTCAGCCCTTTAAAACAGGAGCTGGCCTCCGTCCCCACCGGGCAGTATGTTACAATGCTGGCGGAGAAGAAAATCAGGAGGAGTTTACCTATGCTTGAGAAGGTGCTCGCCTTTATCGATCAGCACCAGCTCTTGCCCGCCGAAGGTGAAATTGTGGTAGGCGTCTCTGGCGGGGCCGATTCTCTGTGCCTGCTCCATCTCTTGCAACAGTTGTGTGGACCCGGCCTGCACTATCCAGGCGTGAAGCTGCGCGCGGCTCATCTGAATCATCTCTTGCGCGGTGAGCAGAGCGAGCGCGATGCTCGCGCAGTGGCGCAGATGGTGGAGTCCTGGGGCATATCTCTGGCGGTGGGCGCGGTCGATGTATTGGCTCTGGCACGAGTGGAGAAGCGTTCGCTAGAGGACGCGGCCCGCCTGGCCCGTTACCGTTTTTTACGGGAAATGGCCGGGGGCGCGCGGATCGCGGTGGCCCATCACGCGGATGACCAGGTGGAGACGCTGGTGCTGCACTGGCTGCGCGGCAGCGGTCTGAGTGGGATGGTAGGTATGCAGCCGCGCCAGCAAGACATTATCCGCCCATTGCTGGTGGTCACGCACGCGGAGACGCTGGCCTATTGCGCGCGCCACGGCATTATTCCTGTCGAGGATCAGAGCAACAGCGACCCGCGCTTCCTGCGCAACCGTATCCGTCACGAAGTAATCCCTCTGCTGCGCGAACTCAATCCGGGCATTCAGCGCACCCTCCTGCGCAACGCCGAGGTGGCGCGCGTTGACCTGGACTGGCTGGAAAGCCAGGTAGAGCAGTGTTGGAACGATGTCGTGCTCTCCGAACGAGCGGGCGAAATCAGACTCTCAGTTCACAGTCTGCTCGCTCAACCCCTGAGCCTCCAGCGCCACCTGATGCGCCGGGCGAGCGCGCTGCTCTGCGAGGGGCAGACGCCGCTGGAGCCGCGTCATCTCCTTCTTATAGAGGAACAGCTCAATCTGGCGCGGCAGAGTTTCCAGGAACGTGAACTTCATCTGCCGCGGCACCTGCGCGCGCGCTTCCAATCCGGCGGGCTGATCCTGGAGCGCCAGCCCGCGCATACTCCAACTTCAGAAAAGAGACGCCAGCAGCCAGGGCAGTCAGCCGAAACGAGCGAGGTAGATCTGTCCATTCCGGGCGAAGCGCGGGTGCCGGGAACACCCTGGAAAGCCAGAGCCGAGATTATCCCGGCTGGACCCGCGAGCCCAATTGGCCAGGCGCTGCGCCAGGAAAACTGGGCGGAACTCTGGCGTCTGCTGGAGCCACCCACGCCGCACGCGGTCTACCTGGACGGCTCAAGCGCGGGCAGCCACCTGCGCGCGCGCACGCGCCTGCCTGGCGACCGTATCCAGCCCCTTGGCATGAGCGCGGAGAAAAAAGTGCAGGACATCTTCGTCGACGACCATCTCTCCCGCGCCGTCCGCGCCACCACTCCACTCTTTTTCGCGGATATCCGCTGCCTCTGGGTTGCCGGAGCCTGCCTCAGCCACCACGCCCGCCTGACCAGCCAGACCACGAGCATTGTGCGCCTTTCCGTGGAATTCATCCAATCCTAACACCCGATTTTGTGCGACATGGGCAGCTAACATTTCCAAGGTTAGCTGCCCATGCCGCACAAAATCGGGTGAATAACTTCCTGGGGTGGGGCGGGGAGTCGCGAATCTGTGATATCATGCACGATAATTGGATTGTTGGTGACGCGCAGGGGCGGATCTGCACGGCTAATTCTTCTACTGTTCGGAGACACCTCTGTTTGTATTCAGAAATGAGAGCATGTTATGCACCATGATATTGAAGAGATACTCCTTTCTTCCGAGGCTATTCAGACCAGGACCGCGGCCCTGGGATCGCAAATTACACAGGACTACCGGGGGAAGCCGCTGCTTCTGCTAGGAACGCTGAAAGGCGCGGTGCCGTTTATCGCGGACCTGGCGCGGGCGATTGACCTGCCGCTGGAGCTGGACTACATGGCAATTTCGAGCTATGGCAACGCGACGCATTCCAGCGGGGTTGTGCGCATCTTAAAGGATCTCGAAGGGCCAATCGAGAGCAAGCACGTGCTGATTGTCGAGGATATCATCGATAGCGGCCTGACCCTGCACTATTTAATGGAAGTGCTGCGCCAGCGGCGCCCTCTGAGCCTGCGCGTCTGTACGCTGTTGGACAAAGAGCGCGAGCGCGTAAAGCCAGTCAAAGCGGATTACACAGGCTTTACCATCCCTGATCGCTTTGTGGTGGGCTACGGGCTGGATTACGCGCAGCAATACCGCAATCTGCCTTACATTGGCATTCTCAAGCCGACAGTCTACCAGGTTGACGAACCCAAACCCGAACGCCAGCATACCAGCCCGGCTGAGCACGCGTAGGCGTTCTTTAGCCATTCTGTATAACACAAAAACGCAAACCAATGCACACCGGGGTAGAGCCACAGAATCAGGTGAAGATCCACAACGGAGGCCAGCATCAGCTAAGACGCATCAACCGAAGGATCACAACGGAGGCCAGCTCCGTTACTGCATTGCGGGCTCTAAAAAGAGGCAAGCTCTTTTTAAAGCCCACGAGCAGCTGGCCTGCTCAAGACCCGCGATGCAGCTACGGAGCTGGCCTCCGTTGTGGACCTTCACCGGATCATCTGGCTCTACCCACACCGGAGGCACAGTTCTGCTGGTCAAGCTCAATTCGAGCGAATTCTCGCTCAGCAATTGAGCGCAAACCGGGCGGATTTTCGCCTTCTTGAAACCGTATTGAGCCGCGCCTCCGGTGTGCTCAGCAGCCTCGTTTGCAACAATCTGAGTCGCACCACACCTCCGGTGTGGTCAAATCCATCCCGTTTTGCAAAAATGACGCGCACCCTTGTCTGCTCACCTTCGCACCAGGACGCGCTTTTTGTGTTATACTTTTAGCGAGGACCTCTGCATTATAGCTTCTCAGGTGGTTTTCCCCAGGCGATCCGTCGCATAGTGTGTTTTATTTTTTGTTTGTTTTTTTAAGGAATATTGTGAGCCAGACCGACCAGCCGGAAACGGCACTTGTGCCTTCGACAACCACATCTGAACAGTCGAAACTCCCAGTTGAGCGCCATGATCCCTATCGGGCTCTGCGTTTTCGCGATTTTCGCCTGTATTTTCTGGCGGTTTTTCTGGCCGCGATAGGTGAGCAGATGCTCTCAGTGGCAGTCGGTTGGGAGCTGTACCAGCGCACGAATTCAGCGCTGGCTCTGGGGCTGGTCGGGCTGGTGCAGGTGCTGCCAGTAATGGCGCTTTCGCTATTCACCGGCTCGCTGGCCGACCGTGTGAACCGCAGGCGGATGATGCTGGGCGCGCAGGTTCTGCTGGCGGTCAGTACAATCGGGCTGACCCTGCTTTCGTATGTACAGGGGCCGATCTGGTTGATGTATGGCTGCCTGCTGCTGATTGGAATCTCGGCCTCGTTCAGCGGTCCGGTGACTTCGACGCTGCTCTCGCAGGCGGTCCCGGAGAACGCGTATGAGAATGCCGCGACCTGGGAAAGTAGCTCCTGGCAACTGGCTTCGGTCGGGGGGCCGGCTCTGGGCGGGCTGCTGATCGCGCTCTTTCACCAGGCAAGCCCGGTCTATCTGATTAACATTGGCGCTGTCGTCGTGGCTATTCTCTGTGTTGCGCTGATGCGCGGAGATTTCCGGCCACGCCAGCAGCCCGCGGACCAGCCCCGCGCCTCGACCATGCGCTCTCTGGCGGAAGGTCTGAAATTTTTGCGCGGCAGCCAGATCATGCTGGCGGCGATTACCCTGGACCTCTTCGCGGTCCTGCTGGGCGGCGCGACCACCCTGATGCCGATCTTCGCGCGCGATATCCTGCGCGTTGGCCCGACCGGGCTGGGACTGCTCCAGGCCGCGCCCTCGGTCGGCGCGCTGTTCATGACGCTGTGTATGGCGCACACACCTCCTTTCAAAAAGGCCGGACGCGCGCTTCTCCTGGCTGTGACGGCCTTCGGCTTCGTCACCTGTGTCTTTGGCCTCTCTCATCTCTTCTGGCTTTCGCTGCTCAGCCTGGCCCTGCTGGGCGCGATGGATAATGTCAGCGTGGTCATCCGCAGCACGCTGCTGCTCACGCGCACACCCGACGAGATGCGCGGGCGCGTGGCCTCGGTCAACTCGCTCTTTATCTCCATGTCCAACCAGCTCGGCGGCTTTGAATCGGGGATCGCAGCCCAGCTCTTTGGTCCGCCGCTCTCCGTGGTTATCGGAGGGCTGGGCACCATCCTGGTCGTGGCCCTGGTGGCCACGCGCTGGCCTGCTATGCGGCGTCTGGGAGCCTTAAACGAAACAAAAGCTGAAGTCTGAAAACCTTTACCATATAAGCCTGGCGCTTAACCATTTCTTAACCACTTCTTAACTCACCTGCCAACCATACGCGAGCGATATATTGAGCATAATATAGATATATGCTTCGTAATTTGCCGCACACTGTTTAACCAGGGATACACGCTGTGGCGCGGGTGCCATTTTCTGTATTATTATCGTACATTTCGATAAATGTGTGATAAAACATTGTATCTTTCCAATGCGGTTTTTTCCTTGTTTTGCACTGGCAAGCTGCTGAATAAGAAATTTTTAAAGTTCGCGTACCGCACTTTTCCAGGCACCGGTTCTCCCTGTTTTCCCGTCGATCAGCGCGATCCTCGGACGACGCGCCCCCCGACACATGCTGGTATACGAAGCGCTATGGTCATTACATTCTTGTATGCACATTTTTTGAAAGGCTGTTTTCCGCATGAAGAAACCCAGTCTCAAAAATCGCCTGATGATGGGTGGCACAGGCCTTACTCTTCTGCTTGGCCTGCTGCTTGGGGCGTTTGCCACAAGCACCGCTACCGCTCATGCCGCGACGCCCGGCAGTTCTCATGTCATGTCGGTGCACCCGCTCTATCGCTATGCCGGGAAAAGCACGGACGGCGCGACGTTCCGCTGCCAGCAACCTGGCTATCCCATTAACTGTTATACACCCCAGGAACTGGCCAAAGCCTATGATATTCAGCGAGTTCAGGCCGCGGGCATCCAGGGCAAGGGTCAGACCATTGTGATCATTGACGCATTTGGCGACCCAACAATCGCGGACGATTTAAATGTCTTTGACACAGTTTTCGGCCTGCCTGCCGCGAAGCTGAACGTCATCTATCCCAATGGCCAGCCGGCCTTCGATCCCACCAATCCGCTGCACGTCGGTTGGAGTGGTGAGATCGCGCTCGACGTAGAGTCTGCCCACGCGGTCGCTCCGGCGGCCACAATCGACCTGGTAGTATCGTTCTCCGATCAGGACAGCGATATCCAGAACGCCTTGCAGTACGCGGTTGACCATCGCCTGGGCAGTGTAATCTCGCAGAGCTATGGCGAGGGCGAGTCCTGCGTTGACCCGGCGATCTTGAAAGCCCAGCATCGCGCCTTTGCCAAAGCGGTGGCCGAAGGCATAACCGTCTTCGCTTCTTCCGGCGACGCGGGCGCGGCTCAGCCAACCTGCGATGGCAATTCGTACTTCCAGAGCGCCTCTTCTCCAGCCAGTGATCCGCTGGTGACCTCGGTTGGCGGTACCTCGCTGACCGCGACCCAGCCCGACGGCACGTATGTCAGCGAGACAGCCTGGAACGATCAGTACGGCTCCAGCGGCGGCGGCTACAGCAAAATCTACAGCCGTCCCTTCTATCAGAGCGGCTTTGTACATAACAAAGGCCGTGGCGTGCCGGACGTGGCCTATAGCGGCGATGTCAACAATGGTCTGCTGATCGCCTGGAGCGGCGGCGACCCGGCGAACGTCGGCAGCATCTACATCTTCGGCGGTACCAGCGCCGGCTCCCCCCAGTGGGCGGCCATGACCGCGCTGGTGGACAGCGTCTTCGGCCCGCAGGGCGACATTAACCCGCTGCTCTACCTCTTCGTAGCGCGCGCCGAGTACTCGAAGGTCTTCCACGATATCACCACTGGCAACAACACCGTCGTAGAGCCGGATGCCAACGGCAACCCGCTGACCATCCCCGGCTTCGACGCGACCCGCGGTTGGGACGCGGTGACCGGCCTCGGCTCAATCGACCTCGGCAACGCCATCCTTGGCAGCGGGCGCGGCTGCTGGTCAAAACACGCTATCACCAACTAACAAACTCGCTCCTGTCAAACGCGACGGCGCGCTTGCCTGAAAAAATCGGCGCTGTCGCGTGCGGAGACAAGGAAAGACCCCTGAGAAAAAGAATGGTTGGGATGGGTGCTCAGCACCCATCCCAACCATTCTTTTTCTCAGGGGT
>DASVMX010000501.1:0-4577 GCA_036384215.1 Ktedonobacteraceae bacterium | reverse complement strand
CCCGACAAAAGCAGGAAAAAATTGGAAATTTTTTCCTGCTTTTGTCGGGCTTCCATAAAAAAGAGAAGCTTGCCTTCTCGTTCCCTTTATTATGCCTCTATGCCCACTCGGCGCACGACCTCCAGGATGGTTTCTATATCGTTTTCGTTGAGGTTGTAGTGAAGGGCGCAGGAGCGAATAGCGTAGCGGCTGTCGAGGTCGGTGCCGCTGACGAAGGCTTTTTCACCACCGAGCATGAGGCGGCGCACGATCTCTTTGTTGAGGGCGTTCAAACGCTTTTCGTCGCCACGCAAAGAGGCGGGAGCGTAGCGGAAACAGACCGCGGTGAGGTCGGTGTCGGCCAGCAGTTCCAGGTCGGGCGCGGCTTTGATCTGCTCCATCATGTAGCGGGCGAGGTCAGTGTGGCGGATGATGTGCTGGCGCAGCCCTGCGCGTCCGAGCTGGAGCAGGACGCCGAAGAGTTTGGCGGCCAGGAAGTGACGCGTCTGGTACATGCCGACCATGTCGAAACGCTCACCCATACCAAAGCCTTCGTCCTCCATCAGACGCAGATAGGAAGCCTCGAAGCCAAAGGCGCCTGCGAGCATATCTTTGTCGCGCACCAGGGTGCAGCTACAGGTGTTGGTCGCGGCCAGCCATTTGTGCCCATCCAGCGCTATCGAGTGCGCGCGGGCCAGGCCGTCGCCATAGCGGTGCGCAATGCGCTCGTCGAGGAAGCCAGGCCAGCCGTACGCACCATCGACGTGCAGCCAGAGATCTTCTTCCGCGCACAGGTCGGCCAGGGAGCTGAGGGGATCGACTACGCCGGTGTTGACGGTACCGCCGCTGCCGACGATTGCGAAGGGCCAGAAACCAGCCGCGCGGTCGCGAGCAATCGCCTCGCGCAATTCAGCAAGATCGATCCGGCATTCGCTATCCACTCCAATCCTTCGATATGACTTCAAGCCAAGGCCGAGCAGGCGCACGGATTTCTCGACGCAGCTATGGACCTCGCGCGAACCGTAGATCACAAATCGGGGATGGTTGCCCTGCACACCATCTTCTTGCAGATCCCAGCCATATTTTTTCGAGGCCCAGTAGAGCGCGGCTGACAGCCCGTGGAAGTTCGCCAGGGAGCCACCGTTGACAAAAATCCCGCCGCTGCCCACGGTGGGAAAACCGATCAGGTCTTCCAGCCAGCGAATCACCAGCTTCTCGATTTCGGTGGCCGCGTGCAAACCCTTGGCGGAGGTCGGGTTCATGACGCTAGCCAGGTGATCCAGGAACATGCTGATGGGGGCCGCTGCCGGGTTGACCCACGGGGAAAAGGTCGGCTGCTGATTGCCCATATCATAGGGCATGATCTCACGCGCGAAATACTCCAGGATCTCCGGCGCGGCCAGTCCGTCTTCGGGCAGAGAACTGGAACGCAGTCGCTCCAGCACTTCCCGCGCGGGAGCTGTATAGACAGGCTTCGATGGTCGCTCCGCGTAATATTCCGCGGCCAGTTCCGCCGTTTGAATGCTCGCTGTATGGAATTCTTCCGGCGTCATCGCCAGGGGAGAAGGAGAATCAATGTAGTGCCGAGTCTTGTCAACAGTAGATGTAGAACGTTCCAGATACATACATGCCTCATAATTCTTTCTTTCACCAGGTACGCCGGTCACACGGTAGAGCTACACGATCTGGTGAAACGATTCCAACGGAGCTGGCCTCCGTTGTGGACCTTCACCGGATCATGTGGCTCTACCGGTCGCACTTTCGAGTGTAGCAGATATGTCCAGCCACCGGGCTTCTTCTATAGACAAAACAACCATACTTTTTACGCCATAATCCTGCTCATTTCCTTCTTCACCCCTCTCAAATGCCCGGCTTATCGCCCAATTGTCGTGTTTTTGAGCTTAGCTGGCCGACCAGATTGTGAATTAAGAACTGTTTCTATCAGAAGAAAATTGTGTGGAGAGTGTACATAGGCCCGCGGAGATAAAAAACATTGTATCATCATCTCTCATCCACAGGCAAACACAAGAGAGCCACCGGAGGCACCCCGGCGGCTCTCTCTGTATTATCAGTCATTTTTTCCGAGCAATTGTGAAAGACACAATCAAGGCAAGCTCTACGGTGTCCTTTCTGACTGATCTATGCAACGACGCTACACGCCTGCCCGTTCAGGGTAAACGCGGTTGGAGCGGTGTTGCTGCCGTTCCATGCACCATTGAAGCCGGGAGCTGAACTGAGCGTTGCTCCAGGCGCGATTGAGCCGTTGTACGAGAGGTTAGTGATGGTGACCGCGCTGCCCGTTTGCGTGTACGAGCCACTCCAGAGTTGGGTAATGGTCTGGCCATTGGCGAACGAGAATTGCAGACTCCAGCCATTAATGGCGGTTGTGCCGGTGTTAGTAATCGTCAGGGACGCGCCAAAGCCGCCGGGCCACTGGTTGGTGATGGCGTAATGGACCCTGCAGCCTGAACCGGATACGCTGGTAGGCGTCGGGGTAATACCCTGCGTCGGCGTAACAGTAGGAGTGATACCCCGCGTAGGCGTGGCCGTTGGCGTAGTGCTCTGTGTGGGCGTGGGCGTCACGCCGCTGCCAGGGTGCAGAACCAGCAGGGTCAGCGAATAGGGCGCGACGCTTACGCTGCTGGACGAGCCAGGGAAGGGCGGATCAATTATTACGCTGGTGATCGAACTGCTGTTCTCCCCGTAGGTATACATGGTTCCTCCCAGCGCGGCGGTATAGCCATTGAGAGCAAGCGAAACAGTATACGAATTGCCAGGGTCTTTATTGATCAACAGCACCGCCAGATTGCCATTGGCCTGTTTGACGGCATGAGTCGCGATCAGGGTCTGGTTGGACGAGGAGGAGACCATGGTATCTCCTGCTTTACCCAGAGTGTTGAGCATCTGCTGGCCGTAATAAGCCGGGAAAGGTGTGTTGGCGGCAGGCTCGCAGATACCCGAAGTGCTGCTTGTGCATAAGCCATTGGCGAGTACGCCATAATCGCCGTACTGAGCGGTGCCGTAGAGCGAGGAGCTGGTATTGCCGGCGACCGGGCCATTGTGCAACGTCCACCAATCGACGTTGCTGACGCCATTTTCCAGCCAGCTCATATAATCGTCGGCCTCGTACAGCGCGTTGACTGTGCTAACCGTCTGCTTGCCAGGATTGGAGGAGACCGAGTTGGTTTCAGTAACCATGATCTGGACCGCGCTGGCGTGGGTGCCGCAGTACTGGTTTAGCTCAGAACGCAGGGTGGAAACCATGCCCGCGATCTGGCTGGAGGCCGAAAGCAAGGTCGCATCGGATTCATTGCCCGGATTCTGCGGATACCAGTGGACAATGGCCAGGTCTATCGAGGAACAGGCTGTGGAGAGCACGGTCTGGTTCCAGGGCTGGGGAGACGCGGAATTGGTGACGCCATCGGGCCAGTTACCCGGAGCAGTCAGAACCGCGCCAATCTGGATCGTGGAATCAACGGCTTTCATGGCCTTACTATAGCTTACGAGGTTATTGGCATAGGCAGCCGAAGTATGGGCATTGTTGTTAAATTCCCAACTGGCGCCGTACGTGCCATCACCATAGATCTCGTTACCGATTTCCCAGTATTTGATGCCATATGTATGGCCCGTGCTGCTCCCACCAGCATAGGTTGGCACTGGACCAGTGTAACCCGCGCCGCCCTTATTGGCGTACTGCACCCAGCCTGCCGCCTCTGATGGTGTGCCCGCGCCATAATCGACGGTAATCATCGGCTGGGCGCCAACCGACTGGGCCATGCCCATAAAGGCGTCAAAATTGTCGCCGGCCACGTCAGTCCCCTGACCGGGGGCATTGCTATTCGACTGCCAGTGATAGACATCCGAGGTCGAGCCGCCAGGATAGCGTAGAAGACCAACACCCGCGTTTTTGATCGCGCTGGCAGCCGCGCTGTCAAGCATATTCCCATCCCACACGGCGGTGTTAAGCCCCCTGCTCACGCCTGTCAGCGAGCCCAGCGCCTGGCCCGCGTTAATCGTCACCTGGGCGCTGCTCGCGGCGGACGCGCCGGTTAAGCCCAGCGGATTGACAAGTGCAAACGCTGATGCCAGCAGACAGAGCAGCGCCGCACAACTCAGCCAGGCACCTCTGTGCCCCGACGTGCGCCAGCTCATAAACTTCCTTGACATGACTATTCTCTCCTCCCTTACAGAGAATGTGTTCAGCCTTTGAAAGAAACAAATACCATTTTGCGCGCAAAACCACGCTCCTCCCGCTCGCTGTTGCATGCGACTCCATCAAAAGAGACAGCGCGTGGACAGATCATGTGGCCTTGCGCGCCATTACCATACGCCAATCCCGCTAAACACCTCAACAGCACTTACTGAGCATCTGCTAGGCCGGATTGCTCACCTGTGCTCCAGATACAATCTTTTCCAGACAGCCCCTGGCAGTCTCATAGATCAGAGACTTCGATAAGGCCGCCCCACCCCGGCTAAAAAACGAATTGGGCTGAATGGGCGCGTCCGCGCCCATTCAGCCCAATTCGGTTTTTAGCCGGGGTGGGGCGGCCTTATCGAAGTCTCTGATCTATGAGACTGCCAGGGGCTGGCTGGAAAAG
>DASVMX010000500.1:0-4639 GCA_036384215.1 Ktedonobacteraceae bacterium | reverse complement strand
CTGAACACGCCACGACTGTTTCATCTCCTGCTGAGAATTCAGTATGCTTTTGACGCGTCAAAATTGGCGTGCCACAACTGCTCAAGGGTTTTCAGGTCGTCCATGAAGGCGGACTGGCTCTGCTCAGGTTTTTGTTCGAGTTCTTCAAGAACTTCAAAGGTAAACGTTTGAGCCCCCAACTCTTCCCAGTCCTTTTGCAAATTGCGGTCAAAGGTGATATTGGTCGTTACCGCGAATTGAAAGCGATTTTGCACGCTTTTCAGATTCGCGACATACCCGATGAGGTACTTCCCATTCGTCGTATTGGTGACTTTGTAGACGCCGCCCGCGAGCTTGCGCTGCTTGTATGCGTTGATAATTTCTTTTCTTCTATTCATGCAATATACTATGAACCTTTCCAACCGGCTACGGGCAAACCTCTTTTTGCCCTTTGATTATAACGAAACTAACGTTAGTTGTCAAGACAGCCTCCCAAGGGCAGGAAGTTGACATACCACTTCGGGTAATAATATATTTTGCTCAGTAGCAGAGATAGTTGCAGTGTTTTTATGAGAATTGATAGGATTTTTGCTGCCTGGCAGGATGTTTCGCCAGGGGCACTGTTGCTCTTTTGATGGCATTGGCATGGTTATTATCCTAATCAGCAGCCCGGCGGTGACGGTCTACCAGTGTATGTGCGGCAGAACAGGCCATTGGAGCAGACCGACCTGGTGGTCTGGTACACTTTTGGCTCCAGTCCCATTGTGCGGCCCGAAGACTGGCCAGTCATGCCGGTTGAAAGCGTGGGCTTTACCCTCAAGCCAGTGGGCTTTTTCGACGGCAATCCGGCGCTCGATGTCACGCCAGCCGAGCACGATCACCATAGCTGAGGGACACAGAATCTGTGCATATATTACTACGAATAGCCCGGCGGCAGGCCCACGATCAATTGGGGCAGGATACGATCAATCGGCCCTTTATGGCGTTTGCAATAGTACACCCATCATTTTAAGCGCCTACCAAATTGGACGATTCTATTGGTCATCTCAAACATAGAGAGGAAGATTATACGTATGGAGTTCACTTTTCCGCCAGGTTTTTACTGGGGGACCGCTACTGCCGCGCACCAGGTTGAGGGAGGCAACGTCTACAATGACAACTGGGTGCTGGAGCACACGCCGGGCACGATTTACGTGGAGCCCTCGGGGGATGCCTGCGACCACTACCATCGCTATCGCGAGGATATCGCGTTGATCGCTGGCCTGGGTTTGAAAGTCTATCGCTTCTCTCTGGAGTGGTCGCGGATTGAGCCAGAGGAGGGAGAATTCTCGCTGGCCGCGCTTGAGCATTACCGGCGCGTGCTGGCGGCCTGCTACGAACATAATATGACGCCGATGGTCACCTTTCACCATCTCACCTCGCCGCGCTGGCTGGCCGCGGCTGGTGGCTGGGAAGCGCAGGAGACGCCTGAGAAGTTTGCGCGCTATTGCGAACGCGCGATAGCTTACCTGGGCGATCTGCTGCCCCTGGCCTGCACGCTCAACGAGATCAACCTGGGGCCGCTGCTCAGCTTTCTGGGAGTACCGCTGAATACGCGTGCTTCCTGGTTTAACGAGGCTGCAAGCCGTGTGGGGAGCGACGCGAAACGTTTTCGTCCTTTTCTTTACGCCGAGCCAGAGCGAGGGCGCGAGACCATGCTGGCCGCGCATCGGCGCGCGGTCGAGGTGCTCAAGGCCGGGCCAGGTCAGCGCCAGGTCGGAGTGACGCTGGCCCTGACGGATATTCAGGCGTTGCCAGGTGGTGAAGAAATGGCTGCGCGCGCGCGCCATAATTTGCAAGATCTCTACCTGGAAGCTTTGCGTGACGATGATTTTGTCGGCGTGCAGACCTACACGCGCCAGGTCTTTGGCCCCATGGGTCCTGCGCAACTGGCAGACAATGTTGAGCGCACGCTGATGCGAGACGAATTTTATCCTGAGGCGCTTGCCGGCACCATTCGCTACGCGCACCAGGTGACTGGCAGACCCATCTTTGTGACCGAAAATGGCATCGCCACTGCTAACGACGAGCGCCGCCAGGTCTACCTTGAGCGAGCCCTGCGCGGCGTCGTAGACTGCCTGAATGCCGGTATTCCCGTGCTCGGCTACATCTACTGGTCCGCCCTGGACAACTTCGAGTGGATGTTTGGCTACCGCCCCACTTTTGGCCTGATCGGCGTCAACCATCAGACCCAGGAGCGCACCGTCAAACCGAGCGCACGCTGGCTGGGCCGCGTCGCGCAGGCCAATGGCTTCTAAATAGAGGGAAAAGATCTCGCCGCGGGCCGCCAGTCTGAGCACGCGGCGAGATCTTTTCCCTCTGATATTCCTCCTTGACAAAAGAAAAGAGATACCCCATACTACTAGTAGTAGCTCTGACTACTACTACTGCGAATAAGAAAGCGGATGGCATGGCTTCCAACGTTGAAGAGCTGAAGCGGCTGGGATTTACCGGGGCAGAGGCTCAGGTCTATGTTTTTTTGTTACAATATCCCCACGCGACCGGTTATGAAGTGAGCAAGGGGACGGGTCTGCCGCGCGCGAACGCGTATCAGGCTTTAGAGACGTTGGTGGCGAAGGAACATATTGCCGCGGTCAGTCAGGAGCCGGTGCGTTACGCTGCTGTGCCGCCGGCGCTGTTATTTCGGCGCATTCAGGAGGAGACGCGCCAGCGCTGTTCTCACCTGGAGCAGGAATTGAGCACGCTGGGGAAGCCTGAAACGGTGGGCCATTTTTGGGAGTTGCGCGAACGGGAGCGGATTGAGCAGCGGCTGATCGAGCTTATCCAGAGCGCCCGCCATCGCATCGCTGCCAGTCTGTGGGCCGAGGATCTGGATGGGCTGGCCGAACCCCTGCGAGCCGCGCGCGCGCGTGGATGCACGATTATTCTCAATCTTTTTGGCGAAGCCAGGGTTGATTTCGCGACGATCTATCGCCACGAAGGATCTGAAAAGGTCGTGGGAGGACACGTGGTTGCGCTGGCTGTAGACTTCTCCGAGGCGCTGGTTGCCTCTTTTGACGCCCCTGCCACGGGGGTTATTACTCAGAACCGCACGCTGGTCTGGCTTGTCGAGAAACTGATCCGCGATGAGTCCTATCTGGCCTCAATTTATGAACGCTTTTCCAGCGAACTGGAAGGAGCTTTTGGCAGGCACCTGGTTGACCTGCGGCGGCGGCTTCTACCAGAAACGGATGCCGCTCGGCTTTTCACAATGACCACCATGGATTCAGAGACGGTGTGTCTGCCTTCCAGCCTGGAATAATCTTTCTATCAGCTTTTCTATGCAACAAAGGAGCCTTATTATGCCTGGAATTGTCACGGTTGTGGTTGGGACGCAGTGGGGGGATGAAGGAAAAGGGAAACTGGTCGATCTGCTCAGCGCGGAGGCGGATCTCTGTATACGCTTTCAGGGGGGCGGGAACGCCGGTCATACGGTTGTCAACGCGGCTGGCGAATTTAAACTCCACCAGGTGCCGTGCGGTATTTTCCATCCCGCCTGCCAGTCCATTATGGGCACAGGTACCGTGATTGATCCACCAGCCCTGCTCGAAGAACTGAATCTACTGGCCCGTCAGAATGTCGCGGTCTCGCCTATGCTGATTTCTGATCGAGCGCACGTTGTTATGCCCTATCACAAAATTCTGGATGAAGTGGAAGACCAGGCGCGTGGCCAGTATCGCGTGGAGACGACAAAGCGCGGCATCGGTCCAGCGTATACCGATAAAGTGGCGCGCATCGGCATCCGCGTGCAGGATTTGCTCGATGAAGGCGTTTTGCGGGCCAAGCTGGAGATCATCTTGCGGCGCACCAACGCACTTCTCACCAACGTCTATAGTCGCCCGCCCTTTGAATTGGAAGAGCTTTTGAAAGAAGGCCTGAGCTGGGGCGAGCAGCTCAGGGCGCGGATTGTTGATACCGTGCCGCTGGTGCGCGCGGCCCTGAAAGAGGGCAAACGCATCGTACTGGAGGGACAGTTGAGCGCGATGAAAGATCTGGATTGGGGCTCCTATCCATTCGTCACCTCCTCTTCCCCCACCGCGGCGGGCGCCGCGGCGGGCGCTGGTATTCCGCCGCACCAGATCGACCGCGTGATAGGCGTGGCCAAGGCATATAGCACGCAGGTGGGCACAGGGCCAATGCCTACCGAGCTGAAGAATGCTCAAGGCGACACCTTGCGCGAACTGGGCGGTGAATTTGGCGCAACCACAGGCCGCCCGCGCCGCGTGGGCTGGTTTGACGCTATCGTTACGCGCTACGTGAGCGAACTCAACGGTTGCACCCACCTGGCGATTACCAAACTGGACGTACTGGACAGCCTGGCGGAGGTTCCTGTGTGTACCGGGTATCGCTATCGGGGCGAACTGCTTGAGGACATGCCTGGACCGTTTGCCCATGAAGAGTGCGAGCCTGTATATACCGTTCTGCCTGGTTGGCAGAGATCCACGCGCGAGGCCCGCAGCCTGCGGGATCTTCCGCGCAATGCCCGCGCCTACCTCGACTTTCTCACCGAACTGACCCGCCTGCCCGTGCACAGCGTCGGCGTTGGTCCGCACCGGGGACAGACCATCCTGGCTGAATAAGATCCCGACCGCTGGTTTTATGGGTGCTGACAGGCCAGGAG
>DASVMX010000499.1:0-19186 GCA_036384215.1 Ktedonobacteraceae bacterium | reverse complement strand
GTTTACAGATAATTTGTACTGGATTCGGCGCGAATGATGCAATCCATACATTCTTCCAGGTTAGTACAATGGCAATCCAGGCCGTTGACCAGGATCATTTTCATGCCCTGCACCTTGCGCATCAGGGCATCTACCTCGGCCAGTTTTTGCTGAGCCAGGGTTTGCCAGCGTTCAGAGAGGGGCGCCTTCTCGTCCAGTTCATTGAGGAGCGTCTGAATCTCTGCGATACTAAAGCCTGCCGCCTGGGCGACCTGAATAAATGAGAGCCGGCGCAGGATATCGCTACTATAGCGCCGCCGTCCCCCGCTGCGCCTTGGAGGGGGCAGGAGCTGGATGCTCTCGTAATAGCGAATAGCCGAAGCGCGAATGCCCGCGCGCCTCGAAACTTCGCTAATTGTCAAATCTTCCATAAACTAATAATTCCTCTTGTGCTAGCCTGATCCATTTTCCATTATATCAGGTTTTCCCAGAACACCGGTTGTATGGCTGACCTTTCAATGAAATTATGGATTTTTGTCAATTGATGAGTAAAATACATTTCAGGAAAATTCTAATACTATTTTTAGGAAAAAGCGTAGAACTTTTCTCATGCATAGGCTATACTTTTGTAAGAACTTATCATTAATTCAGGCAAAAGGCTATCTGATTGATTAGTATATTTTTGTTTGTCTATTTATCTCCCGTTTAGTGTGTAGTAGCGGTAAAATTGACCCTGGTGGTCGCAAGGAAGTTGCCATGCCTCTTTCTACTCAAGAATATATCGCGCTTTTGCGTATCATTCATACAGAGATGGAACAACTGAGTAATGCCGAGAGCCAGTTGCCAATTGTTGATCAGCAACAACTGTCGCGTGTCCTGCAGTACGCCAGCCAGACAGTTCCCGAATTTGAACAATGTTGGAATGACATCAGCGTGTGGATAGCTACCATGACAACTTCCCTTGAGCGCTACCATGCCCTGGCCAGCGAGTTGTTGGAGGAAGAGGATACTGTCAAGCTCCCCGCGCTTGCTTCAAGGATCAGCCGTAAGGAAGAATCACCCTCAATGCCTGCTCTGGAGTTGGTTGATAATGTTGACTATGACGAATTATCCTCACAAAGCAGTGACGCACTCCCCCTTGACTTCAAGTTAACTTGAACATCTATACTGAGATCAAGGCTTCCAGATCAGGCTTGAGAGAGAAACTGGCTCTCTTATGGCTGGCCGCGGAGCGTTGAGTGAAAATTGTATCCAGGCAAGCCTTGATGGCCGATAGCAAGCGTATCGGCCAGATCAGTAAGGTGTTTTCAGAGAAAGAGTGCTTTAACATGAGCGAAAGTTCCAATCTGTTTATCGTGAGCGATGCTGACTTTACAGCGCAGGTGCTACAAGCGAAGCTGCCAGTAATTGTTGATTTTACAGCGTCCTGGTGCCCGCCCTGTCACGCGCTGGCGCCCGTTTACGAGAAACTGAGCCAGAGCTACGCTGGCCGCCTGCGTTTCGCGCGCATGGATGTCGACGAGAATCCGCGGACCGCGAGCCAGCAGGGCATTCAGGGTATGCCCACCCTCGTGCTCTACGTCAACGGTCAGCCGGCAGGCCGCCTGGTCGGCCCGCACCCCGCGCGGCTGCAACAGGGCATCGATCGTCTGCTCGCGCAGGTGAGCGCTGCTGTCTAAAATAGGCATTGATGGGTATGTTCTGGGCGGAGTTCCGCCCAGAACATACCCATCAATGCTGTAGTCAGGTCTGCCTCTTTGCGCGAAAAAATGTGATATAGTGACAGGTATTATAAAAACGACAGAAGGTTGAGAAAAGATATGTCCTCACGAAAAACCGCGTGGCTGGAGGCCGCATGGGTTTTTTTGAGCAGTCGCCTGGCAATTCTTCTCATTTCAGCCGTGGCTATATTTCGCATCCAGCCGCCAGCTCTGGCTGACTACTGGTTATCCTGGCGACATTGGGATGTCTATTCGTATATAGGAGTGGCCGTCCAGGGGTATAGCCAGTTGCGCAACACGGTTTTTTTTCCGCTCTGGCCGCTTTTGCTGCGGGGGACGGGGATGATATTGGGCGGATCGCTGGATGCCTATTATATCGCGGGTCTTTTGCTGGCAAACCTCTTTTTCTATTTCGCGCTGGTCATTTTCTATCGTCTGTTGAGTGAGCATTTCGATTCAAGCGCAGCGCGTAATGCGCTATTTTACCTGGCTTTCTCGGCATATGCTATCTTCTTCTTTGTGGGTTACACTGAAGCGTTGTTCCTGTTTCTTTCACTGGCCGCTTTCTGGTCTTTACAGCACGCGCGTTACTGGCTGGCAGGGTGCTGCGGTTTTCTCGTGGCGCTGACCCATTCACAGGGGGTAATCCTGCTGGTGCCTTTTGCGGTGGTGATTCTCCAGCGTTTCTGGCCGCGCAAAGGCGAGCATGTCAACTGGCGGCAGCTTCTGGGGGCCTCTCTTCCGCTGGTCCTTATCCCTGCGGGTGTAGTGGTTTTCATGCTCTATCTGGGGATTACGAAGCACGACCCCCTGGCCTTTAGCGCGGCAGAGGCTCAGTTCTGGCAGCGCCGTCTCACATTTCCGCTCTGGAGCGTGATTCTGACGTGCCAGACATTTTTCCAACCTGCGGTTGCAGCAATTCACCTGATGAACGCGGTCGATCTCATTTTTATCCTGGCACCACTGGCTATACTGATTGTGGGGTGGAAGCACCTGCCGCTGCATTACGCTCTATACGCTCTGTGTATGATACTTTTCAATTTGAGCTATCCGCAGGCGACAGGTGAACCCTTAACCGCTGCTCCGCGTTACATGCTCCTGGTCTTTCCTGTGTTCATTATTCTGGGAAAGTGGAGTAAGCACCCGCGTGTCGAGCGCGTGATTACCATTTGCTCGCTGCCTATGTTTGCCTTGAATATCTTGCTCTATGTCAATCATCTCTGGATCGCCTGAATGGCCAGCATCATAGTTATTGTCAGTCAGTGACCTCGATTACGCGCTGGTTGAGCAGATCGTTTGTTACAAAGATAGATCGGATATACTCTTTGACGCCTTCGCAGCCTGTCAGGCATAGCCAGAAAGGTCCTTCGTTCGCTTCGACCTCTACGGTAAAATGCAGGAATGGGCAGCAGAGCCGTTCATTGGCGATATATTCGGCCACTTTGAGCAGCATTGTGGAGTCGGGAAGCAGGCGAAATCTGTACCCGGCTGGCATATCCTGGATTTCCTGTACAGCCGCGTACAGGCGCTTGCTGTTCTCGATCCATTGGTCTCTCATCTCGGCAGGGATGGCATCTGGATTACACGCAATGGCGACTTCGTTCCTGGATGTTTCTTCGGTTGGCATAGTAGTGTGTCCTTTCTCGATGTGGCTCGTCTTTTATGATCGGCATAACAATCCTTCAAGGATGTGCCTTTCACCTGGAAGAAGTGTACAATTTGAAGCGCGCTTGAAGTCAAGAGGATTCTAAGACTATGAAAGAATTCACCATTGGCGAGATTGCTCGCCGCGCAGGGCTACAGACTTCCGCTATTCGTTATTATGAAAAGGTCGGGTTATTGCTCCCGCCCAAACGAGTAAATGGACGAAGATATTACGAGATGGCGGTTTTGCAGAGATTGGGCTTAATCCAGCTTGCCCGCCAGGCGGGTTTTCGGATTGGTGAACTCCAGGCGCTCTTCACCGAGTCAGAGGAGGCCCCGGTGTCCAGACGCTGGCAGGCGCTGGTGACCGGGAAAGTCACAGAAATGGACGCGCTTATTGAGCGTGCTCAGGCGGTAAAAAAATGGCTGACAGAAACCCCGCCGTGCCAGTGTGTACAGGTAGAAGACTGCGCGGCGGTGCTGTTTGAGCAGGCCAGGAATGGGACGCGCGGGTCCAAATTCTTCTAGTGTTTCAGCCGAGTTGCTCAATGAGCCTCTGGGCGAATTGTTGGGCGTCGGCGGGATATCTGGCTGTGATCAGCTTGCCATCTTCTACGATAAACGGCTGCCAGATGCTTCCTCCCTGCTGAAAGTCGCTTTTCTGCTGGAGCACGGCGGCTACCCTGGAAGCCTGCTTCCACAAACAGCTTCCAGGGGATGGAGACCTCTGTTATATCTGGTCGAGTTTTTTGTTATACCCCTACCTGCGCGCCTGCCAACATTGCGCGCACGCGCCGGGCGTCGTGGACGGCGTGCTGGGCTTCAAAGAAGCCGAGCGCCTGTTGCAGGAAGAAGCTGGCGAGGCCGCTGTGTTTGGCGTGGGCAGTTTGATCTCTGGCTGACTGGCTGGCGAGTCGACAGTGGAGCTGGCCGAGGCAGGTGAGAGTTTCGCCCTGCTCCCAGGGCAGATCGAGTTCTTTAAAGCCCGCCAGGGCGCGGCGCAGGTCTTTTTCTGCTTCGTCCCAGCTGGCAAGTTCAAGCTGCATCCGCCCGCGGGCGCGCAGGGCGATGGCGAAGTACTTGCGCGCGCCGGATTCTTCGCCGACGCGGACTGCGCGGGCGCAGAGATCTTGTTGTTCCTCGACCGGTTGCCCTGCCAGTACTGCGAATTCGGCCTGGTGGGCGAGCGCTTCGGGCAGAGGAAATGGCTCGGCGCGGCGCACGATTTCGCGCATGTCCGCCAGCGCCAGCGGCCAGTTCTCGTGTACGGCGTGAATGGCGGGCAGGAGCATGGGCTTGTTGGGGCAATAGTGCTCGCAGATGTGCTGGTAACGGCCCAGAAATTCTTCGCTCTCTTCGACGTTGCCGGTGCGATAGGCCACTTCAGCCAGGGCTTCCAGAGCGGAAAGCTGCCAGCCCTTATCCGGCTGCTGGTATTGTTCGCTGATCTGGAGGATGCTGGTAGCGACCTCGCGTGCTTCATCATAGCGGTTCCACTGTTCCCAGACTCTGAGGCGTCCGAGCATGCTGGAGAGCAGCATCGAGGGGCTTTCCATGGTCTGAGCGAGCTGCCAGGCCTGGCCAAACCACGAGACCGCCGTGGGGTAGTCGCTAATCAGAGCGTGCGCGCCGCCCAGCGAGGAGTAGAGGTCGTACAGTTCCTCGCGGTGTTTGATCAGATGGTGCAGGCTCTGGCGGCGGTGCTGCGTCATGTGCGCTTCGGCGTACTTGTGCTGTTTGCCGTAGATAAAGCCCAACGCGTCCAGCGCGATCCAGGTGCTGATCGTGCTCTGCGCCTCTTCAGCGATGTGCAGACCTTCCAGTGCGTGCTTGAGGGCGTGATCGGCCAGTTCCTGGCGCTGTTCCGGGCCAGCCGGTTTAAACTCGCGCACGTACCACATGGAGAGATACGTCACCAGTTCCGCGAGGTCCGCGCTGGGCGGCTCTCCCTCAAGCAGCTTCAAGCCCTTGTCGATGTACGAGCGCACCTCCCGCATATCCAGGTCGCCCTCAAACCAGCCCCACCAGCGCGTACCCAGCTCTGCGAGATGCAGATAGCAGCACAGCAAATCATTTCGCTCGACTGCTGGCTGATCCTCAATCAGTTTGAGAGCCGTGATATATTCGGCCCAGGCATCGTCGACCGTTGTGCGCTGGGTATAGGCGTGGCCGAGCTTCTGATGCATACGCGAGAGCGTGAGCTCGTCCGCCTCGTTGGAGTCCAGCAGATCGAGCGCTTCGGTGTAGGCCTGAATAGCGCGAATCGTGTAGTAGCCGCGATAGGCTTTATCGCCAGCCAGGGTGAGATAGCGGATGGCACGTTCTGTCAGTTCCGCGCGCGTCAGGACCAGCAGATTGCGCTTCGCCTCATGATCAGGTCCGCCGCTGGGTGCGTGAATGGTATGGACGTGCAGCGTGACAGCCCAGTTGGCCAGGGCCTGCTGGTAATGGTAAGCCAGGAGATCAGCGAAGATTTCCAGGCGGTCCGCGACCCGTTCTTCCAGCCAGAGGGCCAGTTGCGCGTGTTTGTGCGAGCGGCGATAGCGTGGAATGTTGTTGTAGACCACGTCGCGGATCAGGATATGCTTAAAGCTAAAGCTCTCCTCGTCTTCAATCGGGCCGCGCGCCTGTTTCTCGCTCTCTTCGATAAAGTCGCGCTGAATGAGCTGCTCCAGCGTGCGCAGAACAACATGGCGCTCCAGATTTTCCGCCAGTTCCAGCACTGCCGAGAGCCAGAAGGTGCGGCCTACGATAGAGGCGCATTGCAGCACCTGTTTTTCGACCTGACTGAGCAAATCCACGCGGGCCGCCAGCACGCCCTGAATGGTGTCGGGCAGGCGCGGCAGGGGCAGGATATAATGCCGGTCAAGCAGAGTGTCCTCTGGCGGTGTGGCCGGGCTGGCCAGCTCGCTTAAAACATCCCCGCTCTGCGAACTGATGCTCCACATGCCGTTGTGCTCATTTTTGACCAGCACACCCTGATCGATCAGCATGCGCACGATCTCCTCGACGAAGAACGGATTGCCCTCGGCGCGGCGCTGAATGGTATAGAGCAGCACATCGGGTAGATCGCTGGTGGAGAGCAGTTCGCCGATCAGTTCGGCGGTCTCGTCCCTGGTCAGCGCGTCCAGGATGATTGTGGTAAAGTTGGGCTGGCCGCCGCTCCATTCGCGCCTGCGTTCCAGGAAGTCTGGCCGGGCCAGGCAGAGAAAGAGGATCGGCACATCGCTAATGCGCCCGGTGAGATATTCCAGCAGTTTCAGCAGAGCCTCGTCGGCCCATTGCAGATCGTCGATCACCAGGATCAGCGGCTGAACCTGGGCGATGGATTCGAACAGGACGCGGCAGGCCCGCTGCAACTGCATCAGTGGACCGCCTTTCTGTATATCTTTAGTGTGCGTGCCGCGCTGAATATCGCGCCGCTCCTGCGCATCGTCGTCTCCGCGCAGGCCGCGCCCAATGGTATGGAGCAGAACATTTGCTACCTGGTCAATATCGTCAGCGCGTTTTGCTTTGCGCAGAGTATCGCGGACAAATTCCACGAAGCGTTGTTCCAGCGTCTCGCCGCTCTCGCCGTCGCGCACGTGGATCAGCGAACGCAGTATCTCGACCAGCGGCCAGTAAGTGATGCCTTCACCGTAAGGTGGGCAGTGGCCTTTGAGCACGCGCGGCTCGACCGGAATATCGTCGCAGGTCGTACAGCGAGCCGCTGTTTCCTCGCGTTCGATAAACTCGCGGATCAAGCGCGACTTGCCGATGCCGGGCGAGCCGAGCAGCGTGATCAGATGTGGGTGGTGGGCGTCGCGCACGCGGGCGTAGGTAGCGTGAATCAGCATCAACTCCAGGGAGCGCCCTACCAGGGGAGTCTGCAAGCCATCGATGCCGCGCGGATGCTGGACGATTGCCAGGTCACGCGAACGCAGGCCCAGCACCAGCCAGGCATTCAGGGGTAGAGCCTTGCCCTTGACCTGGATGGGAGCCAGCGAGCGGAACTCAAAGACCTCGCGCACGGCCAGGTACGTGCGCTCGCCGATCAGAATAGTATCGGGCGTCGCCACCTGTTGCAGGCGCGCGGCCACATTCACTGCATCGCCGGTAATCAGAAAGTCCTGGCGCTGAGAGCGAGCGCCTGGCGCGGCCACCTCGCCAGTATTGATCCCAATGCGCATCTGCAGGCGGGTCGTCTCGCTATCGCGTGCCAGGCGCATAGAGTTGAAATGGTTAAGCGCGGCCTGCATATCCAGGGCGGCGCGAATAGCCCGATCTGGATCATCCTCGTGCGCCACCGGGGCGCCAAAGACCGCCATCACCGCGTCGCCGATGTACTTCTCAACCGTGCCGCCGTGGCGCCGGATCTGCTCCGCCATCAGGTTAAAATACCCGGCCAGGATCGCCCGCATATCCTCTGGATCAAGGCGGTCGGCCAGCGGAGTCGAGCCAGTGATATCCGCGAACATAATCGTCACCACGCGCCGCTCCTCCGGCTCACTGATCTGGCTCGCGCCCGGATGAGTCTGAGCATTCGCTCCAGGTACCGTCAGAGCCGTTGCTGGAGCCGGCAGAGCCTGAACACCGTTGGCTTCAAGTGTCCTGCTTTCCGGCAGCGGTTGTGTCTGGTAAGAAGTCCGCGTCTGCTCAGCCAGAGCCCTGCCGCATTCTATGCAGAACTTGGCCTCTGGCAGATTGACCGTCTGGCAATTTGGACAGACAAGCAGGCGATTGCCGCATTCCATACAGAACTTGGCAGTGGGCAAATTGAGCGTCTGACAATTTGGGCAGCGCATAAATATCCTGTCGGCTGGCTATAGATGACAATCAAGATCAGGTACGCTCTATTTTACAACAACATGTGATGAAATGTTATGGAATTGTACCATTCTCCCCGGTGTGATAGCCGTAGGAGGGAGAAGAAACATACATCTGTGTGTTTCTTCTCCCTCCTACGGCTATCACACCGGGGAGATCATCCACAGGTCGTTGAGGGCACCTTTGTTGAGGCTGCTGGAGCCGGCGTAGATGTAGGCGCGGTTGTCTGTGTTGTCCCAGACCATGATGGAGGCCATGCGGCTGGGGATGACGCTGGTGCTGCTGCTATTGCGCAGGGAGGTGATCTGCCACCAGGTATTCTGGGAGGGCGAGTAGGCCCAGAGCGCGCTATAGGCGGCGCTGTTGCTGGACTGCCAGCCGCCCATCAGCAGGAAGACGCGGTCCTTGCTATCCCAGGCGGCCAGTGCCTGCTGGCGTGCCAGGGGAGCCGAGTTGGAACCGGGTTCGATAGTGCTCCATCCGCCATTGGCGGGTTGATAGGAGTAGAAGTCGCCGAGCTGCTGTCCGTTAGAGCCGAGGCCACCGAAGACAAAGAGCTGTTTATCGTGGCTGTCCCAGGCCAGAGCGGGATAGGCGCGAGCGCCCAGTGGAGTGCTGGCGGTGAGCTGGCTCCAGCCGCCTGAACCGGGCGTATAGGCCCACAGGTCGGCCAGGAGGCCATCGCTGCTCTGTCCACCGAGCAGTAGCATCTGCGTGCCATTCCAGACCACCCCGGCGCCCGCGCGCCCTCCGGGGGCATTGCCCGTACAGGCCAGCGCACTCCACGTGCCTTTCGCGGGCGAGTAGGCCCACAGGTCGCCCAGGTAGGTAGTATTGTTGCCAATCCCGCCATAGAGCAGCAACTCCTGATCGGTGCTATCCCAGACCATGGCGGCGTTCATACGCGGCGCTGGACTGCCGCCGCTGCAATCGCTGGCATTGCTGTTCGCGTTGGCCTGCGTCAGGTTGGTCCAGGCGTTATTAGCGGGATTGAACGACCAGAGGTCATTGAGCAGACCGCCCTGGCCATTACTGCCGCCGAAGATCAGCAACTGGTCATTCTGGGTATCCCAGACCATGCTGTGGTTGAAGCGCGGTTCGCCCGGCGCGCCGCTGGTTGTGACTGGCTGCGCGGTAAAAGAGAGCGAGGCTGGTGTAGTCGGGCTGGCCTGCAGTGTGGTGGGCGATGTTTGGGCCACCTGGCTCTGGTTGACCTGCAGGGTGAAGTCGAACGTTTGCAGCAGCGTGAAGTCCTTCTGGCTATCCAGTTTGCCCACCAGCGAGAAATGTACCTGGTAGATATTGCTGGCCAGTTTCTGCGGGTTCATCACAGTGGCGGTCAGAGTGGCCGACTTCTGGTTTGCCAGACTGCCCTGGCTCGGCGTGACGGAGAGCCAGTTGTTATCGGTATATTGCGTAAACCAGGTGAGCGTTTGTCCGCTCTTATTCGTAATCGTAATGGTCTGTTTGCCTGGCTTGAGCTTATTTTGCTCATAGAGGAAGGTGGGCTTACCGGACATAGTGATGTTTACGGCGCTCAGCCCCTTGGCCACATTTTCCGTTACCTGGAGCGTCTCAGTGGCCACGCCCGAACCACCCGTGATATCGATAATGCCAGTAAAGAGGAAGACGCGATTGGGATCGAGGTTCAATTTGTCCACGTTTGTTTTGACGATCATCCGGGCGGACTTGCCGGGGGCGAGGGTGCCCTTCGCGGGGCTGAACGAGAGCCAGGACACATTCGCGCCCAGGAAAGCGTTCCAGTTCAGCGTATCAGTGCCCCGGTTGGTAATTTCGACGGGTTGGGTCGCATCATTCGTCATGGTCAACTGGTTCACGCTGAGCTGGATTTGCGGGCAGATGCCCATCCAGCAGGGGCGCTGAGAGCGGATAAAGCCCAGGCTGCCGCCTGCGATTAGCAGGAGAGCCAGCACAAAGAGCAGCAGATTGCGCAGCCAGCGTCCGCGGCCAGTGCGCAGTCGGTCACCTGGCATCTCCCATTCGGCGCGGCGCGCGCGGAAAGTGCCCGACTCGGGCCGCGTCTTCTTGCTCACAGCGGTCTCCGCCGGGGTGTCGTCCGTAGTAACAGGTAATTCAGGCTCGGAAGAAACGGCTTTGATGGGCAGAACGGGCGCGCTGTGTTCAAGAAGCAGCGCGACTCGCTGCTGCATCTGCGGGTCTGTGGAGGCGCTCGCAGCTGTTTCCACGGCCTCGCGCAGGGCGCGGGCAAAGGTCAGGATATCGGGATAGCGCTCGGTGGGATCTTTGGCGAGTGCGCGTCGGATCACCGCCTCAACCTGTATGGGAATGAGCGGGTTGAACTCGCTCATCGGTGGTGGGGTGGCCTGTAAGTGGCCGTGCATCACCGCGTAGAGATTGCCAGTAAATGGCGGGCGTCCGGTGAGCAGTTGATAACACGTCACTGCCAGGGCGTATTGGTCGCTGGCCGTGCGTGGCTGTTCCAGCCATTGCTCTGGTGCGGTATAGAGCGGCGTGCCGACATAATAATGCAGCGAGGCATGGGTATAGCCTTCCAGGAGCACCGAAACGCCGAAATCGGCCAGCAACAGCCGTCCCTGTGCGTCTAAAAGCAGATTGGCGGGCTTGACATCGAGATGGATCAGGCCGCGCTGGTGCGCGTAGGCCAGCGCGGACGCGGCCTCTTCAACATAGACCAGCACCTGCTGAAGCGTCAGAGGAAGAGCGTTGTCCGCCGGCGCGGATGGGAGTAGCCCGGCTTCAGGCCGCACATTGCTCGCGAGAATCAACGTTGGGATCTGCTCTGTCTCCCGCGCCCGCGTGTGCCCGTTCTGTTCTCCTGCCCGGAGAACGCCATTTTGCTTCGCTGTTTCATTGCCAGCATCTCTGGCTGTTTCGTTGTCAGCGTCGTCCGCGGCGCTTTGTTCGTCTGGGGTTGGCTCGGACACAAGCTGCCCGGTGGCGGATTTCAGGGTCTCTTCTGTACTGGAAGCGCTTTCCGCGATAGGGGTGGCGGCTGCATCCATATCCGGCGTTAGCGTGGGTGTAGAGTCTTCCGCGCGCCTGGGCGTTTCCGCGATCTCGGCGGGAGTTTGTTCGTTGCCTGGCTCGTCCACTTGTTCGGCAGTTGCCACATCTGCTGGCTTGTCTGCTGTTTCCTGGTAAGCGCCGTTGTTGGAAGAGGAGACCGGGCTGACGTGTGCCTGCGCCGCGGGTTCGCCTGGAGCAGGTATCACGAGTTGATCGTCGTCAGTATCAGTGTTCGGCTCCGCGTCTGCTGGGGACTCTTCCCGAAGCACCTGTGTACTCTCCGCGTCTGGTATCTCGCCGGCAGATCCAGCCCCGGCGGTATGTTCAATCGTTTCAACGATGCTCAGGGTCGTGGCGGAAACGGCGGCCCGCGCGCCGGCCGGCGTTTCCGCGATGCCGGGCTGGAGCACGGTGGGAACCAGCGAAGGAGGGTTAAAAGCCGGGCTCATGGGCTGGCAGAATTGTTGCAGCGAGCCCTGAGCCGCGTATTTCATGACCAGATAGGGGCGTCCATCATCAATCATGCCCACGCGCAAGACCGGCAGAATATTGGGGTGATCAAGCGCAGCGATTGTGCTGACTTCGCGGGCAAACATCTCCGCGGACTCGCCGTCCACCACGCGCTCGATAGCCATGACTTTAATCGCCACGCGCCGGCTCAGGGGCGGCAATTGCTCCGCCTCGTAGACATCCCCAAAAGCGCCCGAGCCGATCCAGCGCAGGATGCGGCAATCGCCCAGTACAGCGCCTTCCAGTAGGTATTTACAATACTGGCAGGCAACCTGTTCTTCCCCACTCTCCCCCATTTCAGACGCAGGTGTCGCGGAAAGAGCGACAGTTTTTCCTGATGGCACAGGTCGGGCAAAAGAGCCGCGATTCTCGTGTGCTTTTTTTGGATTTAAGCAGCGCAACATATCATATAAATAAGAAAAATAGCAGATTCCCTGTTTAGCAGGAAATAGCATCCTTTACACATGTTTTTCTGGAAGAGAAAATTGCCTGCATTATTTCATAATGCAATCTGGTCAGACTATATCCTCTTATTCCGCTTTTGCAAACTGCCTTCTTATTGCCGCGCGAGCAAATAGCTCAATTGCTGTTTCTGCTAGCTCGCCTGGCAAGGAAGTCTTGCCCGACGTTTCTAACGCAAAAGCAGGGTGGAGGTATCCCTGATGAGCATACCAGAAAAAAACCGTCCAGAATGTGAATTAGTTCACAACCTGTCCCCCTCTAATATATACGCTCGGGCAAAGCGGTTTATAACAAAACCGATCAATTTCGTTCGGGAATAGGATGACCCTGGCGTACTGCCTGTGCGGCCTGTAGATCGCGGCGTGCTTCCAGCTTGATCAGTGGGAATGGCCGGTGAAACTGCTGGCTGTAAGCAGCGGCTTTTTCCTGGGCCAGGGCAGCGCGGCGTTCATAGGCGTGGGCCAGGGTTTCGCGTTTTTCCTCCTCGGCCTGTTCGGTAAGCAGAAGGAAGGCCAGCGCGAAATCCGGCTTGCCCAGTTCCGCGTATGCCTGTGCTGAAGACAAAGCCTCGGCGCCCTGCGCAAGCTGCTCCCGCGCTTGTTCGGTAAAAACCGTCTTGAGCGTGGGCGCGTATAAACTCTCAAATGTATCCGACACGGATGAACTCCTTGATACTGGCATAAGTGTGCTACGCGTAGCATATCACGCCTGTCTTGATTCGTGAATGCCCTGGCGGAGGCAAGGATAAAAAAGGAGAGATTGATTACCGGGGTGGCCCCTGTCGGGTTGACCATATAATTCTCCATTCACGGATTCGAGTCAACTTTCATCTGAGCCAGGTAGCTCCTTTACGTACGTAGATTTGTGTAACATGTAAAATGCGATCAGCAGGCCTGAGAAGCCAAATTAAAGCAAGCATACTGTATTTCTTTATTTACGCTTGTGTAAAATAAAAACATTTCCTGTGGTATAATTAAAAAAGAGACATTTTTCGGATATCGTGTACACAAATGTATACGTTTTTCTTATTCTCTTGACGTTTGAATGTAACTAAGGCATAATAGTTTCGCAGAGAGAGTATGAAGAAGTTTTCATAGGACACAGTACCGAGATTGTTTTTGCCATGAAGAATGAAACCAGGCGCGAGATAGAGACTCCCCTTGCCGAGGGTATGTATGAAGTCATCGTAGTAGGCGCGGGCCATGCCGGATGCGAGGCTGCTCTGGCCAGCGCGCGGATGGGGCGTAAGACCCTGCTGTTGACGATGAATCTGGATAGCGTGGCGTTGATGCCCTGTAATCCATCAATGGGCGGGCCCGCCAAGGGGCATTTGATCAAAGAGATTGATGCTCTGGGAGGCGAGGTTGGGCGCAATACTGACCGCACGTTTATTCAGATTCGCCTGCTCAATACGAGCAAAGGGCCGGCGGTGCAAGCGCTGCGCGCGCAGTGTGATAAACAGGCCTATCGCCTGGCGATGAAGTTTGTGCTGGAGAGCCAGCCCAACCTGGAGCTGAAGCAGGCGACGATTACGGGTCTGCTCAGCCAGGCGGGCGCGGATGGTCGTCCTGAACTGGTCGGGGTGGTGACGAATACTGGTAGGCGCTACGAGGCCGGGGCGATTGTGATGACGACCGGAACATTTCTCAACGGGCGCCTGGTGGTGGGGGATACCACGCAGCCGGGTGGACGCGCGGGTGAAGGTCCGTCGCTGGGTATGACGAGTTCGCTGACCGAGCTGGGGTTGAAGACACGGCGCTTTAAGACCGGGACACCTCCGCGCATCGACGCGCGCACGGTCGATTTTAGTCTGACCGATCCGCAGCCGGGCAGCCGCGTGCCGCTCTTTTTCTCGGCTGACCGCTCTGCGCGCGAGGATGTGCAATTGCCTGGCACGCAGCCCAGCCCGCTCTACCCGGTGACTGACGAGGATTTGCGTGGTTGGCGGCCTCAGTTGCCGTGTTATCTGGTGCACACCAATCAGCACACGCACCAGACCATTCGCGATAATTTGCATCGTTCGCCCCTCTATACCGGCGTGATCGAGGGCATTGGGCCGCGTTACTGCCCGTCGATTGAAGATAAGATTGTGCGTTTCGCCGATAAAGAGCGCCACCAGATTTTCCTGGAGCCCGAGGGTTGGCGCACGGGCGAGATCTATGTGCAGGGCATGAATACCAGTTTGCCGGAGGATGTTCAGCTCAAAATGCTGCGCAGTATCCCCGCGCTGTCTCGCGTTGAGATGGTGCGCGTGGGGTACGCGGTCGAATACGATTACGTGCCTTCGGACCAGCTTTTCGCGAGTATGCAGGCAAAGGCGGTGGCGGGCCTGTTCCTGGCGGGACAGATCAATGGCACATCCGGCTATGAAGAGGCGGCAGCTCAGGGCATCATGGCGGGCATCAATGCCGCTTTGTATGTGCGCGGCGAGGAGCCCTTTGTGCTCGGACGCCACGAGGCCTATATCGGGGTTTTGATCGATGACCTGGTGACGCGTTCGTTGAGCGAGCCCTATCGCCTGCACACCTCGCAGGCGGAGTATCGCCTGCTGCTGCGACCAGACAGCGCGGATCTGCGTCTGAGCGACTACGCATATAAGTTTGGCCTGATCGACGAGGCGCGTTATGCCGAAGTTATGTTAAAGCGCGAGCGTATTCAGCAGACACTGGCGCGGCTGGACCGCGTGAACTTTACCTCCTCGCGTGCCACCGAAGCGCGAGCCCAGGAGTTGGGGATTCCTCCGCTTGGGCAGATGCTGAGCGCGCGCGAGCTGCTGCGCCGGCCCACGGTCAACTATCAGCAGGTCGAGCAACTTGCCCAAAGCGCGCGGCGTGCCGGAGGTATGCTGATTGAGGGTGAGCTGGAGGAGGTGGCGGAACTGGTAGAGGCTGGTGAGAGCGTTTCTTCTTCCGGGCTTCCTTCTCTGCCGCTTGATGTGGCGGAAGAAGTGGAGTTGCAGGTGAAATATGAGAATTACGTACGGAAACAGGAGCAGCAAGTACATCGGAGCCGGCGCCTGGAGGAGCATCGTATTCCTGAGACCCTGGATTACGCTGTGATTCCTCATTTGCGCAACCAGGCTCGCCAGAAGCTCGCGCATCATCGTCCCCGCACGCTTGGCCAGGCCTCGCGTGTTGAGGGCGTCTCGCCTGCTGACCTGGCGATCTTGATGGTCTACCTGGAGAAAATGCGCGTCAGCGCGCGCACTCCGGCGTGATCGACGATGAACTACGCTGTTTCCTGAAGAAACAGGAGCGCGACAGTCTCTAAGCAGATCCCGCCGGGCAGGAGCCCTCTCCCCCCCATGGCATGCCCGGCACTGATGGCGAGTGTTTTTAGGCAAGTAGAACGAATGCAGTAGTTCATGAGGGGAAAGACTGTGTATATTCTTGTCGTTGACGATGATCGTTTCGCGAACGCCCTGGTTCAGTTTGTCTTATCAAAAGAAGGGTATGAGGTAGAAACTACCGATAACCCGCGCGGGGCGTTGCAAATGATCCAGAGGCGCGAACCAGATTTGCTCCTTCTTGATGTGACCATGCCTTATCTCGATGGGTTTCAGTTTTCGGAAAGGCTGCGTTCCGAGGGCTATGAAACCCCGCTTATTTTCATGACAGCCATGGACGCCCTGGAGTCCCGCTTGCAGGGCTTTAAGATCGGAGCCGACGATTATATCTGCAAGCCCTACAATCATCAAGAACTGGTCGCGCGAGTGCATGCTGTGCTGCGCCGGATGAAAAAGCAGGGCATGCCCAGCAATCATAGTGTACGTGCCGGCCAGGTAGAGCTTTTTCCGGCTGATTTGAAGGTCGTGTTGCCCGGGCGCGGCGCGGTTGAACTCACGCACACCGAAATGCTGGTTTTGCGCGTGCTGATGACCTCGGCCAATCAGGCGGTCGACCGCGGCCAGTTGCTCAGCGTGGTATGGGGAGACGATGGAAACAGTAGCAATATTGTGGATGTCTATGTTGGTCGCCTGCGCAGTAAGATGGAAGACGACTACAGGCATCCCCAATATATCCAATCTGTACGCGGTATTGGCTATAAATTCGTCAGTAAGTAGGGGCAGCCGTGCGTAAGGACATCAGACAAGTACCACAGACGAGTGAGTCCCGGACCGATCAGCGGGCGGGGCAGGAGCGCGTGGCTTACCAGGCCAGGGGCAAGGATGCCATACGTCATCGCTCTGACGAGGGCGTATCCCACGCGGAGATTTCCCCTGGTGAGGCTGACACGGAAACTCCGCACGGAGAGAACACGCCGCGGCAGTCTGCTTCTATTGAGCTGATTGGGAGAGCCGCGCAGGAGCGTGATCTGAGCTACTGGGCAGATTATTTAGAGCACGCTCCTTCCGCGGTTGTGGCGGTGGATGAGCAGTTGCGCGTCTACGATCTCAATCCCAGCGCGAGCGCCAGGCTGGGTTTTTCGTCTGAGGAGGCGCGTGGCCGTTCATGCAGAGAGGTACTGATGTGCCGCAATATGAACGGCACGCTGTTGTGTGGAACCTCGAATTGTCCGTGGACGCGGGTGGTGCAGGATAACGAGACCGTCTCGGCCACCGATTTTTTGCTGGGAGCCTGTTCAGATGCCGGGGTGGAATATTCAGTCAACGTGGGACCAGCGCGCGTCAATGCTTCTTCTGGCGCGGTCTTTGTGGCTCAAGATCTCTCAAGAATGAAAGTGGCCAACCAGGTGCGCGCCAATTTCGTCTCGATGGTCTCCCACGAGCTGCGCACGCCGCTTAACTCGGTAAATGGCTTTATCGATCTGCTGGCGCAGGGTCATATGGGGGCATTGAATGAGGAGCAGCGTCTCTACCTGGGTTATACCCAGGTAGGTGTGCAGCAGTTGATGACCATTGTCGAGGATATCCTCTTCATGACGCGCTCGGACTCTGGCCAGTTTGAGATTAAGCCGCAGAAAACCAATTCGCGCGTCCTGGCCAAACAGGTGGTCACGAGCTTGAAAATGCAGGCTCGCAAGGCGGCGGTGATTCTGGACAAAGATATCCCGGACGTGGCACCCCTGATTTACGCGGATCAGCAGCGCATGCAGCAGGTGCTCTGCAACCTGGTGACCAACGCAATCAAATTCACGCCGCCGCACGGCACCGTAACCATTCGCGTGCGCCCGCATCCAGAGCAGGCTGACAAAGTCCTTTTCTCGGTAATCGATACCGGAGATGGTATCCCACCCAAAGATCAGCCGCATATCTTTGAGCGCTTCTACCAATCAAATCACGCCATGCAGTCCAGGATGGGCGGCTATGGCCTGGGCCTCTCCATTGCGCGCCTGATCGTCGAGCAGCACGGGGGCCAGATCAGTTTTGAAAGCGAGCCCCAGCAGGGCACAACCTTCTATTTCACCGCGCCCCTCTGGATGGGTCAGGGGGAATTACCAGAATAAGCCAGGAAGAAGCACTGCGCCGCCTATCTCGCCACAGTGCTTCTTCCTGGCTTATTCTTCATCTTCTTTCCACACGTTGTCTTTGGAGAGTTTGTCGGCCTGGCGAGTGGTTTCGGGCAGGCGGTAGCCGCCGCCACAGGCCAGGACGTATTTGATGCTGCTCTCCAGGCTGATGCGGTGTCCCTGAGAGATGTACATAGGCTTGACCTTTGCGCGTGTGCGCAGGGCTGCGCCGATGACTTCTTTGTGATAGATCAGCGGCGACCAGTCTCCCACTGCTTCGCCGACTGGTTCGTGGGTGCCGACCAGGATGCTTTTGGCGCAGCCGATGGAGGGTGTGTCGAGCCACAGGCCAAGGTGCGCGGCTATGCCCAGGCGGCGCGGGTGCGCGATGCCCTGTCCATCAGCCATGAGCAGGTCTGGACGATGCTTGAGCTGCTCGATGGCGCCCAGCAGGGCGGGCAGCTCGCGGAACGAGAGCAGGCCGGGGATGTACTCCATGCGCAGCGGCTCCTCGTAGACATGTTTTTCCAGGATGGTCAGTTCGGGAAAAGAGAAAAGCACCACTGCGGCCCGCGCCATGCCATTATTTTCATTAATGGCCATGTCTACCCCGGCCACGTAATGGATCTCGTCAAAGCGATCTTCCAGCACCAGTTCTCCGGCCAGCTCGCGCTGTTTGGCTCTGGCCTCATCGGTGCTCAAGTTCCAGGCGTGTCGCGTTATCATACCTATTGTGCCTCCGCGATAAAAATCATGCGCGCGCTCTCGTGTTCGTAGGGCGCGAATTCATAGCTGCCATGGACATCTTTGACACGAAAGCCTGCCTGTTCCAGGAGCAGCTCGGTCTCGTTGCGCTCAAACAGGTAGAGACTGGTCTGCGAAACGCTGCGCTGTACATTCCCGCCCTGGCGGTGAATCTCGTAGAAGTGCGTCAGATCCAACAGGTGCTGAGAAGTGGAGGAGGCAGGGCTGAGAAAGTGGGTCACATAGGAGCCATCCTGCTGCGACCATGTGCCCTGGTGCAGCATCTGGCCGCTCAGCGCCTCCATATAGCGCGCGTCCTCGTTGCTGATATCCAGAATAAAAGTTGCTCCCTTGCTCAGGTGCTGGCGAATGGCTGATAGCGCCTGCTGCTGGCGAGCGCGGGTGGTAATATGTCCAAAAGAGCCCAGGGCGATCATAGCCAGGCGAAACTTCTCCGGCAGTTGGAGAGTACACATGTCCTGCTGCACCAGTTGACAGCGTGCGGCCAGCCCCTCTTTTTCCAGTGCCCCGCGTGCGATCTCCAGCATCCCCACGGAGGTATCAACGCCAGTTAGCGTATAGCCCTCGCGCGCCAGAGGCAGCAGCAGGCGCCCGCTGCCGCAGGCCAGCTCCAGAATCTTTCCGCCACACAGCTCTGCAAAATTGCGGTACATATCCAGGTCTTCAGCGAAGTCCGCGTGCTCAATATCGTAAAAAGGCGCGATTGAATCGTAATCACTCATGATCCTTGTGCTCTAATCTCTCATGTTGTCTTATAGGGGCGCTTGCCCGTCCTATCATAGCACATCGCGCATAGCTTACAGAAAGAAAATACCGTTGGCAAACTGTCGTCTGGACTCCTCAGCACCTGCGGTGCTTCGCCCAGCGCTCAGAAGAGATGG
>DASVMX010000498.1:0-2177 GCA_036384215.1 Ktedonobacteraceae bacterium | reverse complement strand
ACGTGCGGAACTATGGCATACTGTTCTAACATGAAGATCCCTCCTTTGGATACTTGAGGTTTGTTAGGTTACTTCTCAAGCATACCACCAGAGGGATCCTTTTTCTAGCTCATCCTTTCAAAAATTCGGGATGACCCATGTCTTCGCTCATAACATAGCCGTCCTGGTGAGATGTGGTACCATTGAGAGAACAATGGAAGTATGGAAGGCCATGGCGGAGCGTTGTGAGAAAAACAGAAAGCAGGCTGTGTGGCCTGCTTTTTTATTTGCGGGCCGCTTTTCAAAAGATGGCCCATTTTCGCGTAACATTTTCACACGTTCGACGATAATCACATGAGATCTCATAAATTCTTGAGAGGCAAGAATGTTTCAAAAACAGAATCAGGTGCCTGACAATACGACACTGCTTGAACATCTCTATCAAAAACATGCACGTGGTGTTTTGAGGTATATACAGCGGTACATCTTTTCCAGGGAGGACGCGGACGATTTGCTGGTTGAAGTCTTTCTGGCAGCTTTGGAGCATGAGCAGATCCATGATTTGAGCGAGACCAGCCAGGTTGCCTGGCTGCTGCGTGTCGCGCGCAATAAGATCGTGGATTATCAGCGCAAGGCCATCAGACATCCAGTCACGCGGCTGGATGAGACGCTGGATAGCCCGTCTGAAATCGATCACCTGACGCCAGAGCAAACGGCTCTGGAGCAGGAAATGGTCGATATACTGCGTAATCGGCTGGCTCTTCTGTCGGAACTTCACCAGCAGGTGCTGCGCCTGCGTTTCGCCGATGGTTTGCGTACCGGAGAGATTGCCGAGCGGCTGCAAAAGAGCGATGGAGCTATTCGCTCCCTGCTTTTGCGCGCTCTCAATCTCCTGCGCCATTTTTATATACACGACGGGGAGGAACAGGCTCATGAATAGCCGCGATGACGACTTGACGTTTGAGAACGTCGACGAGCGGATAGAGCAACTCATGCGCGAGGGGAAGCAAACGGGCGCGCCAGCACCGCTGGCCGGGCTGGCTCACACTGTGCGCGATCTCCAGCGTGTTTATGACGAGGAGCGCAGGCTGGAGCAAGGTTGGGCGAAAATTCGCAGTCGCGCGCAATCTCTGGAAAGTACAGCCGTTTCCAAAAGAACAGAGAACAGAGAGTCTTTTCAAGGAGGGCAAAAGACCATGCGCGATACACCTTTTACCAATCCAGGGAGTTTTCAACAGATGCCAGGCGGATCTTTCCAGCGCAAGAATTCGCGGCGCCGCCGGAGTTTGCTCACGGTGGGGATGGGCCTGGCGGCGGCAGTTGTACTGATTGCAGTCTTTGCCTGGCTGGTATCTCCCATGCTTCACGGCACACAACCTGGTATGGGTTCGGGCGGCACGCCGACTACCTCGACGCCAACCCCGCAGCCTACGGTTTCATCTAATTGCTCGGCAATGCCCACGCCTGCGGTTACGCCTTCGATTCCGCCGACCCCGCAGGCCACGTCCACGCCCTGTCCGGCGACACCACAGGCTACGTCCCGGGCTACTCCCACGCCCGCGTCTTCGCCCGTCACCGTCACACCTCAGCCGCAGAGCTGGAAAACCTATACCGCGACAGCTTTTACGCTACGTTATCCCGCTAATTGGGTTGTCAACGTTGTTCCACAGGGCAGTGGCGGAAGCTACGTGGAGCAGATAGAATTTCGCCCCTCGGCAACGAGCGCCATTTCCTTTACGGTGAGCCTGCTCTACAATGGCGAAATGTCGCCTGATACCCTGCTGCAAAACGATACTTTGTATAAAGACTGCACGATTGAAAGCCAGAGCAAAGTCACTGTCGCTGGCATCCTCTGGTCAACTGCTACGGGTAAGACGAAGGGAACGCAACTCGCGCCGGCGCGGGTGACAATCGCCTACGCCAATCACAAGCATCCCTACCGTATCCTGTTCAGCGCGCCGCCAGCTCAGTTCGCGACCTACTCTCAGACGTTTAATACGATGTTCCAATCCTTCCAGGAACGCTAGTTACGAGAGAAAGCCTGGCAACAATATGGTTCATCCTACATGTGCTATCAATAGCACATGTAGGATGAACCATAATTGACGTTCCCGGCAGTTTTGCGCCGTTTTTTAGCGCGACGCTGGTGTTATCATTGGTGCTTTTTGCCGCGTACGTGCCAGTGGTGCGCCTGCTGC
>DASVMX010000497.1:0-12552 GCA_036384215.1 Ktedonobacteraceae bacterium | reverse complement strand
TCCATAGTTAGAGATATTTCTACACCTTCAAAAGCAGGTCGAGATTCTTCGCCTCTTGCAAACCCTGTTTTCCTCGTTCCTCAACCTGGGCGCAGAGCAGCCGGGCTTTCTCAATCAACTCAAGCGTAGGAGCCAGTGCCTCGGTCGCTCTGCCCTCCTGGCGCAGGGTCACGCGTATCTGATCCAGATCTGCTTGTAGCTGAGCCAGAACCGCGCGCTGGCGCGTCAGCGCAAAACGCGCTTTGTCGAGCACTGTCCCACAACGACTATACGCCTGGCGAAAAAGATAATACTGCTTGAGCCATGGATAGATCCTATCCACCTGTGTGCCGGTTGGAGGAAGAACACGCGGGACTTTGCCGCTATACACCACCTCTTCCTGGATGGCAAACAATTGCTGAAAGGCAGCTTCCAGAGTGGTATAATCCTGCGCAATGCGTGCAATACGGTTCAGCCGATCCGCCAGCAAATTGAAGCTGATCGCCAGCGAAGCCAGCTCATTATCATACAAAATTGCCCGCGCGTGATAATCCCCATTGGCGAAACGGGCATGCGCCTCCTTGAGCACATTAATCCCGTACTCCAGGCGCTCTTTCTGCTCCACCTGGCAACGTACCTGCTCATTCAAATCTTTCTGCGCCTCGGCCAGTTCCTCGGCTCGGCTCGCGCGCAAAAGCGCGTGCTCCACACTGCTCGCGTTTAACCAGGCTATCACAGCCCCCACAATCTGCAAAATCAGCGCGTCGTTTATCACACCATACGCAGAACCGTTCTGGTTGACCTGAATTTCCTTCACCAGCAGCGGATCGTGCGGCAATAAAACAAAAAGCGCGATAATCAGTGCTATATGGAAAAGAGCCAGCCAGGGCAGCGCCTGGCGCGGCAGAATAAACCCGCCGATCAGGGTAGCAATCAGAAACAGATCGAAATCCGGGAGATCACTGTTCTCGATTCCTCTGGGCAAAGCTATCATCAGGATAGCCAGGGTAGCATCAACCGCGACTATGCAAAAGAGCCCGCTCAGATTGATCAGTGCGAAGCGATTACAGAAAAATGCGATCAGAAAAAAAAGTGTGAGCGTAAAAATAGGCAGCCAGTAGATCGACACGGAGAACGCCGCAGGAAGGATCAGCAAAATGGCCAGGGGCACCAGTAGAAAAACCCAGCTTAAGACACGTGAACGCCGTAGACGTTCCTGATCCTCCAAAGAAGGAGAGAAGCGCCTTCTGTCCGGGCCGCTGAAACGCAGCCAGGCCCATAACAAACGCCGCCAGAAAGAGCTTTGCTCCAGATTTCCATCGCTATTCATTGCCTCAGACACAATTGGCGCGTGCTTGCTCATAACCAGGAAACCTGCCTTTCCTATCTCTACCAGAAACATCCCCTTTTATTTCAGAATACACCCATACCTTTCTATCAATAAGATCGATAACTCTTATCATTTTCTTTGGCTTGACGCAAAAGATATGTCCCTGTTTTTAAACAGCAGAGGCAAGTAGCCCGCTGCTCATGCCACAAATGCATCCTCAAACTGCTGGCCTGGAGTGTAGACAATGGTCTGGCCATGGCGGTAGATAGTGACGTGACCCTGACCGTAAACACGCCAGGAGCTTTTGCGCGGACCAGGGCCATCATCGAGCAGGCCGGTGCGCTCGTCGAGGCCGAGCAGGACCACTCCAGGCAGCAGAGCAGTCAGACGCGCGGACCAGCGCCTTCCGAAGGTGTTATGATGGGGCAACACGCAGGTATTGGGCAGGAGATTCAGGCCTGGCACGACCTGGCCGCGCGCGGGATCGAAGTAATACTGGCAGAGCACCATGGCCCCGGCGCTGCTGCCTGCCAGCAACGCGCCACCCGCGTAAGCTTCCAGCGCGGCCTGCCAGCACAGGCTATTCTTGAGTGTCTCACCCAGGTAGCCGGTAAAGCCCCCCAACAGATAGATCAAGCGCGCCCGGCCAAGCTCGGCAGCCAGGGCTGAATCATTGGCCGAGACTTTGTTGATGATAGGCAGGGCCGCGACATCGCTCGCCCCCAGGTCACGAAACCAGCGCACGCCATTGCCGCCCGCGCGCTGGTGATTCTGATCGGGCGCGGCGGCGGTAGGCACGATGCGTACAGGAATGTCCAGTCCACCCGCCAGTTCCAGGGCGCGGCGATCTGGCATTTCCATCTGTCCCCCAAACTCGGCGCCGCCCTCAAGCACAAGATAACCCGGCATAGCTTGCTCCTTCCTGGCTGGCTAAAAAGTCGACAGGTGCATCAGACGCTGGCGCGGCCCATCCAGCTCCACTAGAATCACACGCTGCCACGTACCCAGCAGCAGATGGTGCCGTACATAGGGAATGACCAGTCCAGACCCAATCAGCGAAGAGAGCAGATGATCCGGGGCGTGCTCAGGGTTGTGGGGATGACGATACGCCTTTTTGGGCAACAGATGGCGTAGCGCATCCAGCAGATCCAGGTCGGTGCCCGGATCAAGATCCGCCGTGGTCAGTGCGCAGGTTGTGTGCGCGACAAACAGCGAACAGAGCCCATCCGCCTTCTGCTCCTCGCGCAGGTAATTCTCAACAGTATCGGTAATATCTACAATCTGATCTTTTTTGCGCGTTGTAACTGTGAATGAGTACATACTGACTCCTTGCAATGTATTTAAAGCCAGTATATAACGCTTATGGTTATAATAGCGAGCACATGGAAATCCGTTGTGATCTCTTTCTCACACTTCTACGAAGTAACGTCCGAGGTTCTGAGGGTCAATCAGTACTGAAATACCAGAGCCAGTGGCATATTTTCTGGGATAAAACGAGCGGCGCTCGCTGCGGAAGGTATGAACCTGGCGCGTTTGAGGATTTTCCCAGTGCGCGACAACGATATAATATGTGTGCCATTCCGTCCGATATTGCGTCCCATTCGCGGTCGAATAGGGAACGGACCGGCTCTCTCTTTTTGTCTGAATCTCGCTAACAGTCGCAGTAATACGCGTGCCATGCTTTTTCAACCAGTTGACATCTGAAGCCCGTTTCATGGCCCCAATCATCACAGCCAGGCCAATCAAAGCGCCAACCCCGCCACCAAGCAACGCGCCAGGCGGAAGATTCTGGATCACATCCGCGGGAGAAGCAAGATTGACACTTTGAAGGGATGAAAGGCCGATCCCCTGAGAAGCATGCCCCAGAGGAAGAAATGACCCGAACACAGCAAATACAATGGTAAAGACAGCCATCGCTATAAGCGAGAAAAAAAAGGCACAACCCAGCCTGAAACAACCCATTGCGTTTTCTCCCTGTTTATTTTCAAAAGGTGAATGACCACACCCTGGCATTTTTACACCTACTAACAGAAAGACGTTGAAACACTGCTTTTTTCATTTACAGATATTCAAGAGGCGCGGGCTACGCCGAAAATGTCCATACTCTCTGCGATAAAGCACCACACCTCCTGAATATCGACAAATATCCTCATAAAACCGAGAAATTTGCGGCAAAATCCCTTGACATCCCTGTTGTTATTGGGTATTATCAATACGTACAATAAATATTGACAAACAGCAAACAACTTAAGAATAGTCAATGAATTTTTACAGGGAGGGAAAGATGCAGCTCGCAAATCGCACTGTTCATGTCCGCGTTGCCGGGCGGAGCGAAGAGTTGACATTGGCCACGCTGAGCCTGCAGGCTGACGCGACCGATGCGCAGCTCAAGGCCGCGCTTGCTCGCCACCTGGACCTCCCGGCCACACAACTGGCCAGCCACGTCATCGTGCGCACCAGTCAGGCGATCATTGTTCGCCCCGAAGCCATTTACGGCTAACACTCGTAGCAGACTCACCGCGCCGGGACGTGCTCTCACGGAGAGAGCTTACATACACCTTGACAGTGTTTACCACAGCTCTCGCGACTTGTACGTCCTGGCTCGTTTTCTCGCGTAGCAAAAACTTTTTCTGCTCTGTACTCCCATACAAAGGGCATACAAACTGGTAACTTTCTCCGAGAGGAGAGAGGAGTTGGTTCGATCCCAACCACCTTCACCACCTTTAGAGGGTGTTAAAAGCTCTCTGGACTTGTACAGAGCAGACCTTCTTCCCCATATGGGATCTTTAACAATGGTATCTCGGTCAGCACGCGCTCCAATCGAATGAGCTTACAAACATTTTGGACTGTCAATCCAGAGGTTGCGGGTTCGAGTCCCGTCAGCGGCGTCCTTGCCGCTGTAGCTCAAAGGATAGAGCGCTCGTTTTCACGCCCTTTCAACTCGCGCGTGCGGACCTTGATATAGATGTCTGTCCTGTGCTCCAATCGGAAGAGCTTACATACGGTGATTTCTCCTTAACCTTCTGAATTGGGCCGGTTCGAGTCCATCTTTCTGGTGCAGGTCGTAATCGTCAGACATCGATACCTCCCTGAAAGCGTGCTCTTTGCACTCGCACAGGACAGTACTCAAGCAATAAACACTATACCAGGCGTACTCTCACAGTACGAGCGTACAAACTTTTGACTTCTTGTCATGTGGGTTCGAGTCCCACCAGTCCGAGCAATCGGGTTGTGGCGGAATGGTAAACGCGAAAGCCCTTCAATTGCTCCTGCAACTTGTACGCCTGGTTTATTTTGTGAACCGGGACACTGCCAGTCAGCTCTGTACCCTGTTAGAATACGCAAACAATGCCCGGCCTGGGCGCGCTCTCACTTGAAGAGCTTACAAACTTCTGGACTAAAGGGTCGTGGGTTCGAGCCCCACCAGTGGGCAACCACTGTAGCTCAGTTGGTAGAGCATTTGGCTTGTTTTCAACGCTCTTTTCACTTGCGCGCCGGGCCTGGCTTTGCCCAATATATCTTCATTGTCGCTTTGCAAACTTGTACACGGCTCTCTGGAGCTGGCGTACCCTGATGGTGATGCCGATGACTCAAAATTCTTCCACCGAAACCGATGTGCGTATCCAGATCCTCAATTCGTTTTTGACCACGCCACACCGCAAACTTGAGGAACTTGCACCCCTGCATACAAACGCGCTGGAACGCGATCCGCTATTCTATGGTCACCTGGCACCGTGGTACTTTGAAAAGGGTGAGGTACGCGACCATAAGTTGCTTTTCGTGGCGCACCTGGCGACCAGTGAGTATCCAGAGTTCCGCGAGGCAGCGTGGGTGTTGCTCCAGCAACTGGCGCCATACGAGGTTGCACGCGCGCTGGACCACACCAAGAAAGTCATTGGCAAAACTCCACGCTCGTTGAAAGGCGCGATCACCCATTATCTGAAGACGCGCGAAGAGAATATTCGCCAGTTTGATGGCGCGGCTATGCGCGCGCGCAAGGATCTCAAGCATCTTTATGCCAGCCTGCGCATCAAGCCAGCTCCACGCGCCCAGGCGATTCTGTTCGATGAACAGCCGCCCGAGGATAGCCCGCTTTACGCGCTCAAGCGCCTGGCAAAGGCCGAAAGCGCCGAGGAGCAGGCCCGCGTGATTCTGGAGAACAAGATTCCCTACACGACAGCCGTGGGCGCGCTCAAGCAGATCACTCCCGTGGTGCTGGTGGCGCTAATCAACGCCATGTCGCCGCAGGAGGTCATCAACAACATGTCCTCTCTGCAAAAGCGCGGCGCGCTGGAGCACGCCGAGGTCAAGGCGCTGATCGACCAGAAACTGGCCGCGGCGACTACCGATAAGCGCGTCTCCACCATGAAGACCAAAAAGGCTATCCAGGCTGCGCAGCTTGACAGCGAGACCGAGCGCAAGCTGACCGAGATCACCGACCAGCGCGTAGCCACCAAAGTGGAGATCAAGCGCCCGACCGCGCTCTTTGTCGACAAAAGTGGTTCCATGTCGCAGGCTATCGAAGTCGCCAAACAGCTCGCCAGCCTGATCAGCGCTGTCACCAGCGCCGCCTTCTACGTCTACGCCTTCGACACCGCGGCCTTTGAAATTAAAACCAAAGTCCCCGCGGACCAGCGTCCTGCTCTCAGCGATTGGGAGAAAGCCTTCCAGTTCATCAAGGCCGATGGCGGAACTTCTATCGGCGTAGCATTGAGCAAAATGTCGAAAGAAAAAATCTACGTAGAACAACTGTTAGTCGTAACCGATGAAGGAGAAAACACCGCTCCCTACCTGGTCAACGCCTGGAAAGAGTATTGTGAGACGATGCAAGTTTCACCTTCCATCATCATTGTCCAGGTCGGAGGCAGCAATGAGCTTTTTGCGCTGAACTTGCAGGCGCAGGGTGTTGAATTGACACGGTACCAATTTTCGGGAGACTATTATAGTTTGCCGAACATCTTGAATCTTCTGGCGGCCTCCTCAAAGGCAGAGCTTACTGAGTTTATCATGAGCTATCCGCTGCCAGAGCGCCCAAAGGCAACCGTGTAGATTTTCAGGGCAACACAGACCGCCATTCTCCATTCAGCGATGAAGTTGCACCATTTCTGAATGAAAGTATGGCGGTTGTTTGTTACCGTCAGATTTACCAACACGAAGCATTGTTCTCTGTATGAGAGGGTTTTATGAGCGACGAAATCAACGCGGTTGACCTGGCTTTTGTGGTGGATACTCGTTTGTGCGCCTGGTCTCGCGCGATTTGATTGAAGTGCCCGCGCTGTCGTAGAATCTTTCAGGAGAGGAGCGCAAACGAGCCTATGTCCAACAAGCGCAAACGCACGCCACCCGCGCAGCCAGTTGACGCGCGAACGCTGATTGCCCGGCTTTCGCGGGAGAGTCAGCAGGTGCTGGAGCGCGAGATTATTGCTCCGCTGCTGCCGGGCGGGCGCATTCGTACGCGGGTGAGCGGGCTGGTCTATGAGTTTAAGCCGCTTGCGCGTTTTGTAGGCTGGGGACGTTTTCGTCCAGTGAATGAACACGAGGCAGAGCCGCTGGGTGAGGCGCTGCCGTGGGAGCGCGGCGGTTACCTGGAGTGCTTCCCGCTGCTGCGCGTGGTACTGCTCTGGCCAGATAGCAGCGGACGTTATCCAGGCACGTGGCTGGCGCTGCCCTATAACGAGAGCGACGCGCGCCAGCGCTTTGGCTTTGGCCCGGAGCCGCTGCCGGTCTTTCTCTGCGATCCCACGGCGGGCGCGGAACGCTTTGAGCGTGTGCTGGCGCGCGTGGATGGGCACACGCTCTGGTTCGAGGGCATGGATATGCTGGCCGATCCCATCCACGGCGCATGGCTGCGCGATGCTGCCGCCCAGGAAGGCAGCGAGGAGATACTGCCAGGACTCGCGGCCTCGCAGCGCCAGGCTCTGCTCTTCTGGCGTCTGCGCCAGCTTGAGATCTCGCTGGCCGAGAGCACGCGCATCTCTGAACAGGGCCGCCAGCAGGGCCTGCGCGAACAGGGCGCGTGGCTGAATCAACAGGCCCGCCGGCTCAGCCTGGAAGCACGGCTGCGCCATGCCCTGGCCAAAGCGGACGCGACCCTGCACAGCTTTAGCGAGATAACGGCCTCCGATGGCTCGGTCAGCCAGTTGATCGTTGAATGGAGCGAACGAGGACAGACCCACCGCTACCGTTCCTCCCTCGATCCGCGCCTGACTGTCGTGTCGAGCGGCATCTGCCTGAGTGGGCGCGACCGCGATTTCGACCTGACCAGCCTGGTTGGCGTAATGACGGCTGCCTCGCAGCCCTGGCATGAAAACGAGGAATGGTGATCTATGTCCGAACTCAACCCGAACAGTCCGTTTTTTCACGAGGAGCGGCACGCCAGCCTGGAACCGTTCGCCAGGCACCTGATTACCATCTGCGGCGCGGGCACCCTTGGCGCCAACCTGGCCGAGACCCTGGCGCGCATGGGCTTTACACGCCTGCGCGTGATTGACAAAGACCGTGTCGAGGCCCGCAACCTCTCCGTCCAGCCTTACAGCCGCGCAGAAATTGGCGCGCCCAAGGCCCGCGCCCTGGCCAATACCCTCTACCGCGCCGTCCAGGCCAGAGTCGAGCCCGTGATCACTGAACTCACCGCCGCCAACGCTCCAGAACTGCTGCGCGACAGCGCGCTGGTAGTTGACGCCTTCGATAACTACCTCGCCCGCGCGGCGGTCAGCTTCGAGACGCGCACAGCCGAACTGCCCTGTCTGCACATCGGCTTTAGCCCGGATGGTCTCTACGGCAGCGGACTCTGGGAGCCGCACTACCGCGTCCCCCGCGAAACGCCCGGCGATCCCTGCGACTACCCCCTCACCCGCCCTTTCGCCCTCGCCCTCAGCGCGCTAGCCACCCGCGCTATCAGCGACTTCCTGCGCGCTGGCATCTGCAACACCTTTGAGATGACGTGGAATGACCTGAAAGTGCAGTATTACCAGCAGGTGAACGAAACTAATGAGTAAGATGAAACAGTCAGCAGTTGCCCCGCGCAGGAGACCGCATCCATTGTCAGAAAAACACGAACAGGGCAAACTTGCCCTTGAAAAAGATCGCAGAGGTCTGCGGGCCGACTGCGCGAACTGCTTCGCATTGTGCTGTGTCGCACCGGCCTTTTCGGCTTCGGTCGACTTCGCGATCACAAAAAACGCCGGGCAGGCCTGCCCTCATCTACAGGCAGACTTCCGCTGCGGCATTCACACGCGTCTCAGGCAGCAAGGCTTTCGGGGCTGCACCGTGTACGATTGCTTCGGCGCGGGTCAGAAGGTCTCACAGGTCACCTTTGGAGGTCAGGACTGGCGGCAGTCTCCCCAGATCGCGCAACAGATGTTTGAGGTCTTCCCAATCGTGCGCAACCTCCACGAACTGCTCTGGTATCTGACCGAGGCACTGACGCTGCAACCAGCCAGTTCGCTCCATAGCGAACTCAGACTCGCGCTACAGGAAACCGAACAACTCACACACAGCAGCCCCGCCGCGCTCATGGAACTGAACGTGACAGCACAGCGGCAAACAGCCAATACTTTGCTCCTGCGCGCCAGCGAACTCGTGCGCGCTGAAGTCAAGCTCAAAAAGAAAGATCTACGAGGAGCCGACCTGGTTGGTGCCAGGCTCAAAGGAGCCGACCTCCGCGGCGCAAACCTGCGAGGAGCTTATCTCATCGCAGCCGATTTGAGAGGCGCCAACCTCCAAAAAGCCGATCTCATCGGCGCAGACCTGAGAGGCGCCGATCTCCGCGGCGCAGACCTCACCGCAAGCATCTTTCTCATCCAATCTCAACTGGATGCAGCAAAGGGAGATATTGAAACAAAGCTGCCACCGTCGCTCACTCGCCCGACACATTGGTATGAGGGTTCATGAAGCTGGCCAGCGGCGAGACTTCGCCCTGTTTATAAGAGGCGCGGTCATTGATGTATCGGGCATTTTCTCAGTCCTGCCGATCAAAGCGGTGCGCTAGACTCGCGGTTTCGTGATACACTCTTTTATCAGGGAAAACAGGTTTTATCTCGCTCTCTCTGACAGGTATATTTACATGAAAGGATACTTGAATGCGTGATTTAGAGGATCTGCTGCGCCAGATGACGCTCCAGGAGAAAGTGTCAATGCTGGCGGGAGCCGATATGTGGCAGACGGTCCCGGTTGAACGCCTGGGGATTCCGGCGATCAAGATGACTGACGGTCCAAATGGCGCCAGGGGCGGCGGCGGCTTTACGGATGGCGTGAAGGCGGCCTGCTTCCCTGCCGGCATCGCGCTGGCCGCGACGTGGAATCCTGAACTGGTCGGACGCGTCGGGCAGGCGCTGGGACAGGAGGCCAGAACGAAAGGCGCCCGCGTGCTCCTGGCGCCCACGGTGAATATCCACCGTTCTCCACTCAATGGACGCAATTTCGAGTGCTATTCCGAAGATCCCTATCTCTCCGCCAGGATGGCCGTGGCTTATATTCAGGGCGTGCAGAGCCAGGGCGTGGGCGCGACGATCAAGCACTATGTCTGCAACGATTCTGAGTACCAGCGCAATAGCATCAGCTCTGAGGTAGACGAGCGCACATTACGCGAGATCTACCTCGCGCCTTTCCAGGCAGCGGTGCTGGAAGCAAAGCCCTGGACAATCATGGCCTCGTATAACAAAATCAATGGAACGTTCGCCAGCGAAAACGCGTACACGCTGACCGAGATCCTGCGCAATGAGTGGGGCTTCGACGGTGTGGCGATGTCCGACTGGTTCGGCACGCAGAGCACGGCGGACTCGGTGAATGCCGGGCTGGATCTGGAGATGCCGGGTCCCGCGAAGTGGCGCGGCGAGAAGTTGCTCCAGGCGGTTGAGCAGGGCAAGGTCTCCGAGGCGACCATTGACGAAAGTGTGCTCCGCCTGCTGCGGCTGATCGAGCGCGCGGGTGCCTTTGAGCATCCAGCAATCGAGGCCGAACAGGCCATTGACCGGCCTGAACACCGGGCCGTGGCCCGCGAGGCCGCAGCCGAGGGCATTGTTCTGCTCAAAAACGCGGACGCGGTCCTCCCGCTCCAATCCACAAAACTGAGCTCGCTGGCGATCATCGGCCCCAACGCGAAAACCGCCCGTATCATGGCCGGGGGCAGCGCACAGGTCAGCGCGCACTACGCGATCACGCCCTTTGAGGCCATCAGCGCCCGCGCCGGTGAACAGATCCAGCCTGGCTACGAACCGGGCTGCACAAACCATAACCTGCTGCCGCTCATCGATGCAAAGCTGCTCCAGACGGAAGCAGGCGCACACGGATTGACAGTCGAGTACTTTAATTCCCCGGATCTCTCGGGCGCGACGGTAATCACGGAACTCTCCGGCAGTTCTGCCCTGCTCTGGCTGGGCAATTTGCCCACTGAGGTGAATTCTCAGCAATTCTCAGCGCGCGCTACGGCGCGCTTTACGCCTGCCAGCAGCGGACTGCATCGTTTTGGGCTGGTCAGCGCAGGTCAGAGCCGGCTCCTGCTCGATGGAGAGGAAGTGATTGACAACTGGACGCAGCAGAAGCCAGGCGGCTCGTTTTTTGGCATGGGCAGCGCCGAGGCCAGCTACAGCGTTGAACTGAACGCCGGCCAGCAGTATGTCCTGGTGCTTGAACACAGCAAGGGCAGTTCGCCCATCTCCGCGGCGCGCCTGGGCTGTCTGCCGCCGATGCCCGCGAACGCGGTGGAGCGCGCGGCTGCTCTGGCCGCAGCCTCGGATGTGGCCCTGGTCTTCGTGGGTTTGAACGATGAATGGGAAAGCGAAGGCTTCGACCGGCCAGATCTCGAACTGGTTGGCAGGCAGAATGAGCTGATCGAGGCCGTGGCCACGGCAAACAAAAAGACGATTGTGGTGCTCAATACTGGCTCACCCATCAGCATGCCCTGGCTCGACCACGTCGCGGCGGTGGTCGAGGCCTGGTACCCCGGCCAGGAATGCGGCCAGGCTATCGCCGATGTGCTCTTTGGCGACGTGAATCCCGCGGGCCGGCTCAGCGAGACTTTCCCGCTGCGCCTGCAGGACAATCCCGCCTACATCAACTATCCCGGCGAAAATGGCCAGGTGCGCTACGGCGAGGGCATCTTTGTCGGCTATCGCTACTACGAGAAAAAACAGCTCGGCACGCTCTTCCCTTTCGGCTTCGGCCTCTCGTACACCAGCTTCAGCTATGACACGCTGAACCTGAGCGCCCGCGCCATCGCCCCAGGCGAAATGCTGAACGTCTCAATCGACGTCACCAACACCGGCCAGAGCGCAGGACAGGAAGTCGTCCAGCTCTATATTCGCGACAAAGCCGCCAGCGTCCAGCGACCCGAGAAGGAGCTTAAAGCCTTCGCCAAGGTCCACCTGGAGCCGGGCGAGCGCAGAACGGTCATGCTGAGCATCGCCCAGGACGCCCTGGCCTACTACGATATCCAGAAGCAAGCCTGGGTCGCCGAGGCGGGAGAGTTTGAAGTGCTGGTCGGCTCGTCATCTCAGGCTATCCACGCCAGTGACACGTTTACACTGACCGAAACCAGCCGCTTCGGTGGTCCAGCGCAAAGAGGCCGCCCGCGCCTCAGCCTGGAAAACACCCTCGGCGAACTACTGGACGACCCGGCTACCTGCGCGGTCCTGACAAAGCACGTTCCCATGAGCTTCGATGTCGCGCAATTGGAGATGGCTCGCAACTGGCGCCTCGAACAGATCGCCGGTTTTGCTCCCGATCTTCTCACCCAGGAACTCCTCCAGAGCATTGCTCGCGATCTGGAACAGATAGAAGCATAGCCACAAAAGACGCGCGTACTCCACCGGGGCGCCATGCTCCATGGCCCTGGTGGAGTCGGCACAATGAAACACACCCACAAAATGACATTTCGCCGTGCTCATGGATTGGCTCTACAGATTGCTACCTCGATTAAAGACGAAGTTCACGCCCAGAATCACCGCGCCAATGATGCCGAGGGCGATCAGACCTTCGGCATGGAGAATGCCCAGAGTGATACCCGCGAGGGGGATCAAGACGGCCACGGAGACGATGGCCAGGGCCAGGCGCTGCCCGGCTGAGATGAGCAGGGGATTCTGGCGCGACTGGAAGGGGGCCGGCTGATAGCTGGTAGTGGGAGCCTGCGCCTGTACGCGGCGGGCCAGGGCGTCCGCTATCTGGTTGATCTGTTGAGGCGGAATGCCACCATAGCCGGCCTCGTACTCGGCCTCCGGGGCTGGTCCGCTCCACACGTGCCCCAC
>DASVMX010000496.1:0-9647 GCA_036384215.1 Ktedonobacteraceae bacterium | reverse complement strand
GGAGCTTGCCTCCCTCTTCTGACTATGATAAACTCTTCTTCAAAAGCGAGTCTTCAAAGAGGAAAGGGAGCGCGCGATGCAGAATGATGCTGATGTCATTATTGTTGGGGCGGGCCTGGCGGGTCTGGTAGCGGCGGCGGAACTGCTGGAGGCGCGCAAGCGCGTGGTGATTCTGGAGCAGGAGCCTGAGGCGTCATTGGGAGGGCAGGCTTTCTGGTCTTTTGGCGGTCTGTTCTTTGTCAATTCGCCGGAGCAGCGCAGACTGGGCATTCGCGATTCCTATGAACTGGCCTGGCAGGACTGGCTGGGCAGCGCGGATTTTGACCGGGAGGAGGATCACTGGCCGCGCCAGTGGGCGCAGGCATACGTGGCTTTCGCTGCTGGTGAAAAGTATTCCTGGTTGCGCGCGCGCGGGGTGCGCGTTTTTCCAATTGTGCAGTGGGCGGAACGCGGGGGCTATCTGGCGACGGGGCATGGCAATTCGGTGCCGCGCTTCCATGTCACCTGGGGCACGGGTCCGGGTGTGCTGGAGCCTTTTGCGCAGCGAGTGCGCGAGGGCGTAAAAGCGGGGCTGGTGACGCTGCGTTTTCGCCATCGCGTAACCGCGTTGAGTACGCGTGACGGGGTAGTTGAGGGTGTGCACGGTGAGGTGCTGGAAACCAGTTCAGCGGAACGCGGCGCGCCGAGTTCGCGCGTGGTGACGGGAGAATTTGACTTGAGGGCGCAGGCGGTGATTGTGACCTCTGGAGGCATCGGCGGAAATCACGAACTGGTGCGGCGCAACTGGCCACAGCGCCTGGGTCCAGCGCCGCGGCGTATGCTTTCAGGCGTGCCCGATCACGTTGACGGGCGTATGCTCGAAGTGGTCGCGGAACACGGCGGACAGGTCATCAATCCTGATCGCATGTGGCATTATCCCGAGGGCATCCACAATTACGCGCCTATCTGGAGCCGGCACGCGATTCGTATTTTAAGCGGACCATCACCGCTCTGGCTGGACGCGCGTGGCCAGCGCCTGCCCATTCCGCTTTTTCCTGGTTTTGATACTCTGGGGGCGCTCCAGCAAATCACAACCGGCGGCTATGATTATTCCTGGTTCCTGCTCAACCAGCGCATCATCGAGCGCGAATTTGCCCTTTCTGGCTCGGAACAGAACCCCGACCTCACGGGCCGCAGTATTCCCAAAGTGCTCAGCCGCGTTCTGCCCGGCGCGCCCGCTCCCATAGCGGCCTTCCAGCAGCGGGGCGTGGACTTCCTCGCGCGCCCGACCCTGCCCGAACTGGTCCAGGCCATGAACGAACTCACCGGAGATGGACTGATCGACGCTGGCGAGCTGGAACGCGTGATTGTCGCGCGTGATCGCCAGATAGCGAACCGCTTCAGTAAAGACGCGCAAATCACCGCCATTCGCGGCGCGCGCGCCTTCCTCGGCGACAAGCTCATCCGGGTTGCCAAACCGCACCGCATCCTCGATCCAGCCGCTGGACCGCTGCTTGCCGTGCGCCTCTCCATCCTCACCCGCAAAACCCTTGGAGGATTGAAAACCGACCTCTCAGGTCGCGTTCTGCGAGACAACGACCAGCCCATTTCCGGCCTCTACGCCGCGGGAGAGGTCAGCGGCTTCGGCGGCGGCGGCATGCACGGCTACCGCGCCCTCGAAGGCACCTTCCTCGGCGGCTGCATCTTCTCCGGGCGCAGCGCTGGCAGGGCCGCCGCGCAGGCTATTGTTTGAGCCATTGCTCCTGGTCATTATTCGCATCTCTTCCTCTCACCTGCGAATAATGACCAGTTTCTTTGCCTCTCAGGAGAATAGTTTGGAGGGAATACTCCTATCCAGGTGACAGGCACCGACTTTTTGTTTAAGATATGGGAAACTATTTGATTGAGAGGTATATCTATGCAAGTTAACATTCCTGAGAGCTGGCATGAGCATTTGAATGGGGAACTTCAGAAGCCATACTTTCAGAAGCTGGCGGCGTTTGTCGACGAGGAGCGGCGGAATTACGAGGTTTTTCCGCCTGAGGACGAGGTTTTTTCCGCGTTAAATGCGACGCCCTATGAGAATGTGAATGTGCTGTTACTGGGGCAAGATCCCTATCACGATAATAATCAGGCTCATGGGATGTGTTTCTCGGTGCGTCCGGGCATTAAGCCGCCTCCTTCTCTGGTCAATATGTATAAAGAGCTGCACACGGACGTGGGCTTTCGCATTCCCAATAACGGCTACCTGGTGCCCTGGGCGAAACAGGGAATTTTGCTGCTGAACGCGGTGCTGACGGTGCGCGCTCATACGCCGAATTCCCATAAGGATAAAGGCTGGGAGAAGTTTACGGACGCGGTGATCAGCGCGGTCAATGAAAAGCGCGATCCGGTGGTTTTTGTGCTGTGGGGAGGATACGCACAGAAGAAAGTGAAACTGATTGATACGACCAGGCACACGATTGTGCAGTCCGCGCACCCGTCCCCCCTATCAGCCAGAAATGGTTTTTTTGGCAGCCGCCCTTTTTCACAAATCAATGACGCTCTGCGCGCGGCTGGCAAGCCGGAAATTGACTGGCAGTTGCCAGACCTCCAGGGCAGAAACCCTTCTTCCCTCCCCCGAAATAAGGAATAGCAGATCTTTTTGAATGAAGAGAACGTGAGGAGATAAAAAATGGACGAAATCCATTTTTTATCTCCTCACGTTCTCTTCATTCAAAAAGATCTGCTATGAGAAAAAGTTAGAATGCGGTTGGCAGAGTGGGTAGCGCAAATTTGGGTAGCCAGGACATGTAGATAGAGATGATGAGGGCGATGATCATCAGGATGGTAAAGAGGATGACCAATTTGAAGGTTCGATGCATAGTAAGGTGGAGCGAAGCGGGCGTGGTAGTGCGGTAGAGCGCGATGAGGATCGCGATCATGCCGGGCAGAGTCCAGAGGGTGATCAGGAGCAGGTGCGGGCCGTGGGAAGGAACGCCGAGAACGATCATAGGCACGTACGCGCCCAGGAAGAGCAATGTGACCACGACGCGGTTCGTGCGAACATTCAGCAGGCTGGCCAGGGTATATTTATGAGCCTGGGCGTCGCTCTCCATGTCACGCATATCGTTGATATAAAAGGCGGCGGAGATCAGCAGGCCGAGCGAGATGCTACAGACCAGCGGCAGGTTGTCGACTTTGCCGCGCTGGATAGAGTACGCGCCCAGAGTAAGCAGTGGGCCAAAGAGCCAGAAGATAACCACTTCTCCCAGTGTCAGGCGAGAGAGCGCTTTGGGAGGCGCGCTGTAGAAATAAGCGCCCAGCAGGCCGAGCGCGCCAAAAATGAAGGCAAAGATACCTCCATAGAAGGCCACCAGGGCACCGAGAAACGCGCCAATGATCAGGAAGAAAAGGCCTATCGCCAGCACGCGCGCAGGCTTGATCAGTCCCTGCTGGATCAGGCCGCCGGGTCCCAGAGAGTTGCTGGTATCGATGCCACCGAGATAATCATAGTAGTCGTTCAGCATATTCGCGCCGATTTGCAGGAGGCAGACCGCCGCCAGGGCGACCGCGAGGCGCTGGGGATGGAAATCTCCCAGCGGTTTGCGCGCGGTAATCGAGTCGAGCCAGCCCAGCACGCTGCCGAGCAGCACAGGGAGCGCGGCAAACCACAGGTAATATGGCCGAATGCCGTCCCACCAGATGCGTACCCATTCGCCGGGGCCGCGGCGGTACTCAGCCGGCTGAACCACCAGTGGCTCCGGCACGGTCGCAATCTGAGTCGCGTTCACCGCGCGCACTGAAACCTCCGGCTGGAGCGTACTGAGCGTCTGGAGTGAATCGAGTGGTATAGTCGGAACCTCTTCCGCCTGCACCGATTCAGCGGCGATCACCTGAGAAGAGGCAGGCGCCTTTTTTTTGACAATGGCGGTATCTTTCGAATTTGGCACTTCTTGATTCTTCATACGCCCCCCTCCTGATTATAAAGATCATCTTTCTCATGCTGAGGTCAAAAAAACAGAGGAAAAGAGATGTGCCTTTCTCTTTTATTGCGTCCCCAACGAAAGATAAGCATACTGTATAAAGCTGCATGGTTCTAATTCCAGTATACAAGAGACCATGAAATTTGAATAAGCCCGGCATAAGCGGACGGGAGAGAACCTTATTTTTTTTGAAGTTCTTGTTGGAGCGCGAGCAGAGACCGCTGTAATTGCGCCTGCCCAACCGCGACCGTGAGATCTCCGCGCGTCTTTTCCAGGATGCCGCGGGTCGAGTCGGTTGTACGGCGCAAGCCGCCAGTGACGGCATCGGGGAAGTCGATGGTGATTAATAGAGCGTAGATATCATCCATCTGCCCAAGATAGATCTCGCTGCCTTCTACGTTATTGCGGCGCAACTGGTCCAGCACATAGCGGCGCAGTTCACCGACAGCCTCTCCCAGGCCATTGAGATAGGGCGCCCAATCGATGGATAGCTCAGATGCCAGGGGCAGAGGTTCGTTCTGCGCCAGCGCGAAAAATGTTGCGGCTTCCGCGAATTCTTTCTGAGCATCCTGAACAAAACCGGCGTAGAAGACGTCGTGGTGCTGGCGCAGATCGCTGGTGATTTCCGCGAGCAGCTTGCCAGCTTCATTTAAGAGCTGGCTGGCCGCCTGAAATTCGTGACGATGAGTAGCGCGGATGCTGTTCGCGCAATATCTGATAGCGGAGCGCGAGCGTGCCAGAGCGCGTTCGCGGGCCGCGTGCTTCTGTTCTAGATAGTAAAGAGCCTGTTGCCCCACGAGGTCAAGGTTGCTGGTCATGTTTTCTTCCTTTTCTCAACTCCTACAAAGTGTACCATAGTCTTTTCGCCTGTCAATGGCTTTTCCTGGGGTTTTTTCCCACTCCGCCCCACTCTCCAGTGAATCTAAAACCGATTTTGAACGGTGGGGCAAAATCGAGTGAAAAAGGATTATCTAACTGGCCCCTGAATAAAAGAATGGTTGGATGGCTGCGCAGCCATCCAACCATTCTTTTATTCAGGGGCCAGTTAGATAAGGCGTTGGACATCGATTTCGGAGGGGAAGGACATACTGTCCAGGTCGCCGGACCAGAAGAGTTGTTTGAGCATTTCAGCAACAGCGTAGAGCAGGTGCTGGAGGGTGGCTTCGCGACCGCGCTCGAAGGCGGGGCTGCCGTGGTGGGAAGCGACTCCAGCGAACCAGTTGCTCAGCGGCAGGCGCTCGCTCATCTGGACCAGGTAGACCTCCATTTTGAGCGGTCCGTTGTCGATTGGTACAATGACGCGCAGTTGTGGCGTCTGATCGATGATGTCGAGGCGGTAGAAGACGCCATAGTGGTCGCGCGAGGACTGAAAAATGGAGACTTCGGGTAGCGAGTCCTCGTGATGCTGGGGACGGTCGTTGGGATGCTCCATTTCAACTCCTAAATCCTCTAATAATTTGCCAAGTTGCTCATTGATATTCATACAATCCTCTCTCACTGTTGACTCTCAGACTCACATGGCCTCTTCTGTTACTGGCCTATTCTGTTCCTATTGTGAGAAAGTGGAAATGGTGTGGCTCAACTATGGTACAATACAGAAAAATCCTTGACCTTGTCTCTGTGCCATTTCTCAAGGCGCAAGCAGCTTGTTCAGGGCTGGCTTGTGTGTTTTGCTTGAGAGAACGATTGCAATCGATACTGAGAGGTAGACCCATGGAACCAGATCGTCTGGTTTATTCAACTGAAAGCGGGCGCGTGACGACCTGTCCCACGTGCGGGCAGCCGTATAAAAACTGCCGCTGCTCTCAAGCCGCGCCGCCGGGCCGCAAAAGCGATGGGATTGTGCGCGTGATGCGCGACCGTAAACAACGGGGGGGCAAAACCGTGACGGTAATTACAGGGGCGATGGGCAGCGAGGCGGAGGTGTCCGCGCTGGCGCAGCAGCTCAAGAAGCTGTGCGGCTCCGGTGGCACGGTCAAGGAAGGCAATATCGAGATCCAGGGCGATCACTGCGAGAAGGTGATGACCAGATTGACAGCTCTGGGTTACAAAGTCAAACGTGCGGGCGGATAAAACAACAGATGTGTATCTAAGCGTGAGGAACGGCGGGAGATCACAACGGAGGCAAGCTCCGTTGCTGCATCGCGAGTCTTGAGCAGGCAAGCTGCTCCCCCGTCGCTGCGCGACTCGCGGATTCGAGAAAGAGCTTGCCTCTTTCGAAAGCCCGCAATGCAGCAATGGAGCTTGCCTCCGTTGTGATCCCAAACCGGCATCAGGGTTGTGATCTCGCCTCTCCACCTGGTTTTCGTCGGGTTCCCGTCGCGCCGACCCTTGCGCGATGGGGTGGGCTTAGAAATAGAGCAAGAATGATGTTAAGGAGTTGCCAGTGTCTACGGGTTTGAAAGTGGTGAGTACGTATCGTTTTACTCCCACATCGCTGCAATTATTACAGGAAGCCGCTGCTACAGAAGTCGTGTGTGTCTCCAGCCGGGAGGACCTGCTGAAAGAATTGCCTGAGACGGAGGTGCTCTGCTCTTTTTCGCTTCCCAGCGGATGGCAGGAGCTGGCTCCCTCGCTGCGCTGGCTACAGTTTCCGGGCGCGGGCGTGGATGTGCTGCGGCCCAGCGGGGTGCTGGACCCGGCGAGCCGGGTGGTGGTGACGATGGCGACCGGGATTCACGCGGTGACGATCAGCGAGTATGTTTTTGGCAGTATGCTAATGTTTAACTGGAACTGGTCGCAGATGGTACGTTTGCAGGACTCGCACGTGTGGGCCAAGAGCGCCGGCTGGTATAGTCTGGGCGGGCGCGAACTCGCGGGCCAGACGCTGGGCGTGGTAGGCATGGGCAGTATCGGGCGGCGCATCGCGCAGTTGGGGCGCTCCTTTGGGATGCGCGTGGTGGGCATGCGGCGCTCTTTTCATGACAACCAGGCCGCGGACCCCGATCTCGACCAGGGCTATCCACCCGAACGCCTGCATGAACTGTTGGGGCTGTCTGACTACATCGTGCTGGCCGTGCCGCTGACCGCCGAGACCGAGCGTCTGATTGGCGAGGCGGAGCTGCGCGTGATGAAGCCCAGCGCGTACCTGGTGAATATCGCGCGCGGGCGCGTCATCGACGAGCAGGCACTCATCCGGGCGCTGCGCGAAGGCTGGATCGCCGGAGCGGGCCTGGACGTGGCGGAGATAGAACCGCTGCCCTCGAATAGCCCGCTCTATAGCCTGCCCAACGTGATTCTGACACCGCATATCGCCGGCGTGAGTGTTCATTACGAAAGACGCCTGGCAGAATTGTTCGCCAATAATCTCCACCGCTACCGGGCGGGTGAGCCGCTGGCCAATCGCTACGATGCGGCGCGCGGGTATTAAGCAGTACAAGCAGGAGGAATGCATGAGCACGAGAGATCTGGGCACGGCGCAAGTTCTGGGCGCGGAGGCAATTGGCCAGCCTGGCCAGCGCCGTTTTCGCCTCTTCGCGCGCACGCGAAACTACGCGGCCATTCTCTGGGCGGAGAAGCAACAGTTACTCGACCTCTCGCTGGTCATCGATCGTCTGCTGGCTCAGGCCTCCGAAGGTGGCATTTTGCGCGTGGAGGCGCAGGCCGGGGCGCGGCGCAGCGTGAACAAAGATCTGCCAGATGATTTTCCCATGCCGCCCGATTACGATTTTCAGGTCGGGCAGCTACGCCTGAACTTCGACACCGCGCGCGCGACCTTTATCCTGACAGCCGTGCCCCTCGTGGTCATCGAAAACGAGCGCGGCGAACTGGAGCCCTACCTGCAAAGCGACGACGCGCTCTCGTTCCAGTTCACCCTGGAGCAAGCCCGCGAACTGACCAGCCGCATCGAATTTCTGGCGAGCAGCGGGCGACCCGTCTGTCCGCTCTGCCACACCCCCCTGGACGGCGGGCCGCACGCCTGCGTCAAACAGAACGGGCACCGCGAAATTATCCAGATCATCCGGGACGATGAAGACGAAGAAGAGTAAGTTCGTGCCTGCTGCACGCGTGCAGCAGGCACGAGGGTTCACTTTAGCTGTCAGGTGTGGGTGATTGGTCAACGCAGAGGTACTTATTGGCTTTTTCTAAGTAGTGTTCCTCATTGGCCTCAATCATCAGTTTGTGCAAAACGATGACATCAGCGTCAGGCAAATGCTCAACTGGTTGAACGCAGAGACGCATCACCGCCTTGCCATCCTCGATCACCTGGACAAAACCGCCCCGCGCGCGTGGCACGCGATAGACACGGCCAGCGGAACTGGGGCTGGGCACTTCAAGGTAGCCATGCCAGAGTAATTGACGGCATTGCTCAGGGGTGAGCATATCGCGTAACAGGCTCGCGGCGCGGCGTTCAGCGCGAGACCACCCGCGCAGGTGCGGCTGGAGCACCAGCAGAATCACCGGAACAATCGCGCCACCAATGACGAGCCAACTCAGGGGTGTCAACACCTGAGTACCCCCGATCACCCGCCGACGACTCGCGGAACCAGGACGATTTGTTCGGCTGTATAGTCGAAATGATCGATGCGTTCGGCAGGTTTACCCTGATCAATGCGAAACGCGGTCGCCCCTTTGGCCCGCTCCTGCGCGAAAATGCGCTCAGCCTCGCGAACAGCGGCCAGGGCTTCTGAATCGTTGGCTGAAACCTTCTGTTGATCCCAGGTCACACGGTCGTCGCCTCGCCGTGACATCACCCGTAACATTCCCACAGTCGTTCCTCCTTCGTAAGTCATAGACGGTTGCCTGTCCAGGCAATTCACACCTCGCACGTGACAGCTCTGGCGTGGCCAGAAATTGTTCACCTGCATACCATCCAGGTAGATCTCTACGTCATAATACAAAGAAGCGGGCTATTTCGTTTCGAAACAGACCCCTACAAGGATCAATCAGGTCATGTGACAGGGCCGGTTGCCATTCCGTAGACAACCGGGTATGCCCTCTACACGTATTGTACGTTGACATCCTATGTTACGTCAATGGGTGTCAGGTCGATGACTTTACAAACTCCTCCTCTGGTTTAGATTCTTTTCCAGAATACTCAGATCGGAGGCACGCTCCTCTCGCCCAATTTTCAAAAGAGGAGCTTGCCTCCAATCTCCGATCTGCTCTCTTGTTCAAAACAACTTTCCTCAGCTATAATGAGGGAAATCAGAGAGAAAAGAGATGATTGCTATGCAGGACAATAAAGAGCTGGCGCGCCAGCGTCTGCGCGAGATTGCGCAGAATACACCGCCGGATAGCAACCTGGCAGGCTTTTTTGAGGCAGTTTATAGCACAGCCAATGGAGACGCCAGTGGGATTCCGTGGGCTGATCTGAAACCGCACCCGCTGGCGCTGGAGTGGCTCCAGCAGCACAATATCAATAGAGCGGGCCATAGCGCGCTTGTCGTCGGCTGCGGATTGGGTGACGACGCGGAAGAACTGGCGCGGCGCGGCTTCCAGGTCACGGCCTTTGACCTATCGCCCCGAGCCATCGCCTGGTGTAAAGAACGCTTTCCCGCATCTACCGTCGACTACCAGGTTGCAGACCTTTTTGCCACGCCCGCGCGCTGGCGGCAGGCCTTCGACTTCGTGCTAGAAATCTATACCATCCAGGCCACGCCCCTCGCTGCGCATGGCCGCACCATTGCCAACATCGCCAGCTTCCTTGCGCCTGGCGGTCAGCTCCTCGTCATCTGCCGTGCCCGCGAGCCCCACGAAGAA
>DASVMX010000495.1:0-2769 GCA_036384215.1 Ktedonobacteraceae bacterium | reverse complement strand
ATGTCCTGTACTCTCATTGTGAAATTGCGAATGTGCACCCATTATACTCCAAACCAAAACGGCTTACTTTCTTCTCTGAGAGAGAGCCACTCCACCCCTCCAGGGCTATTTACTTCTTCGCTCAAGGCTCCGCCCCGCCCCCCTTTTTTGTTCAGGTGTTTTTTGGGGTGGGGTCTGGCTTTGATGAGGTGCGAGAAGTAAATAGCCCTGCCACCCCTCAGGTTTTTTTGACAGAAAATTCCTCATCGCATAGAATACTATCAGTTAGAAGTATCGCTGCACTCGCGGCTCTACACTGATCGCCAGGAACTGGCGCAAACTTGCTGGAAGGACTAACCCTATCTATGTCACAATCGCGCGCGCAACAGATCACAGCCCTTGCTCAGACGCATGCCACCTTGCTGCGGTTGGCGGATGGCCTGACGGATGAAATTCTGGATTTTCATGCTCAGCCGGAGGACTGGAGTATTCGGGAGATCCTGGCCCACCTGGTAGATGATGAGATGTATGTGATGCGTACCCGCATGGAGCGCATTATTAAAGAGGATCTGCCGCTGCTTGCGCCACACGATGAGAAACACTGGTACGCGACGCGTAACAAGACGCGCGATCAGCTCGCGGAATTGCTGGATGATTTTGCCGTACAGCGCGCTGCGAGCCTGGCGCTGCTGCGCATGCTGCGCGAGTCGGACTGGCAGCGCCGGGGAAATCAGCCGGAATATGGCATTTTCACGGCGGAAACATGGTTGGGCACCTGGCTGGAGCACGATCTCACGCATATTGAACAGATTGGCCGCACCGTCGAGGTGTACAACAGGAGGGAATAACCATGGACGAAACCAATGATACCGGCGCCCCATCCTCCGATGCGTTAAAGAAGCAGATGAAAAAACAGGCCAAACGCGAAGCCAAAGCCATGCGCTCGGTCGAGCAGGCACGGCGCGAACTCCAGAAGGCCGAACAGAAGCTGGCCAAAGCCACGCGCCAGTTCCAGGAACAGCAGGCTATCTTACGGGAGAGCGAGACAAAACTAGGGGCGGTTCGCGTTATTCGGCACGCTCTCCAGGAACGCCAGAACGCGCCCGCGGAGACGGAGGCGCCCTTACAGGAAGCCCTGGCCGAGGAAGCCGCGGAAGAGGCCGAGGTCGCAGCATTTGTTCAGGAACTCGCGGCTGAAGTAGAGGCGCGGGAAGAGGCGGAAGCAAAGCTGGCGGAAGAAGCCACTGAAGCCAGGGAAGAGGAGCTCGAAGACCGGGCTGACACGGCTGTCGAGGCTATCGCGCGCGATCTTATTGACGAGGCCGCGGAGGTCGCGGCAGAGGAGGCTATCAGCGAGATAGTGCGCGAACTGGTTGCCGAAGAGCCCGCGGGCGAGCCATTTGACGCCAATGAGACCCTGGCGCTCGATGAGCTTGACTCAGGAGTTCTGCTGGAGAACGAGAACTTTGCCCTGGACGACGCGAATGTTACGCGGGACCTGGTCGAGCAGGAAGACGCGCCCGTTGCGGAAGCGGAGCGGGAGGCTTCCTCGTCTGAACAGGTCAGCGCGAATGGTAGTGAAGCCCGGGCTGGCGCGCAGGTGCCAGTGAAAAAGGCGCCGCGCCGCCCGCGCGGTTCGGCGGACAAAACGCCTGGAGCAGTAGCCCCGGCGCAGACGACAGACAAGCCGACGGCGCGGCGTTCCCGCGGCTCAACCACGCGCGCGGCCCGCGAGACCTCCGCGGAAGCGGAGGCACCCGCGAAGAAAACAACCACGCGGCGCGCGAGCAGTGGGGCGGCAGGTACATCCGGGACGCCCCGCGCGGCGACGCGGCGTTCTTCGTCCAGCCGCGCGCGTACAAACAAGACAGATGGAGAAAACGGTGGCTGAGATAGAGGTGCGCCAGGCACGGGAGGAAGATCGCGCCGCCGTGCTGGCCTTTTGCGAACACACCTGGGAGTGGGGCGACTATATCGCGTATACCTGGGATGAATGGCTCAACGATCCATCTGGTCAACTGCTGGTCGCAGTCGTCGATGGTCAGCCAGTGGGACTTGTGCATTTGCTTATGCTCAACGCAACCGACGCCTGGCAGGAAGGCATGCGAGTTGATCCCGCCTATCGCCAGCAGGGGATTGCCCGGCGACTCAGCTTTGAAGCTAGCGCGGAAGCCATGCGCCGGGGCGCGACCACCGTGCGCCTCCTGACCAATTCAACCAACGCTGCCTCGATCCACATGGTTGAGCAGGCGCATTTTCGCCGCGTGGGGATCTTTATACCTTACAGCGCTTCCCCGCTGACTCAAGCGCCCAAACGCAGTTACGGGCTGGAGGAGCCAGTGCTGGCCGCGCCTGAGGATCTGGACGAGATCATTGATTATCTCAACGTCTCAAATATTTTTCCCGCTGCAGGCGGCCTCTATTACGCCGGTTTTGTTGGCTATCGCATCTCTGACACCCTCCTGAAAGAAAAGATACAGGCCATGCAGATCTATCTGCTGCGCCGCTGGGAGCGCCTGGACGGTCTGGCCATCGCCGCACCGCGCGCGGGCCGGCAGGAAAAGCACCTTTTCATCGGATATATCGACGGCACCACCGAATCGATCAGCCTGCTTGCCTATGCACTGCGTCGCCGCCTGCCTGAACTGGGTCTCGCATCCATCCAGGCCAGCGTGCCAGACCTGATGATGGTGCGCGACGCCTTCACTGGCGCTGAATACATCGCCGACAACGAAACCTTCTACACTTACGAGCGCGGCCTGACTTAACTACGGAGGCAAGTTTCGGTTT
>DASVMX010000494.1:0-2391 GCA_036384215.1 Ktedonobacteraceae bacterium | reverse complement strand
ACAGGCAGGGTAATCGGGATTGACCAGGGCAGACCATTGCTCAGATGCATGGTATTGACAACGCTTAAATAGTCAGCCTGGCCCATGAAGCCGGTCAACGGGCTATATGCGCCGTTGGCCAGCATCTCCAGGTCGGCCAGTTGGCGCGAGCCAACAGTGAGTTGCCGCAGCGACTCCGCTCGCGCCAGCAGGGACGTGCGCTCAGCCTCGTCCGCCAGGTTGGTGACCAGTCTGCCACCGTGAGGTGCGATCAATTGTGCTTCTGTCATTGTCCTACACGCCCTTCCCATGTGCGTCGCCAGCGACAACCAGCAGTTCCTCGTCGCGCTCGGCTTCGAGATAGTCCAGCTCAACCAGTTTGGCAAGAATGCTGTTCACGCTTTCGTCAATGGTCTGTTTATGTGTCTCCACCACCAGGTCAGGGTTCTCTGGCTCCTCGTAGGGATCGTCCACGCCGGTAAAATGCTGGATCTTGCCCTCGTCCACGAGCTTGTACAGCCCTTTGACATCGCGCTCGCGGCAGACTTCCAGCGGGCACTTGACGTAGACCTCGACAAAATTGCCGATCTCCTGGCGCGCCCAGCCACGAGCCTCGCGATAGGGAGCAATCGCGGCTGAGATACAAAGCACACCATTGCGGGTCAACAGCTTGGCCACAAAGGCAATACGCTTGATATTGGTATCGCGATCCTCGCGGCTAAAACCCAACCCTTTGCTCAGATGGGTGCGCACTTCGTCGCCATCCAGCACCTCTACGTGCCGTCCACGTTCCTGAAAACGCCGGGTGAGCGCCTCGGCCAGTGTGCTTTTGCCCGCCCCTGATAATCCCGTAAACCAGATAGTAACCCCTGTATTGGACATGCTTGAAATTTCTCCTTCATGTAATTTTCCCGCGCTGGCGATGTTACGCGAACAGTGGTCTGCCAGCCTGACGGGGACAATTGACAGATTATGCCAGAACATGCGCCTCGTACAGGCGCCACTCCGGGTCCAGTTCGTGCTGCGCCAGCATCTGCTCGCCGTTCAAACCCTTACGCAGCACAATGCGCGAATTTTTACCGTCGACAAGCACCCAGCAGTTATGGAGGGCATCATAGCGGCAATCCTGGAGCCAGTCCGTCTGCGCGTCAATCACAGTTTCGACGCTGGCTTTCTCGCCCTTGAGGCTGACCAGGAGTCCCTTGCCATGGACAGTATCCGCGACGGTGAAATGCTGCTCGTCCACCACGCGCACAGCATGGGGATGATCCAGACCCTCCAGGATGGTCTGCCACTCGCCGCTCTCGCGGTCGATGACGATAACGCTGCCCTGGTGGAACAGTGTGGCCAGAATACGCCCATCGGGCAGCTCAGCCACTGAATTGACATGTGTAGTCTGCTTGAGCGTGCCGTACTTCTGTATGCGCTGATCCGCGCTCTTATCCAGTTCCCGGCGCTCGCCAGTCGGCGTCAGTTCAAAACCGTGGTCGGTCGCCCACCAGGTCCAGAGTACTTCGCCAGCCAGGTTAAATTCTACCAACAGGTCCACGCCTGTGCTCGCCACCAGGTAGCCCCGGCGGCTGCGCGAGATCGAATGCAGCGCGTTGAACAGTGGCAAACTCACCACGTCCTGCCGCACCTCGCCGGTCTCGGCGTTGACCTCGTGGATGCTGCCAAAGGTCGTTACCAGCACCCCGTTCTCAGAATCAACTATGCCAGCCGCCAGCTTGAGATCTACAACCTGGCGCGTGCCATCCTCTTCAATAAAACAGATCAACCCGCCCAGATCCTGCTTCGGCTTCTCAAAACTCCCTAAAACAGTCAGCGGACAGGCCGTCTGCTCGCTCGATGCAGTCCAGTGGTCTTTCAGGACTGAATGTTTGGTAGATATACAACTGAGTAGCAATCTCATTTTTCGGAGCCTTTCTCCTGAATTCACCAGACTGCGATCCCTGCTCGCCTTTTCAAGCGCAAAAGTTCCCTGACTCACACGACCACAGCCGCGCAAGCTCCGGCGCATCTCCGCGCTTTCTCGTATCTGGAAAACAACCGTCTAGCCAGCACTGGCGCACCGACCCTGAGACCGCAGCGTCTCTTTTCCCATTCTTCCGCGCTATGATAACGCGCTATCATGGAATTCATAACGTCATGTGTTCATAACATCTCGTTATGAGATTCATACGCATTTGTTATATTGTTGACTAAGTCGATCAACAAACATCACAACACTCTTCTACTATACGGAGAGAAAGACCGGGGTGTCAATCTTTCGCTGCATTTATGGAGAAATTGTTATGGATGAGAGCATAATCCTCACCAATTGGCATGAAACAACGCATTTTCAGCCTGGTTGAATCACGATCCGCCGACTAAAAGGGCAAGAAAAGCATACGAACAGAGAGAGGCCATGAC
>DASVMX010000493.1:0-7904 GCA_036384215.1 Ktedonobacteraceae bacterium | reverse complement strand
CGAGACACATTTGAAAGATGTGTCTCGCAGCCACGCCCTTCGTTCTCCTCTTTCATCAAAATCAGGTGGAGAGTTATAGGTAGAATAACGAGCATCAGGTGTAAATAAGGCAGCCGCGCTGCTTCAGTTTTTCGATGCGTGCTGGCAAAAAGAGCAGTTTATTCCAGCGCAGATCGAGCTTTTCCAGGCTTTTGAGCTTGCTGATGCTCGCGGGGAGGGTGAGCAGTCTGTTATTGCGCAGATCGAGGAAGAGCAGGTTTTTGAGCTTATCGAGCGCGTGGGGCAGTTCCATCAGGCGGTTATTGCGCAGGTCAAGGTATGCCAGCCGCGTGAGCTGATTGAGCGACGCGGGGAGTGAAGTCAGTCTGTTGTTTGAGAGGCGCAGTTCGCTGAGCTTTTGCAATTCGCCGAGCGTTTCTGGCAGCGCGGCCAGGACGTTGTTCATGGCGTGTAGCTCGCGCAGATTAGCCAGCTTGCCGAACGCCGCGGGCAAAGTTTCCAGGCGATTATTATATAGGCGTAGTTCTTGCAGACTGGCGAGATCGCCGATGCTTTCGGGCAGGGTAGTGAGCTGATTATCGGTGAGATTGAGGTAGCGCAGATTGGTGAGATGGATGAAAAGCGACTCCGGCAGGGAGGTCAGGACGTTATCGTGGATATAGAGAAAAAACGTCAACTTTCGCAGTTTGCCTAACGTTTCAGGCAATTCCGTGAGCTGATTATGACCAATATCGAGTGTGTGCAGTTCGCTGAGGTTGCCAATGCTCGCGGGCAGGCTGGAAAACAGATTTTCAGCGATATTCAGCGACTGGAGTGTGGCCAGCTTCCAGAATGAAGCGGGCAGAGCTGACAGCCGATTATGTCCCAGGCTGATCTCTGTGAGCCGGGAGAGCTGGCCGATGCTTGCGGGCACGCTGGTCAGTTGATTGTTGTACGCGTAGAAGATGGTCAGATTGTCGAGCTGGCCCAGCGTCTCAGGCAGAGCGGCCAGGCGGTTCGCGTTGACATGTAGTTCGCGCAGACTGATTAAAGAACCCAGCGACTCCGGTAGAGCTGCCAGTAGATTTTCGTCCAGGCGCAGCGTTTCAAGCTCAGGTAGTTCGCCCAGCGACTCCGGCAGTACCGCGAGCTGATTGCCGGTCAGATCTAAATAGCGGAGCTGTGCCAATTGATTAATTGCAGCCGGAAGCCCGGTCAACCCGCAGAAGCGTGCCGAAAGAGCCACGATGGTCTGCTTTTCTTGCACAACCCCCATCTTTCCACCAGCCAGCTCGTGCTTCGTAATAATTGGAATCGTTTCCCTGGCATTGAGATAGCCACTCTCCCGCAAGAGCGCGGCCAGTTCCTTGAGAAATGATATAGCTGTGACAGGCTGCGTGATTTCGGGCGGTTTATCTCGGTGTTTTTTCGACATATTTTCCTCTTCAAATTATTGTTGCTCTGCCACCCATCTTGCCTCAGGCTCGTGAATGCAGCGGCGTGAAGCCCGCCGCTGCATTCACGAGCCTGAGCTTAAAGGTCGCCATCCTGGCCTTATCCGAAAGAGGACCCAACGGAGCTCGCCTCCGTTGGGTCCTCCTGCGGGGCGCATGCCGTTGCGCTCTTCCTGGGTTGATGCCTATGAGCTGATGCTTGCCATCAGCTTGCTCTCCCATCAGCTTATCCCATCCACTAGCGCCGGAGAATCAGCACCTTGAAGTTACCCATGCCGGAGGGATCGGTCAGGATGGCGGCACGCTGGCGGAGGTTGTACCAGCCGAGGAGGGCGATCTGGCCCTGGTCGCTGGCGCGGTTGGTTTCGGCGGGTGCGAAATCTCTGGCGCGGCGGCTTTCCAGTTCTGCGGACAGGCCGCGGTCTTCCAGCCACTGGCGCTGCGTGGTGTATTTGTGCAGGCGCAGGCCGAGCGCTCGCCCATGCGTGATCAGTGCGCTAAAATCGACGTGCGCGGTAATATCCTGTTCTCCGGGCAGGGCCAGGGGGCGTTCGTTGCTCTGGTGCTGATAATAGCACATCAGGGTACCGCGGCGGCGTTCTCGCGTATAGAGTGCCCTGGCTTTTTCGCCGTAGTCGATAGCCAGGATAAAGCCGTGTGGAAGCAGCAGATTCACCGTTTGCTCAAGCCAGCGATCCGCTTCCAGGTTGATCTCGGCCCGCCAGCCGTCGGGAAAAGTTCGCCAGGGGATGCGTGCCTGGTCCAGGTAGTTCGCAACCTCGGGCGAGGAGGGTTCGGCCAGTAGTTCGCGCAGGTGGCCTTCTATACTGGCGACGTAGACCTCGTGGAGTTCGCCCGCGCGGGCCTCGACCACGTGAACTGGCAGCGCGTCGATCAGCTCGTTGGAGAGCAGCGCGTGGACGTGCGGCAGGTCCGAGGGTAGCAGACTGTCCTGCCCCGCGCGGATATCCGTAGATTGGTAGACCAGCGCGCTCATGAAGTCCGGTGCCTCGCTTTCCGCCCAGGCGCGCACGCCCGCGGCCAGGTGTCCCCTGCCCGCGCCCTGTTCCAGCACCAGAAATGGCGCGGGCCGTTTGAGCTTCTCCCAGAACTGGTAAAGCTGCCGGCCCAGACAATTGGCGAAAAGCGCGGAGACGTCGCTACTGGTGAAATAGTCGCCCGCCCAGCCCATCCGCGCCGGCCCGGTCACATAGTAACCGTAGCCTGGCTCGTAGAGCGCCGCGCGCATATATTCCGCGAACGTCAGCGGTCCCGCTCGCTGAATCCGCTCGCTGATCAATTGCTGCAATGGAGTAGAAGAAACGTGCGACATAACTGTTTACCTTACTACATTTACACCGGAACCGCGCCCCCCATACCATTCAAAGTCCCAACGGAGGCGAGCTCCGTTGCTGCATCGCGGGTCTTGAAGCAGGCAAGCTGCTCTCTCTGGCCGCTGCGCGGCTTGCAGGTTCCCGAAAGAGCTTGCCTCTTTCCCAAGCCCGCGATGCAGCAACGGAGCTCGCCTCCGTTGTAGCCCGCCCTTATTTGAATGGTATTAGAACCGCGCCCCCGCTTCAGGTCTATCCACGCCTGGTTACGAGCCGAAATGGATAACCAGCAGGTCAAGGGCCATTTCGGGAGTCAGGCGGCTGCGTTTGAGCGCGGCGTCGGTTTCCAGCAGTTGGTGATAGGTGCGTTCAAGCTGCGCGGTGCTGAACTTGCCGACATTTTTCATGACTTTGTCTATCAACCAGGGCGATGAATTGAGGGCTGCCGCGATCTGTTGGGAGCGCAGGCCGCTGGCCGCCAGTTCTTTTACCTGGAGCAGATTGCGCACCTGTGAGGTAATCGTGGGCAGCAGGGCCAGGGGATGTGTGCCATCGTCGAGCAGCTCGTGCAGCAGATTCAGCGCCAGCAAGCGATTGCGCTGGGCCAGGGCATCGGTCAGGTCGAAGATAACCGCCTCCTGCACCTGGGCCGAGAGCAGGCGTACATGGCTGGCCTCGATGGTCTGGCCACGGCCAACGTAAGTGGCCAGTTTTTCCAGTTCATTGGCCAGCAGGCGCAGTTGATTGCCGATAAAATCGGCCAGCATTGTCGCAGCCTCGCCAGTGATTTTGACCCCGCAGGTCTGCGCGCGTTTCTTGATCCAGCTCTCCAGGGCCGCGCCTTTTGGCAGATTTGAGAGCAGCACCTTGCCATGCGCTTCCGCTGCCTTGAGCAGCGAACTGCTGCTGCCCAGCTCCTCGTCCACCAGCACAATCAGGACCGTCGAATCAGGCAGACCGGAGGCAGCCTCGGCCAGGCCCTTTTCAAAGCCCGCGCGAGTCTCGCTGCCACCTTTGCCGCCCTTCTTTTTGCGCCCCTTGCCGCCAGTTTCCACGCCTTCAGCCGAAGCGGACGCCCCCGACGAATCCTCGCCGCGCTTCTTTTTGGGCAGACCATCGAGAATCACCAGACGCTGTTCGGAGAGGAAAGGGTAGGTATTACAAGTCGCGGTGATAGTCGCAAGCGAAACCTCACCGCCGGTATAACGATCCTGGTTATAAGCAAAGTCGCCCTGCCGGCGCAACTCTTTCAGATGCTCCCGGCAGGTAAACTCATCAGTGCCGTGCAGTAAATAGAACATGTAGTTAGACCATGCACGACGAGCGTGCGAAAGCTATTCGTGAACCGCCGCGGCTGCCCTGCGGTAATCGGCGCGGTTCGCGCGCGCGATCAGCACATCGAAACCAATGCCGAAGGCCAGTTCCAGGGCAGCGCAGAAGAGCACACTGCCAAAGAAAACCGAGCCAGCGCTCGCGCCTGGCAAAGCTTTATCGTAGACCAGCGTACCGGCCCAGGCCAGAATAATCAAAAACGCTATCACACCGCCGACAAAGGCGCCGAAGACCACGGCAGCGCGTTTGCGCACCGCGCTCATCCAGAACGCCAGAAAGAGAGAGACCGGCAGTGAGAGGAGAAGCCCAAAGAGTGCGCCCCAGAAGACGCCCGCTGGATCTATCCACTGTAGCTCGGGACCGCCCATATATAATGCCTCCAGAAAATACTTCTTGTAATAGTCAGGCGCACTCCAGAAGTGGCCCTTTTTATTATACGGCAACGTTGCTTGTTTGAGAAGAGCAGGACTCTTTCCATAGCTATTTGTGTGGAGACCAGATAAAAGCAATTGCAAAAGCATGATTCCCCATGTAATATAAGTGAGTAACAGGTCTTTGACGGTTATTTGTTACAGATTCATTCAAAGGATTCAGGCTTCAAGGAGGAGGTACAACATGGGCAACAAGGCGCGGGTGTGCGTGATCGGCGCGGGACCGAGCGGGATCGCGGCTGCGAAGAATGTGGTGCAGGCAGGCTTTGAGGTGGTGGTTTTTGAGAAGAACGATAAAGTGGGCGGCAACTGGGTCTTCAATGCCAGTACGGGACATTCAAGCGTATACGAACACACGCACATTATCAGCTCGAAAACCTGGTCGGAATACGAAGATTACCCCATGCCAGACGACTATCCTGATTACCCCAGCCATAACCAGCTCCAGGCTTATTTTGAGTCCTACGCGAAGTATTTCAAAGTCTTTGATCTCATTCTTTTTCACCACACGATCACAAAAGTCACGCGAACCGAGGCAGGTCTGTGGCTGGTGGAGTACACAAACGAAGCCGGGGAGGTGGAGAGCAGGGAGTTCGATTACTTGATGGTAGCGAACGGCCATCACTGGAATCCAAAGTATCCCGAGTACCCCGGCGAGTTTACCGGCACATTTATGCACTCGCACGACTTCAAGCGTGTCAGCGAAGAGTGGCGCGGCAAAAATGTGCTGGTCATCGGCGCGGGCAATTCGGGATGCGATGTCGCGGTCGAGGCAGCGCGCATGGCCAGCAAGGTCTGCTTATCGATGCGCAGCCCGCAGTGGTTTATTCCGAAATTTCTCTTTGGCGTACCGTCAGATGTTTACGCCTCTCGCACCAACTGGTTGCCGGCCAAATCCAAACAATTTGCGCTGACCAAACTGCTGAATATCCTCCAGGGACCATATAGTCGCTACGGTTTGCCCGAGAACACTCACCCGGCCCTCAGCCATCACCCAACGCTCAACTCGGATCTCCTCGACTTCATCCGTCACGGGCGTATCAAGCCGTGCCCGGCGATCAAGCGCTTTGACGGCGGCAAAGTCGAATTTGTCAACGGAGAGGTCGAGGCCTTTGATATCGTCTGCGCCTGTACGGGTTTCTGGATTACTTTCCCTTTCTTTGACAGGAGCTTTATCGATTTCCAGCACGCTGAAAAGGTGCCGCTCTTCCGTAAAATGATGCACCCCGACTACAAAAACCTCTACTTCATTGGCCTGTTCCAGCCATTGGGTTGTATCTGGCCGCTGGCTGATTATCAGGCAAAGCTCGCGTGTGCTGAAATTGCCGGCAGCTACCAGCGTCCCGCCGATCTCAAAGCCGCGATCCAGTACGAGATCACTCATCCACACTTTGAATATACCGGCGGCAGCCGCCACTCCACCGAAGTTGACTACCACGGCCTGCGCAGAGACCTGGCAAATGAGTTGAAGAAAGCAAATATAGATATTGGCAAGCCGCCGTGCGGCATCAAGTCGCGTTATAAAGAAGCGGTGGTGCCTGTGTGAGTGTGTGAGTGTGTGAGTAGTGGTAAAGGAAATGTTGTCTGAGAGCGGTTATCTTACTAACGTTAGGTAGGGGAGGGGCTTGCAGTAATTCATTCAACCGCGCGGCTGAATGAATAAGATTACTGCAACTGATTTAGTACACTGTCTCCAGGATCGGCTCAGGCAGCATTTCAACCAGAGGCACAATTTTCTGTTCGGTCAGGTGGTTATCGGCGTCCACGAACACGATATGGGGTTCCAGTTCGCGGACTTCTTCTTCGTTAAGCTGGGCGTAGCTGATAATAATCACCAGGTCGCCAGGGGCGTTCAGGCGGGCAGCCGCGCCATTCAGGCAGATCACACCAGAGCCGCGGGCTCCAGCAATGGTGTAGGTCTCCAGGCGAGAACCGTTATTGATATTCACGACCTGAACTTTTTCATAAGGATAGATATTGGCTGCATCCAGTAAGTCCTGATCGATAGTGATGCTGCCAACATAGTTCAGGTCCGCCTGAGTGACGGTTGCCCGGTGAATTTTCCCCTTGCACATTGTGCGAAGCATGATCTCTGTCCCTTTCAATAATACATTTGCTTTACATTCTACATGCGTTTGTCAGGAACAAGTAGCAATCTACCTGCCCTACTAATAACAACGAGAAATGGTCTGATTTAGGAACAGGCCCATATATACTATAGTAAATATGTGTGAAAATACCCTTTCGTCCCTTGCTAAAAGTGACCCATGGCCCTTAGCGCTGAGTTTTTTATTTGAACTGGCGATGGTGTTACAGTGAGCGGGCTGGCCAGTCCGCTCACTGTAACACCATCGCCAGTTCAAATAATTTCCAGTTGTGCCAGGAGAGCCAGGGCGTAGGCGTCTTCGGCGCTTTGTCCGTCGTACATCTGATCGCGCATCATCAGGCGGTAGTGGCATTTCCAGCGGCGCGCGGGCCAGGGGGCGAGCTTGAAAAGCGTGAAAGTTTCGATATACTTTTCCAGGGTTTCTCGCAACGTTGTTTCGTCGCTGACTTCAATTCCACGGGCCGCCAGCTTGTTCTGTAGTTCACTATTCAGCATCACATTCTCTTTCCACGCTTATCCTTCTCACGTGCTCCCATTTTACACCAGTCTGCGCCTTACTTGATACTCTCTTGCATGGTCAGGCGAATTTCCTCTGTGCTTAATTCGTCCCAGTTGGTGTGTGGGAGCTGGCGGGGCATGATCTCGAATGGCCCTGTCCACTGTTTTGCGTGCTCTTCCATCCAGTCAAGAACTTGATACGATTTCTGGCGCGTTTCCGCGACGATGGGATACTTGAGCGCGGCCCGTTCGTAGACTTCCTGATCTTTCGTATAGACACTGTAGTCTTCGCGGATCACAACGTCGACGTACAGATCCGTATACACGACTTCCTGTGCCTGGTGGGTATAGGCGGGCGCGGGCAGGGTGACATCACAGTAGCCAGAACTGAATTTGCCGGCCTGATCATAGCTGATATGAATCGCAAACCACTTGTCTGGCCAGATGTAGGTCAGGGTGTGGCGGTCGGAGTAGAAAAAATCGGGCTTCCAGTGTTTAGGTTTCCAGTGCTTCTTCGTCCCCATCGGCGTCCAGATGCAGATATAGTCATCGCTCACTGGCAATTGAAACCCCTGCCATGCCGCCCACGGGTCGCCGCTGACCAGCATCTTGCAAACCTCTGCCTCCAATAGCATATCGTTTTCTCTCTTTCTGTCTCATCTATTATCATCTATTATACAAGAACGGGTTGTTTCTGTATACTTTTAGTCTGCCAGGCGTGGATGGGACAAGAGGAAGAGAGGAAGCCAGGGGAGCGCCGCGGCGCTCCCCT
>DASVMX010000492.1:0-11732 GCA_036384215.1 Ktedonobacteraceae bacterium | reverse complement strand
CGGGCTCTTCCGAAGGCATTTATCTTCTCATTAGAAGAATATAAGAAGTTTATAACACGTATCTAAGAAATCTTAGATTATTTTATTGTGGCGCTTTAATTATTGATAATTGCCCGTTTTCAGACTATGATAAAGGGTGGGTCTATGAAGGAAAGGGAGAAGAACCTCAACGTTCTGGGGAGGAAAGGAAGTATGCAAGGCCAGTGCCAGCGCTACTTTTTGCGCGTCGTGGCGCTCGTGTACTGCATTTGTAGGATAGGAAAGGCAGAACTTAAATGGAACAGAAAAGAATAGAGCATCACGTCGCTGTGACGATTGATGCTCCAGTTCATCAGGTATACAACCTTTTCACACATTTTAACGACTTCCCCAAGTTTATGAGCTTTGTCAGGGAAGTAACGTATCATGATGCACAACGCAGCCATTGGGTTGCCGATGTTGCGGGACGCCGCGAATGGGACGCGGTGAATGAAGACTGGATACCCGATCGCCAGATTGGCTGGCGTTCTACGAACGGCCTTAGCAATGCTGGCCGCGTGGTGTTCCAGCCATCAAGCGCGCAGCAGACTTACATCGATGTATATGTTGATTACGATCCGCCAGCAGGTTTTTTGGGTACGCTGGGTGAGCATATGGGCATTGGCAGGCACTTTGAGGATGTGCTGCAGAAAGATCTCAACCATTTCAGCGAAATGGTGCGCCAGTCCCCGCCAGGCGCCCTGGACCCGACCTCGTCGAGCTACCTTTTTCATTCGGAGAGCGCGGCTGCTCGTGGTACTACTACAGAGCGCCAGAACGCTACCATGGGAGGAGCGTTTTCGACTCCGGCGCTTTCTACTCCTGAGTATGCGACTGGGCAGAGAGAAGTGCCTCCGCCGCCGCCAGGGGCCGCGGATCTACCGCCAGAACAGATCCCGCGCTGGGAGCCTCCCGAGGGTAATCAACCGCAACCTTGATGTTGTCCATACGGTTCCCGCTTCAATGTACGAAAAGCGGGAACCGTATGGATACCACGCGGGGAATTGCACTACGTTTTACATGCAGAACAACTGTTCACCTTGACACTTTATGAAGCGCCATGTTATACTTTGAGTGTCCGTTGAGGACAGATCCAGGGAGGTAAGGGACCCTGGCATCAACCAGGCGAGAGGCCTCGCATTGGCATCCGAAAGGAGATTTTATGAAACCAATGAAGAAACCGATACGCCTTTTGGGGATGGTATTTCAGATTGACTAGGAGTGCTCGTTGAGGCGAGCATCCAGAACCCTCTAATCCTCCTGGTCAGTACCTGGAAATACCGATGACTATCGACAGCATGTCTGCATAGCCGGTTTTGAACCGATAGACTGTATCGCAGGTTGGCGGAGGATGAAGAGGAAGATGGGGGCATACTCTTATGCCCCAACCTTTTTCCTGACTGTAGATCTCGGTTGAACGTGACACGGGAGTTGTGCAGAAAAAGAAAAATGAAGAAGGGGTCCAGGATAGAACACCTGGACCTCTCCTTTTTGGATTGAGAATAGGCTGTGCTTCGCGTCTTATTTCTGCTGTTTCGCGGCCTTTGCCGCCGTCGCCGCAGCGCGTCTCTGCGCGAGCTGATCCAGTTTGTACTGGCTCGCGTAGAACTCGACATACCCGCAGCCGGTGCAGTATAACGCGGAGAACTCGCCGACATACCTCAAACCAAGCTCGTTTCCATCCTCTAAGAACCGCACGCCGCCGCATTTTGGGCAGGGCGCTGGTTGTACCTGCGGAGTATCCATATATTTCTGCTCCTCTTACGCTTCTAAAAGAGTACATTGATCGAGAAACGTTGATGGAAGTATGCTGCTGGAGAGGCGTTTGCGCATGTCTGGACGTTAATCCTCACCCAATGAGAGAATGGCCATAAACGCTTCCTGGGGAATTTCGACGCTGCCGACCATTTTCATGCGCTTCTTACCCTCTTTCTGCTTTTCCAGCAGTTTGCGTTTGCGCGAGATATCGCCGCCATAACACTTGGCGAGCACGTCTTTGCGCATGGCTTTGACCGTTTCGCGAGCGATGACGCGCGAACCGATTGCAGCCTGAATGGGTACCTCGAAAAGCTGGCGTGGGATGAGTTTGCGCAGCTTCTCGGTCAGGCTGCGGCCCTGTGTATAGGCTTTTTCGCGGTGCAGGATGAGCGAGAGCGCGTCTACAGGCACGCCGTTGACGAGGAGGTCCAGTTTGACCAGGTCAGCGGCCTGGTAGCCTCCGTAGCTGTAATCCAACGAAGCATAGCCCTGCGTGCGAGATTTCAACTGGTCGTAGAAGTCGGTAATCAGTTCGGCCAGGGGGATGGTATAGGTGATGAGCACGCGTTCGGCCTCGATGTACTTCATCTCCTTGAAGATGCCGCGCCGCGTTGTAACCAGGTCCATGATGGTGCCGATGTAGCGCGAGGGGGTAAAGATCGAGATATCCATGACTGGCTCCTCGATCTTTTCAATTATGCCAGAATCAGGCATTTCCGAGGGATTGTCGATCCTCAGAACCTCGCCGCTGTCTTTCGTGACATAGTACTCAACACTGGGGGCCGTGGCCAGGATGTCCAGGTTGTATTCGCGCTCGATACGCTCCTGAATGATTTCCATGTGGAGCAGACCCAGGAAGCCGCAGCGAAAGCCAAAGCCCAGCGCGTTGGAGGTCTCAGGCTCGTAGAAAAGTGCGGCATCGTTGATCTGTAGACGATCAAGCGCTTCGCGCAGCAGCGGATAGTCGTTGCCTTCGACGGGGTAGACGCCAGCGAAGACCATGGGCTTGGCGGGTTTGTAACCGGCCAGTGGCTCGACCGCGCCCAGTGCCGAGGGTATGGTAATCGTGTCGCCGACGTGACAATCTTTGACATTTTTAAAGCCGGTCGCAATATAGCCTACTTCGCCGGTGGTCAGGGCACCCGCAGAGATCAGGCGCGGTTGAAAGAAGCCGGCTTCCAGAATCTCGGTAGTGCTGCCGGTGGCCATCATGACCACCTTTTCATTTTCGCGCAGGGCTCCGTCGACCATCCGCACATAGGCGATTACGCCTTTGTACGAATCGTAGTGCGAATCGAAGACCAGCGCGCGCGCGGGGCTGGCTGGCTGGCCTTTAGGGGCCGGGATATGTTTGATAATGGCTTCCAGTATCTCGCGCGTGCCAATGCCCTCTTTAGCCGAAGCCAGGATACACTCTTCCTGAGGCAGACCGATCACGTCCTCGACCTCCTGCATGACGCGCTCCGGCTCGGCGCTGGGCAGATCGATCTTGTTGATCACCGGGATAATAGTGAGGTCGGCCTCGATTGCCAGGTAGAGATTGGCCAGGGTTTGCGCTTCAACGCCCTGAGTCGCGTCAATCACCAGCAGCGCGCCCTCGCACGCCGCCAGGCTGCGCGAGACCTCGTAGGTGAAGTCCACGTGTCCGGGCGTGTCAATCAGATTCAACTCGTACTGTTCGCCGTCCAGGGCTGTGTAGAGCATGCGCACTGCCTGCGCCTTGATGGTAATGCCCTTCTCGCGTTCCAGCTCCATCTGGTCAAGGGTTTGCTCCATCAGCTCTCTTTTGGAGACCGTGCCGGTGAACTCCAGCAGGCGGTCGGCCAGCGTGGACTTGCCGTGATCAATATGCGCGATGATACAGAAGTTGCGAATATGTGCCTGGTCAGTCATTCGATGATACCTCCGCCCAGCACCTCATCACCATCCTCGCTGCTATAGAACACGGCAGCCTGGCCCGGCGTAATGGATCGCTGTGGGCGTGAAAAAGTGACCTGAACGTGTTGCGCGTCCAGGGGAATTACCAGGGCTTCCTGTTCGGGAGCCTTGTAGCGGATGCGCACGCGGGCGCTAAAGGGTTCAGTGGGCGTTTCGCCGCTGACAAAATGTATTTTGCCGACCACGCAGGTTTCGCGCAGCAGCGCCTCCGCTGGCCCGACGACCAGCGCGTTCTGCTCGGAGTCGATGTTTAGAACGTGCAGCGGCTCCAGCGAAGTCAGTCCCAGGCCTTTGCGCTGGCCGATTGTATAGTAGGCCAGGCCACGATGGCGTCCCAACATGTTCCCTTCCCGATCGTAGATGGGGCCGGGCCGTGGAATCTGGATCATGCCGCCAGCGACCGCGCCAGCCGCGACGGGAACACGCGCCGCCTCCTCTTCCTGGTCCTGGCTGCTGGCGTAGCGATCGATAAAGCCGCGGTAGTCGTTCTGAGCCACAAAGCAGATCTCCTGGCTTTCCGGCTTGCTGGCTACGCTCAGACCCCGTTCCGCGGCCATCGCGCGCACCTGTGGCTTGGTGTAATCACCCAGCGGGAAGCAGGCATGTGCTAACTGCTCCTGATTCAGCACGTGCAGCACATAGGACTGATCCTTCGCGGGATCGAGTCCGCGCCGTAGACGCCGCTTGCCTGTCAGGGGATGATCATCGACGCGCACATAGTGGCCAGTGGCCAGATAATCAGCGTCGAGCGCCAGCGCCCGGTTGAGCAGCAGAGTAAAGCGGATATGACGGTTGCAGGTCAGACAGGGATTAGGGGTGCGGCCCGCCACATACTCCTGGTAGAAAAGGTCTACCACATTCTCCTTAAACTCCTGCTCCACATTGACCAGGTAGAAAGGAATATCCAGCTTGCGAGACACGCGCCGCGCATCGTTTACCGCTTCCAGGGAGCAACATTTATTCTGCACCACGCGTTCCAGCCCGTCATCATCGATCATGCCGGGTTCAGACCACAGGCGCAACATAATACCAATGACCTCGTGTCCTTGCTCTTTGAGTAATGCGGCGGCAACCGAGCTATCCACGCCGCCGCTCATTGCGACGACAATTCGCGCCATGTTTTTCCTCTTCTTGCTTGTGTCGAATGTGAGTCGAGTCTATCTGTATATAGAAAAGGACTAGCCAGGAGGGCTAGCCTGTGGACAATCTAAGTGTTCGAGAATGCACGTGAGATGCCCTGTTAAACCACGTCAACGATAGCACAGACAGCTTCTATTGTCAAATTGCGCGGGCACAAAAACGCCAGCAAATCTCCCATTCACTCGACGGGGAGAGATCGTTCGTGTATAATGGGTCAGGTCAGATGAAAGGCTCGCAATCATTCAGGTTTTATCACGAGCAAATGAGCGAGACAAGCCGGATATCATAAGCGTTTCAACCGTAATGTAGGAATCGCTTCCATTCTTATTACAAGAGCAACAGCTCGAAGCAGGCCGTATCCTGGGAGATAGGCTGCCGGGCGGGGAGATGTAACCATGCCAAAGAAGACCGCGTATTCGCGAAGTGGGGCGCAGCGCAATAAGACGAAGCAGAAGAGCTTTGAACTGGTGCGTCCTGCTTCTGACGCCAATGTGCTTGAGACCGTTGAGGAGAGCGAGGGAGAGGAAAACGAGGAGAGAGAAGAGGTTGTGGATGTGGCCGTATCCGACCAGGAAGAGGAGGAAGAAGAGGTTGTGGAAGAAGTAAAGCCGAAAGCCGGGAAGGGCGCGAGCGCGAAAGTAGGCGCTACTGCTGCGGCTGTGCTTGATACCCCCGCGTCAGCGGGAAACTCTCCCAAGAGTGCAGCAGCTCGCCTGGCCGCGCGGCGCCAGGCAGTTCAGAAGACCCAGCGTTCCTCGTCGAACCTGATCACGGTGGAGCACTATAACTATGTGCGCAGAGACCTGATCTTTATTCTGATCCTGGCCGTTCTCCTGTTTGGGACCATTATCGCGCTGCATTTTATCCTTGGGGGCTAGGCTCGCGCCGGGTAAATTAAAAGAAGCACTGCTCTGCCAGAGAGGAATCAGTGCTTCTTTTGCTTTGCGATAGACGTTGGGGAAGTTTTCCCGCGGCATATAGCCTGAAAAAAGTTGCCCGGTACGTTAGTGCATTAACGGACCTGTGCCCAGGCCCGTTGGAATCCCGTGGCGGTGGGCTGCCGGGATAGTTACTCCAAGGATGCGCTGCATCGCCATGGTGTGGCTACAGTCGCCCCAATCGTGGAAGAAACGACAGGTGCAGTTCCACTCACCATCATTATAATTGGTGGTATGGACATCGTTCTCGCCCCGAAACGTCGCTTCAAAGTGCGTAAATTGGATGCGTTCGGGTTCTTCAGCGTAGCGTTTGGCTTTAGCAATCTTGTTGATCATGCTTGAATTCACTGTCGATGCTCTGCCTTTCTAAATCTAAACAACGTAGGTACACCACGCAGCATTCTCGTTGAATGCAGAAGATTTTAAAAAGATGTATGCACTGAGAATCCTGCTAATTCTGCTCGCATACCCTGTTCCAACACTGTCGTTTTGCTCCTTTCCCTCCTACTCAATCAGGGTAGAGTGCCAGCTATATCGCAGACACCTGGCTCAATAAGCGAGAAGTAGAGATGAGCCCGGCGATGGTAAGCGTATCAACATGGTGCGTAAAAAGAAAAAAACACCAGAAAGCAACCTGCTTCCAGTGTTTTCATTATGTCGTTACGCGCTCCGTCGCTAAATCGAGCGACACTGCCCGCTTTTGTGTTGACGTTAAATCCATAGACACCTACCCCCGAAGAAATGAGCTATGTCCGCTAGATTCCGTTGATTGAATGAAGTTATTATACCATACCCTGACCGAAAAATCTACCGCTGGAACATATATACAAGAAATTCAATATAATGGTCTGACAGGAGTTTGTGGGCCGCGCGGGCAGGGAGGAAGGCATGTGAAGTTAGCGCGTTTTGCCAGAAGGCGCGAAGTATAAGGCGGTAATCTGTCAGTCACCCGGCAGAGGGCTGGCAAGGATAAGCTGATCCTGCCGCGAGCGAAATACGCTTATGGCAGTCTGGTGACTGGCTGCTATTCGGCCAGACTTTCCAGGCGTTCTACCAGGAGGCGCGCCGCTTCATGGGCGCCGACGTGTTGCGAGAGTTCCTCTTGATAGAAGTTGAGGCGTTCCATGCGTGCAGTAATAAATTCATGCTGCGCGCTGCCACAGGCAAAGCCGGTCAGTGCCGCTCGGGCAGCGCTGTACTCAAGATCAATTTGCTGAAGCAAATGAGCGATTTCACTCTGTCCCATGAGCGTATTCCCTTTGCTTAATCGGTACTTTTCTCTCAGAAACTGCTGGCAGTTGGTTTTCACCGGCCTGGCACGCTTCTTCCTTTCAGCGCGCTCTACTCCTTGCTCCACACCTTTTACTGCTTGAATTCCCCCAGCATACCTATAGTATGCGGAATAGCAGGGATATGTTACAATAGCAACTGTCTATCAACTAGATAACAACTAGAGAGCATCTCGCTTGCTGGTTCGTTTGCAAGAAAACAGACAGTGTGTTAAGAGCGATCTATCTGGCCTGAAACCGGAGAAAGAGAACCATCCTGGCTGAGAGGATAAGCAGGCATGAGGCCGAACAATGCGTTAAAGCACGAGCGTGAATTACGTGGGTGGTCACAGGCGCGTGTAGCAGAGGAGATAGGTACAACGGCATTGAATGTTGGTCGTTGGGAGCGTGGTAGTTCTCTGCCATATCCCCATTTTCGTGAGAAGCTCTGCCAACTTTTTGGGAAAGACGCCAGGGAACTGAGATTACTGGATGATGACAGCGCGGCTGATGGAGTTCTGGTTGAAGCGCGTGAATCCGCGAACATGGCTGGTGAGCGGGCAATTTACGATCCAGCTATTCCTCTGCCTCCTGCCCATAACAGTCGCCTGGTAGGGCGAGACGCGTTGCTGGCTCGCTTGAGGCAGGTGCTCCGCGTTGGGGAGAGGTCGGTGCTGGTAGCTTTGCACGGCTTGCCTGGAGCCGGTAAGACCGCGCTGGCCATAGAGCTGGCCTATGACGTTGAGATGCGCGCGCATTTTCGAGATGGTATACTCTGGGCCGGTCCTGGTTTGCAGCCGGACACCACTGAAATTTTGAGCCGCTGGGGGGCGTTGTTGGGAGTGACGACGGCCAGTTCGGTCAGGTTAGAAAGCAATGAAGATTGGGCCAGGGCTATTCGCGTGGCGATCGGGCAGCGCCGTATGTTGCTGGTGGTAGATGACGCGTGGGAGAGTGCTGCTGCCCTGGCTTTTCAGGTTGGCGGCCCCTTCTGCGCGTACCTGGTGACCACGCGTTATCCCAATATAGCGGTTCAACTCGCGGCGGAAGGCGCGTTTGCCGTGCCAGAGCTCAGCGAGGCGGATGGACTGGCTCTGTTAGAGCGCTATGCCGCGGCTTTTGTTCAGCAGGCTCCTGAAACCGCCCTGGCCCTGGTGCGTTCAGTGGGGGCGCTGCCGCTGGCTCTGACTTTAATGGGTAAGTATCTCAGCGTCCAGGTCTACAGCGGCCAGCCGCGCCGCCTCACCGCCGCTGTCGAGCATCTGCGCGACGCTCGTAAACGCCTGCAACTCAGTGAGGCGCGCGCGCTGGCCGAGCGCCATCCCAGTTTGACGAATGACATTCCTCTCTCGTTGCAATCGATCATCGCGGTCAGCGATCAATTGCTGGACGAATACGCGCGTTCCACCTTGCGCGGGCTCTCGCTTTTTCCCGCCAAACCCAACAGCTTCGCGGAAGAGGCCGCGCTGGAAGTCTGCCAGGTGTCCGTGGAGACCCTTGACGCGCTGTGTGACGCGGGTTTGTTGGAGAGCAATGGTCCCAGCCGCTACATGCTCCACCAGACTATTGCTGATTACGCGCGCGAGCAGTTAAGCGATCCAGCAATAGCCGAGCGCATGGTGAGTTATTACGTCACCTTTGTTGAAAAACACGAGAAAGAGCATGAGCTGCTCAAGGCAGAGACCAGCAATATCCTGGCCGCGCTCGAAATTGCCTATACCTCCCATCGGCGCGAAGAACTGGCTCGCAGCGTATGCGCGCTGGCGGAATTTCTATATGTGCGCGGGTTGTACAGCCTGGCCGAAAAGCATCTGCTGCGCGCGTACGAGGCGGCGCGGATTGTGGGCGATGATCTGCGGGTTGTACGCGCCTTGATGTACCTGGGCTTGATCTCGCGAGATTGGGGTAAGCACGACCAGGCCGAGGCCTATCTACTGGAAGGATTGGAACTGGCGCGCAAGAGGAACTATACAGAGCAGGTCTGTGATCTTTTACGCAATATTGGTCTGGTGGAGGATAGGCGTGGCAACTTTGCGCAGGCCGAAGCCTGTTATCGCGAGGGGCTGGAACTGGCACGCGGGTTAGGGCAGCAGGAACAGGTGTGTCGCTTGCTTGCTGGGTTGGGGGTGCAGGCAGGCAAGCGAGGGAATTACGCGCAGGCCGAAACGTATTTTCAAGAAGGTCTGGCTCTGGCTCGCCAGTTAGATTATAGCGAGCGAGTGTTTGCTTTTTTACACAATCTTGGCTGGATAGCGTATGAACGCGGGAATTATGAACTGGCGGAGCCCTATTACCATGATGCGTTAGAAGTAGCCGATCGGGGCGATTATGAACTTTCGCGCGCGGCCTCTCGAGTGATGTTGGGAAGGTCACTGGTGAAGCGCGGGGAATTGACCCAGGGCCAGGCGTGTCTGGAAGAGGCGCTGCAGTTGTTGAGGAGGTTTGGTGGCATATCGATATGGCTGCAGATCGGCCTCCAGGGATTGGGGGAACTCGCCATTGTTGAGGAGGATGATGAGAGAGCGGAAGCGTATTTGCAAGAATGCCTGGAATTGAGCCGGCGAGCAGGTACGCGCGAGTTTCTGATCGAGGTTTGCGTGGAACTGGCAAAACTGGAGATCAGGCGCAACAATTATCTGGGGGCAGAGGGTTATCTGCGGGAGATCCAGCCGCTGGCTTACGAGCTTGGTCTCAACTCCCTGATTGCCGCGGTCCTCCTGGCCTGGGGCGAAGTGAATTTGCGCTGTGGCCTGCCAGGAAGCGCGACGCAAAACTTTCTGGGAGCGCGCGCGGTCGCTTCTCAAGAACAGGGTGAACTTCAGGCGCTGGCTCTTTATGGAGAGGCGCGGGCCGCCCTTGCCTCCTGTGAGTCCGCGCCAGCGCGTCAACTCGGAGAGGCCAGCCTGGCCATTTTCAGCGCCCTTGGTCACTATCAGGCCGCCGAAGTAGAGAACTGGCTACAGCAGCTTCCACCCTGAGACATATAAAAAACTCAACCAGCATAAGCTGATTGAGTAGGAAAGCGATCCCGAGAGGGGTCGAACCTCCGACCTACAGATCCGCAATCTGTCGCTCTATCCACTGAGCTACGGGATCATTCAAACAGCCACCAGAGCCATTTCAAGGGGTTTACTCAGCCATTGGGTTTACCCCCGAGTCTGTCGGTGCATCTGCTACGAAAACAGTATACAGAACCGGCGAAGGTTTGTCAATGACTATTCAGCCACGCCGCGCCCTACCTGGACCATGCCCGCTCGAACCAGCCAGTCACTATTCCAGCCAAGTACATCGCATCAATCTCATCAATCGATCCATTTATACACTGCTCACGAAACGTCTGGAAAAGTGCTACTATCTTCTCCTCTGTTGGGTCTTCCCCAGTACCCCACTCTTCATCGTAGTTCTCGAAACTAGCTGACCATCCCCCATGAAATCCCTCGTACTCTTGAGGATCATGAAACGCTGGTGTGCTCTGAAAAAGTTGTGCCATTGCTTTCATCCTTCCTGTGGTGGTTTGCTTGATCTAGGGGAAATTCCCTACGAATACGCAACTACAGGTTTCAATTTACAGGGTAAAGGTTTAGCACCTGGCCGAAAAAGCTAGAGATGTACTTGCCCTCTGAGTGCTAAGTTCTGAGCTTTCGTCAATAGCTGTAAGTGCGCTAAATTTACGCAGCTACAATTGACACACTTATGATCGACTTCATAGCCATCCGGTACTAGGCCATGGATAAGCTCAAACAGCCACTTGTGTGCGATCACCCGTTTATTGCCCCAACGCGAGGTACGCTTTTCGTCCTTAGCGCGACGTACACTGAACTGTCCATAGCCCCTAGCGTTCTTAGCGCCCGTCCAGATATGACAACCAGACGTAGGGTCAACCGTTATATGTAACAAGAAACGCTGTAAATCTGTCATCAAATTCCTCTTACTTTCTTACGAGCGCCTAGCATAGTCTAAAGACTCGTAGAGCACATTAATTAACTAACTATGGGAAATTGCCGCGCTTAACCGGAGACGGGCATACCTCACGCGGCGTTTATTGTTGAGCTTACGATGGATATGAAAATGCCGGATACACCTGCTGCTTGAGCAAGCATACCTGGTGGAAGTATTGTAGAGCTTATTGGCCTTTCTTAGCGGCACGGTATGCGGCACGCAACTCTTTGGCGTTGTCCTCTGGACGAGCCACACAGCACGACAGCCAATGATCTTTACCCGCATAGGTGATGTGGTATGGGCCAACCGCGCTGTTTTGTTGTGCAATGATGAGGTTTGCGCCGTTGGCAGTGTGCTTCCCGGTGTCCTTGCTGAGATCGACTACGATGGTAAGCAAGTTGCCCTTAACCGTGATCGACATGTTTTCGGGGCTTGGAGCGGGTTTTTCAGCTTTTGCGGGCTTAGCGGCTTTAAGCTCAGCGTTTTGTTGCGCCAGTTGCGCGTTGGTGTCCATGAGTGCCTGCATCATTGCCTGCATCTGAGCAAGCTGCGCGGCCACGTCAATAGCGGGTTCTGGTACACGGGCAACCGGGGGCTTGCGGTTTGCGTTGGCAGATTGCGCCGCTAGGGCGTTGCGAGCCGCGATAGGGTCGGAGACGTTGTTTGCGCCAGTGATTTTTGTAGCCATTGTGGTATAATCCTTTCGTGGGTGTATAACCCGCTAATGCAAGGC
>DASVMX010000491.1:0-4700 GCA_036384215.1 Ktedonobacteraceae bacterium | reverse complement strand
CTCCAGCCGGGCGATAGTGTCTTCCAGGTCGGCCAGACCACCCTGGCGGAAGGGCGACCACTGGAAGGCCACGTGAAAGGTGTCCGGCGAACTCTGGTCGTTGAGCAGACCGCGGGCGCGCCCGCGCACGTGGACATCGCTTTCGGCCAGGGCCAGGTAGAGCACGCGTCCCTGGCGCGTGGGAAAACGCCGCAGGAAGGGCGCGCCCGTGGCCACGCTCAGCCCCAGTTGATTGGCCAGCAGCGCCTTATCTATCCGCGGCGGTCCGGCCAGCAGCGAGACTCCCACCGGCAGTAGTCCCTGCACGATCCAGCCCGGCTCCGCCAGCGGCTGCTGGAGCAGCAGAGGCAGGCTGATCACATACGGCAATTGGGGAACCTCCGGCTGCGCGTTCTGTATATGCTGCGAGGGTTGATGAGACGCGGCGCGCGGGGTATAAACAACAGGGGATGCGGGCGCGTGGGCGCTCTGCTTTTTCCCGTTCTCAGTCATGTAAGCCTTCGCTTTCCACCGTTCAGGACCAACGTTGTCCTGAGACGCTTCCATATAACATATCTACGAGGCTACCAGACTACAAGGTACTCTCTTTATAAAGAAAACAATTTCCGCTATCGTGGCATTCCGCGTGTGAGCGCGGCTCCATCATTAGTATAAACAGAGGATGCAAATCTTGTGAAAGACGTACACTCGAATTTTTTTGATACACCTGTCCCCTATCCGTGTGATAGCTTGAAAAATCTCATATACATGCACATGCACAGCCGCGCCGCGAGGCAACATTGACTAATCCAGACCAGATGCGCCCCTGATAAAAAAACAGAAACCACGCCGAAATCCTTCTCAGCGCGATTTCTGTTGGATGCTTCTCAATGCTTATTCCTGCACGATCAGGTGGAGTTTGCGTTTGAAGACCTTCTCGAAGAGGTCGGCTTTGGCGTAGGCGTGTTCCAGTTCGAGGTCGAGGTCGGCCAGGCGGCGCACCTGGAGGGTGATAGTCCAGGTCTCGTGGTCGGGTTGTTCGGCGAGCGCGTAGAGGTCGAGCACGCGGCCATCGTGATTGAAGTCCAGCGCGTCGGCGACGCGCACCAGCGCGGCCAGGGCGGAGACGCGCTTGCGGGCCTTAAGGGGCAGCAGAGCGAATTCCTCGTGCTGCGGACTGGGCAGAGCGCGGCGGTGGTAGCGCGCGATACAGGCGATCTCGTGGCGTTCCTGCTCGTTAAAGCCAGGCAGGGGCGTCTCCTTGATCAGACGATAGCTATGTTTGTGATGACGGCGCGCCTCCACCAGCATTCCCACGTTGTGCAAAAAAGCCGCGCGTGCCAGCAGGCGCCTGGCCGCGTCATCCTGAGCGTGCAGGGGCTGCGTGGCGCTAAACAGCTTGTTCGCCAGCCGTGCCACCTGGCGCGCGTGTGGCCAGTCCTCCACCAGCAGGCCGCCGCTAAAATACAGTTCTTCAGCGGTTGGTTCAGGGCTCTGCCACCAGTGCAATTCCTCGGCGGGAAATGACGTCATCATCGGGCTTTCCCCCATCTTTCCTTCCTGTTCAGAAAACAATGAGAACGAAGCATCGCGAAAATATAGGTCCATAGATCTTCTAAATGTCCACACCGGATGCACAGCTCCGGTGCTACAATGCGTGTGCGTCAGAGGCACGGCTCTGATTACGCGCGGCTGGCAGTTGACGGAATCCCTTCCCGCGAGCAGCCGTCAGAGCCGTGTCTCTGACGCTGCCGCCGATGCAGCACCGGGATCAGCGCATCCGGTGTGAATCATGTGTTCAACATCTTTACGATGGATTCGTGAAAATGACGCTGTTCCAGCTCCTCCCAGTGCTGGCGGAAAAGCGCGTAGGCTTGAGCGCGGCGTTGTTCCTGGCGGTGTAAAAAACCGAGCAGGCCGCTGCGTTCCTTCTGTGAAAGGGCCGTCGCGTGGGCGGGCTGGACAACCGCGTGCGCCAGTTCAGGCGAGAGCAGTGCTACCTGCTCGCCTGGCGGTGGTCCGTCCGGGTCTGAAGCGGCGTGTTCCCCTGGCCAGGGTTCCTGCTGGAGCAGTTGGCGCAGCAGGGCCAGCATGACCTCACTGTCATGGAGCGCGCCCAGTTCGTCCTGGAGCTTTGTCAGTTCTTCCACGACTTCTTTGCTTCCCGCGGGCAGAAATTCCTCAAATAACTCCAGGGTGTAGCGCACGCGTTTGGTAGCAATTCGCAGGTCGTGCAGCTCTTGAATGTGCGCTGGATCAGCAATAAAGGGCGCGTAAGCATACATCTCGTCCAGGCGCTGGCGCAGGATGAGACGGGCGTTCCGAGCGGTTGGAGCTTGCGCGTCCAGTTCGCTGATGGGTCGTGCTCTGGCCATTACTTGTCCGTCCTTTCTCGCACGCTCTTTTTGAGCTGGTGTTGCATCTGTTCGGCGTCGAAATGGCGTAAAAAGTCGTCCAGGTGTTCCTGCTGCTGCTGGCGGTAATCGCGCAGGTGATCTTCCAGCCAGCGCACACCGGCCTGTTCATCCTCGTCCAGGTTCGCCTCCAACTGTTGCTGGAGATACTGAAGCATCACATCGGCATCGCGCGCGCTCCCCAGGGCGTTCGCGGCCTCCTTCACCTGGCGGTAGATCTTGCGAAAGAGGCGAGGCTCGCAGCAGGGCTGATAGGCATCCAGAGCCGCGCGCAGGCGGCGCGAAGCCACGCGCATCCGGTGAACCGCCTCCACATCCTCGTGTTTCATCACCTCTTCCGTCCGGTCCAGCATCGTGTGCAGCCGCTCCAGAAGAACCCGGTGAGCCGCGTGCGCGAACGTCTCGCCCGACCGCTCCTCGCGTTCAGCCTCCACCAGCCAGTTCTCTCCGAAGCGCGCCAGCGCCAGCAGTATCCCCTCGCGTATCCCATGCGGGCTCACCAGCACCTCGCGCAGCCCCAGCCGGCGCATTGCATGTTTAATGATCAATGTGCCAGCCAGCAGCACCTTCGCGCGTGCCAGCGGCTGGTCATAGAGAGCGGAGATATCTTCCGCCTGGAGGGAACTCAAAAGCCCCTGGCAGCGCGCCAGGTCCTCGCTGGTCAGGTATTTTTTATCAGAAGGCAGGTGGAAGGCCTTTTGCGCCAGGAGTAGCAGCGAATTCGCGCTGCCGCCTGTCACAATCAGAGGGGCGGCATCGTTCTTTGGCAGGTCGCGCATATAGGTTTTCAGGAACGACTGCGCGGCCTTCAACTCGTGTGAAGAGGGAGGATTGGCGGAGAGATAGTGATCGTGCAGCCAGCCCGATCCGAGCGGCACCGACGTGCGCCAGGTAATCTCCTGTTCGCGCGCGAAAACCAGCTCCAGACTGCCCCCGCCGAGATCCATCACACTGATATGTTTGTGCGGACCCGCCTCGTAAGTCGCGCCCAGGAACGTCAGAGCCGCTTCCGCCTTGCCGCTAATCAGCAGCACCTCCAGGCCGGTCCGCTCCTTGATCTGGGCCAGGAAAGCCGCGTTATTGCGTGCCTGGCGGATCGCCTCCGTCGCCACCACCAGCACCTCAGTCGCGCCCAGTTTCTCAGCCAGGGCGCGATATTTCAAAAGGGCCGCCACCGCGGCCTCAGTCTTCGCCGCGGAGATCTCCCCGCTGGCCGTCACGCTTTCCCCAATGCGCGCCAGTTCCAGCTCATCCGCCAGAATCTCCAGAGTCGTGGGAAAACAGCGCGCCACCACGACGTGAATCGTATTACTGCCGACATCAATCGCCGCGCAAACGGGCGCCAACTGTTGCTCCATACGAAGCTCCTCAGGTAGAGTCAGGCAAAAAACGCGCACCCATCCAGCAGGCAAGCCCCACGCGCAGTTTTGCCCGGTTGTCCATTGTTAGCAGGATGTTACGATTATTATAGCATGTTTGCTAAGCCAGTGTAGTGCTCAAAGAAGACCCGGCGGGCAGCGCGGCCCGGCCAGACAATTTTCCCGCAGCGCCAAAAAAACCGCCAAAAAAGGTCTGCAATCCTCTTGACAAGACTCACCGGATGCGATATTATAGTCCACGTCCCGACGGACAAGTGAAAAACGCCGAAGTGGTGAAATTGGTAGACACGCAACGTTCAGGGCGTTGTGCTCGCAAGGGCATGGGGGTTCGAGTCCCCCCTTCGGCACCCCGTATTTATACGACGACCGCTTAAGCCGCATCTAGAGCCGCTTGAGCGGTTTTTCCTTTCCAGCAGTTTTCGGCAAATACAGCAGCCATACAGCAGCTGGATATTTTACTTTGCTTTTCATCTCTTATAATAAGTGCGCTAGAATCAACTGGAAATAATGACAGAATCATGGAGAATAAAAGAAATGTCTGGAAATGGGCAGGAAGAATCGCAGTTAAAATCAGAGCAAAAAATTGAACAGTCAAAAGAACACATGTTCGACAGATTTACTAAAAAAAGGCAATAGAGTTGACCGTTTATGAGACTCGGAACTTGGGTTACCAATACATTGGTACCGGACATCTCGTGCTTGGGCTCTTGCGCGAGGATAAAGGGAAAGCGGCAGTTACTCTGAAGAGACTCGGAATAAACTTGAAAAAGGCTCGCGCTCAGCTTGTTCAGATTCTTAATTCTTCTAGCGGGGAAGCCGCCACACTGTGAAGGTGTCGATTGGATCACTTCATGAATCTGGCATGATCCCAGCGCTTCTCCTGCCGGGTGAGACACGCCTTTTGTTCGCTCTGATAAGAGGAAAGGCG
>DASVMX010000490.1:0-5421 GCA_036384215.1 Ktedonobacteraceae bacterium | reverse complement strand
ACTCGCCTGGTTCTCTTCTTTATGGAGTGGAGTCTGGCCCAAAATCACAAAAATAAGGGTCGATTCTGCCCTCCTTTGTGGATATAATTGGATTGTGAGCGTTCTTAACATTTGATCACAAAATCACAGACAGGCATAATTGGATGGAGCAAAAGGAGCAAAATATGGTCAACCTGGACATTGCGCGGCGGCGGCTGCGCCAGCAGTGTATTGCGCGGCCTTTGTTTGAGAAGCCGGTGGATGTGGTGCGCTGGTTCGGCGCGGTTCAGGCCCAGGATTACGCGGGCGCGCTGTGGGCCCTGGGGCTACGGATGCGCGCGGCTACGGCAGCGGATGTTGAGCAGGCTATCGCCGATAAAAGCGTGGTGCGCACGTGGTTTATGCGCGGCACGCTGCATTTTGTGCCAGGCGAGGACCTGCGCTGGATGCTCCAGTTGATGGCCCCGCGTATGCGCCGGCTGCTGGATAGCGCGATCAGCTATAATAAACTGGAACTGGACGAGACGACTATTGGGCGCAGCAACGCGGTAATCGCCAGCGCGCTCCAGGGCGGCAAGCAGTTGACACGCGAGGAATTGGCCGAGGCTCTGGCCGGGGCTGGTATTGCTTCAGAGGGCTTGCGGCGCTCATTTTTGATCCAGCACGCTCAGGTGGATAGCCTGATCTGTTACGCAACCCGTCGCGGTAAGCAGGCGACCTTCGCTCTGATTGATGAATGGGTGCCGCCCGCTCCTCTGCTGGAACGCGACGAAGCGCTGGCGACCTTCGCCCGGCGCTACTTCACCGGCCACGGCCCCGCGACTCTGCAAGATTTTACCTTCTGGTCGGGGCTGACCGTCACCGAAGCCAGGACAGGTCTGGAAATGATCCAGTCTGAACTGCTCCACGAGACGATCAACGGACAGGTCTACTGGTTCGCGCCTTCCACGCCTCCCGCGTCCGAATCCGAGCCGGGCGCGCACCTGCTGCCGAATTATGACGAATATATGGTCGGGTATACTGACCGCGGCGCTATTTTTGACGAGGCAAACGTGGGCAAACTGCACGCGCACGCCCGCGGCGGTATTCTCACCAATACCATCGTGGTCGATGGCCAGGTCTTCGGCACCTGGACGCACATAACCAGGAAAAACACCATCGTGATCGAGCCTCATCTCTTGCACTCTCTGAGCGAGGAGGAGAGCCGCGCCGTCACCCTGGCGGCGGGGCGCTATGGCGCGTTCCTGGCTTGTTCCGTGACCATCCCTTCGCAGATGGGGTAGCGCCTACCTTGCCAGCCATGGCCGCGCTTTTTCATACAAGCCCGGCGCACAGACTGCCAGGACAGCCAGCCAGAGGGCAGAAGCCGGGGAAAAGAGGCGCCCTGTGAGCCAGAAGCCGAGCAGACCGCCAAGCATGGCTGCGCCGAGGCCAAGGGCCAGCAGACCCAGGCGGCCATGCCTGTTCCAACTGGCGGGCTTGAGCCTGGCCGCGAGGGCCAGCGCGCCGGCGAGAAGTCCGAGACCAGCCCAGATGAGCATAAGATAAAACGTTGCCATACTTCGCTCCTTAATGCAATGCCAAACCACCTGACCTTTGCGGCTTTTCTGTGTATCCTCCTTCAAGGCGCTGGCTGTCTGGTTGAGGCTAAAATTTTGCGTTATGAACCAGCCTGCGCGACTTTGCTGAGCAGGCGGAAGAGGTTCTGACCATCGCCCAAAAGCTGGAACGGACCCACGCCCGCGCGCACGTCAGCGTGCTGGAAGATGCCAAATTCAGCGAAATCGTAGACGCGATGCAGGCGAGCAAGGGCCGCGGCGAATTCACGCGATTCGCTGACGGGTACGAACTGATCGTTGCGATCATGTAAGAGGTAGAGCGGCGCGCGCAGTTGTCCCACGACGCTTGAGGGCGAAAGTGAGATGAGCGCTGCGCGCAATTGAGGCGTGAGCGCGGCCAGGTTCGCGGCGACCCGTCCGGGCTGGTCTCCGGCCAGCAGATGATAGATGGCCGTGCTCTCCGGGGCAAGCTGCGCGAGCTGCTCAGCGTTTAGAGCGCTCGCCGGGTAGGACGCGAAGGCATTGACCAGGATTGCGCCGTCGCCAGCGGGCAGGTAGGGCGCGATGGTGCTGGAAAGCGCCTGGAGGGGTACGGCAACCGGCTGCCAGGGCTGGAGCTTGCCATCCAGGGTCTGCCCGCGCCTGCCCAGTGTCTCCAGCAGCGTGGTGGTGTCAAAGTAGGGACCCAGCAGCGAGATAAAAGCCACCTGGTCGCGAATGCGCGAGTCCGCCGCCGCGAGACAGATCAGGGCGCTGCCGGCGCTGATGCCAAACATGCCCACGCGTGTAGCTCCCACGGAAGGCCAGTGCTGGAGATGGCGAAAAGCCTGAACCACGGCGTCGCGATCCACAGCATCTACGCGGTCAGCGATCAGCGCGGGCGTGGTCACATCCATCACCACAATGCCCGCGCGCGCGAGGGTCTGCAAAAAATTGACCACCTGCGGCTCCTCGCGGTTATCGCCAACGCCGGTGATGACCAGCATCGCCTCCCGGCTGCCGGGCACTGGAGGTACACCAGCCGCAGGCGCGTAGACATCCAGAAAAACCGTCCCGCTGGCCGAAGGCAGCGTCTCCCGCGTACGCGTCACCGGCTCAACGACCGGCTTCTGCCACGCTGGATGGCTCGCGCTGAGAATATCCGGCAAAATCGTCAGAGCGCGCACAGCAGCTCTTCCATCTGGAAAAACCGAACAGAAGAAAGCACCCGCGAAGCATAACACCAGCAGTCCGCGCGCCAGCCACCGCCAGCGCCCACTCCGCGCCTTCCGTCTTCCTGCCACCGGCTTACCCGGCGACACCTGTACTCTAATCCCTGTGCCGAGATCGCTATCGCTCATCGCTTCATCCTTCTTTCGCGTATGTCTGCTTCCGTATCTCTGTTATAACATCAAAAAAACAGCCCCACGAGGGACAAATGACCTATCTTATGAGTAGTCCTACCGTAGAAAGAAAGACAGGCATTGGCCAGTGCTGAAAAATCAGCGATGACCCGTGCGCGCCCGCGTTATGGAGCGCCAGTACAATAGAAAGTGAGAGGCATGTTGGGAGGGTGTTGAATTGGTGCATTTGAACGGACAGGACCCCATAGATAGAATGAGCAGTGGAGAAGTGATGGAAGCGAGCAAACAGCAAGAGAAGCAGCCAGGCGAGAAAGAACAACGCAGCCAGGCCACCACTATCGCGCCCGTAGCCCCTGAACGAGAGACGCCCGCGGACGTTGCTCTGGAGGAAGAGGACGATTCCCAGGAAGAGGTGAAAAAAAGACCGCCAGAACAGCCCCATGCGCAGTCTGAGCCCGGCGATTATGCCGACGCCGAACTGACTACCATGCTCAAACAGATCGGCAGCTATTTTACCAGGCAGGTTCGCGATCACGACCTGGAGGCGATCAGCTTTACCCTGCGCCACCTGTTCAGCCGCGTGGATTTTCTCTATCGCCAGGCATTGCCAGACCTGGAACGCTGGACCATGCACGCGCCTGCGGAAAAGGCACGCGAAACCTTTCTGAATCAGCAGGTCTGGCTGCATCTACAGACCGTCAACCGCACGCTGGACCGCATGGCCCCGCTATGCCACCTGCTCAGCGATGTCATCGAATGCCTGCTTGATACCCTCGACAACGAGGAGGTCTGGCTACGCACCTTCGAGGAAGAAGAGACGCTTCTGCTCGAACAGATTCAAGATCCGACAAAAAAAATGGAAGTCTCCGGTATCTCCCGGCTCAACCGGGCAGTCCCCGAACCCATTGCCAGCGACAACGACGGCTGGGAGCACTCCGTGGCTACGCTGATGGACCGCCTGCTCATCTGGCAGGAGCAGCACCACAAACTCGCCTCATTCCTCCAGCAGTTCTCCCAACCTACCCTGTCCTCCAACTCCCTGAATGAACTGGACATCGCCTTCGCCATTCTTCTGGAGAGCGCCGGCGCCATCTTCGGCGACATCCTGCCCAACTTCCGCGCAGTAGGACCCGAGGACAAAGAAGAGATCAGCGCCCTCCTCTTCGACCTTATGCAACAGTCAGACCAGATGCTCGTCCAGTTTGAACTCACCCTGGAACCCCTGACCAGCCTCCTGCGCCACTTCGCCTCCGTCAGCGAAAGCGGCTAATTGATTGAGAGGAGGAAAAGAGGAGAAGACGCATGGGACGGTTATGTCATTTTCTCTTTTCCTCCTCTCAATTAATTACCCAGAGACCAGAACTTCGCATTTGTATAGAGCACCGAAGTGTCGTTGGTATTTTCGCTTGCCAGCAAGCCAAACAAGCCGGAGGGAAGGGTTGAGTCATGGATCTCCGTCACAAATTGCTGGTTAATGTAGATATCAAAAACCGATTCTTTGGCAATGAGCGTGAGTATATTTGTTTGAGATTGTGTATCCATAGCCTGCGTTATGCCAGAGGCAAGGCGCGATACTTTGCCGGCAACTGTGTCTTTATCGAGATAGAATGTATAGCTCCCACCAGAGGTCACACGGAAGAAATACAAGCTACGTGAAGTATCCCCCGGCAGCGATACTGAGCGAAAAACGAAACCTCCGGCATCACCTGAAATCTGCATTTGCACTTGAAAGGCAAAACTATCAGCACTGGCAGCTGTATACATGCAAGAGGCAAAATGATTTGGATCGGCAATATAGATGCGCAAACCATCCGTACTGGCTGCGCAACCATAAGTGCCCTTATCATAGGTGCCCCAGCTATTGGTGTTTGGATTAGTTGGAGAGTCTTGTAGAGTGGGCGGCTGGCTGGTGACCTGCTGGTATAATTGCATAGCCGCCGCTTTCTTAGCATTATTGCTCGCTTGCATGTTTCCGCTGACCGCGACACCAATCCGAGCTGCGGCAATGCCAACGCCGGTAAAAAGCACGGCGAGTCCCAGAAAGACATAGAGGATGATCCAGCCGGTAGAGCGTCCCCGGCGCTTCTTGACCGGCGCTGGCGCGGCTGGCATGGGCATTGGCGCGTACGCAAGCGGAACCCCTGGAGGGGGATAGCCCACCTGGCCCGCGGGCGGAAAAGGACGCGGCATAGCGCCAGCGGGATCGCCCGGCGCCCCTACAGGCGGCACAGGAAACGGCATAGCCGCGGGCGCGGCTGGCCGCGGCGTGCTGGCCGGAACCCCAAATTCCTGAAAAACAAAACCAGCCTCCGCCTGCCCCATAACAGCGAGCTCAGGAGATGAAGCAGGAGCAGCCGGGACAACATCTGGTGCCTGCTCTGGAGTAGAGGGCGCGGAAGCTGTCGCAACAGCTTCTGAGCCTGCGCCATCCTCATCAGCTGGTTTGACTGGCAGACCACAAAAGAGGCAGAAACGATCATTCGCGGACAGCGGTCTCGCACACCTGGCACATTGCATAGCAAAATCCCTTTCTTTCTCAT
>DASVMX010000489.1:0-11228 GCA_036384215.1 Ktedonobacteraceae bacterium | reverse complement strand
GTAGGAGTTCTCAGCGCCTGCGGCGCTTCCTCTCAACCTGCGAAGCGCCGCAGGCGCTGAGAACTCCTGAATATTTACTTCAAATCTTCCGCGATAGCCATGAATTGTTCCAGTGCATTCTGCAGGTCCTCGACAATACTTGCGGCCAGGACGCCCGGCGGGGGCAGGTTGTCTGTGCCCTCAAGGCTTTCATCGCGCAGCCAGAAGATATCCATGCTGAGCTTATCACGCTTTTCCAATTCTTCATAGCTAAAACTGCGAAAACGCTCGCTCTCCTGGCGTTGCTGGCGATTTTCGGGATGATAGGAGGCAATGAAATCGGCCAGATGCGCGGGTGTGAGTGGATTGGTACGCAGGGTAAAGTTCAGGTTGGTACGCAGATCGTAGACCCACAGACGCCTGGTCTGCACAACCGGACTGGCTGGTTTGCGGTCGAAGAAGAGTACATTGGCTTTGACGCCTTGAGCATAAAAAATGCCAGTAGGCAGGCGCAGCAAGGTATGAACATCGCTATCGTGTAAGAGGTTGCGCCGGATAGTTTCGCCCGCGCCACCCTCGAAGAGTACGTTGTCGGGCACAATCACAGCGGCGCGCCCGCCCTCTGGCTTGAGCAGCGAGTGAATATGTTGCACAAAGTTCAACTGCTTGTTGCTGGTCGTGGCCCAGAAATCATCGCGGTTGACCGCCGTGGTTTCGCGCTCCTCGCCATGATTGCCGCCATTGCCATTGCCGCCATTTTTCTTGCCGCCAGTTGATTTCAAACTCAGGCTGCTTTTGCGGCCAAACGGGGGATTGGTCAGCACCATGTCAAAGAGCTCGCTCGGTTTGGTGCTCAGACTATCTCTCACATAGATTGGCCCGCTGGCCGCGTTCTCATCGCCTATATTGTGCAGGAAGAGATTCATCACGCACAGGCGGGCGGTATTGTCCACGATTTCCCAGCCACGAAAAGCCTCGTGTTTGAGAAAACGCTGCTGCTCGCGCGTCATGCTTGCGCGGTGGTGATCGGAAATATATTTGTGCGCGGCCAGCAAAAAGCCGCCCGTGCCCGCGGCAGGATCGCAGATGTGCTGACCAGGAGCAGGACGCATGACCTCGACCATGGCGCTGATCAGGGGACGCGGCGTGAAATATTGGCCCGCGCCGCTCTTGGTATCCTCGGCGTTTTTCTGTAACAGCCCTTCGTAAGCGTCTCCCTTGACATCCGTGTCCATCATCGTCCAGGTCTCCTGGTCGATCAAATCCACGATCAGGCGGCGCAGGTGGGCGGGATTCTGAATTTTGTTGAGCGCCTTGCGAAAAATCAGACCCAGCATCCCCTCCTGCTTGCTCAGACCGGCCAGCACATCGCGATAGTGGTCCTCCAGGGCTATCCCGTCCCGGCTCAACAGCGTCTCCCAGCCAAACCCCTCGGGAATGCGCGAAGGCTGGTTATGCGGTGGCTGCGTATATTCATGGGCCATCTTCAGAAAGAGCAGATACGTCAACTGCTCCAGGTAATCGCCATACGACATCCCATCGTCGCGCAAAATGTTACAGTAATTCCAGAGTTTTTGCACAATATATTGGGTATGGGTGCTCATAGAAAAATCCTCCATGCCGGCCAAAGACGGCGCGCAAGGCCGCCGCTCCATTCACGTCATCGACACGCTATAAATGGATTGAGTACCAAAACTTCTGCCAGCATACGCCTTTTCTCATACCCCTGTCCAAAAAGCAGACAAGAGGGCTAACGCGCCCTCCTGCCAACGAATACCAGTGCTTTTGCTCGTTCTGGCTTGAATATATGTCCTATTGTATGTCGCTGCTGAGCGCGCTGTCAACAGCTAATTTAGCCACATTTTTCCTGTTCTACCACCAATCAGGACGCTTCCTCAAGAACATCATTTAACCAGGGAGATTTTTTGCGGTATTTAATGATTATAGACCTTGCTGCCATGGAATAGGGATATTCATCCTCAATCATTATGCTAAGCTGATCTACTACGCTGGCATAGGCTTCAGACCATGCCTCTCCTCCAGGCTGTAAATGTTTGTAATAATACAATTCTCCCAAATCCACCAGCCACTTGATTTGATTGCAAACTAGTTGTTTGCGTCTTTCAGTAAGATCATATGCATTGAGATGGTAAATCCTTATTGACTCACTTGCTCTCAGATATTCAATCGAAGCTTCTTCTTTGCTCTTACGCGGCTGCGCTGTTCCATCTATTTCGAAATCCAGCATACGCGTATCAGAACGAACCATAGGGTCCAGCAAAACGGGTTTTTCATTAAGATGAGCAAAGGGCGGCGTAATATCAAAAACTCTTTTCGTGCCAGGTAACAAAGGAAAATGAGTGCGTTTGCCACCTGCATCCTTATTTCCGTTTTTAGCATGTATGCGCCACTGGTTGCAGAAGACGCAGCTATAGCGGAAATTTTTCCAGTCGAAAGCAAGCCACCAGTAACCAGTATGTTCAGAGCACTCAAAGACAGCATTTTTAGGGCGAAAATGATCTATTTCATCATCGTGGCGAGCTTCTATGCTTTCACAATACCAGCATTTGCCATTTGATACGCCATGGAGCGCGTTCTTAAGGTCTGTCCATATAGCACTGCGATCATTGATTGCCTGAGCGCGCTGTTCTGGTGTCATGCTTCTCACTTCCTCCAATGCCTTCTGTGCTTTTTGGACCCATTCATCCGAAATTACTGCCTGTACTTTTTGACGATTAATATGCATCATATTCGCTGACCTCGTTGCGCTTTCAGTTCGCGCAAAATCTGTCTTGTCAATTCGCGCTGGCGTTGGCGTTGTTCTGGAGTAAACACGATCCCTTCTTTCAGATCTGGAGCGGCGCGGCGGGTAAACTCTCTGACAAATTCCCGATATTCACTCGCAAAACTTTGATAGAGCGGGTCTCGTACGGTAATACTGAAATCCAGGTTGGCCAACTGCTGATTTAACCTGTTAAGCTCTGACTCTTCCTCCTGGCTTAATTCTTTGTCACTAAAAGCGAGCCTGCGTCTTTTATCCAGGTCATCTTGTGTCGGCTGATCTAATGTCGAGCGCAGGCCAAACAGGTCACTGGTAAGAATAGCTGCTACGCCCATGCCTTGAGGATCTTCATCAGGCAGGACAGCGCGCACGCTTTCTCTTTCCCTGTCTGCTCTTCCTCTTTCTCTCTGCATAATCCGCACATCCTCGCGTTTCAGGCTGGCGATGACCAGCGGGTTATGGGTGGTGAGAATGACGTGGCTGGTCGGCTGCTCTCCGACCACCTGGCGCATAAGGTCGAGATATTGCACGCCCCATGCGGGATTCAGGTGGGTATCGGGTTCGTCCAGCAAGAAAAGCGCTTCGTGCTCTTTGGTGAAGCGCAACAGGCCCAGTACCATCAGGAGCTGCTGCTCTCCCTCGCTGAGATCTCTGAAGGTCAGGGAGCCATCAGCGTTGCGTCTTCGTAATTGTATTCTTACTTCGCTGAGGATTTTGGAAATATAGGTACTTTCGAGGGCTTTAAAAAATTCTTGCGGGCTGTCATACTGATTGGCCAGGCCTTGCAACTGGTCGCGATTGCGCAGGTAGAGGTAGAGATGTTCGAGGGTCTTTTTATTGGCGAATTCGGCAGTGATGCGCACGCTCTCGCGGATGGGAAGAGTGGAGCGTTCATAGATGCGCGCGAGGAGCTGGCGGACCACGCCGCGCGCGTGCCAGAAGCGCGGATCGCCCTCTCTGCTCCTCCAGGGCGGTTCGCGCAGTACAAACATGACCGAGATCAATTCTTCGATGCCCAGCAGCCGGTCGAGAAACTCGCGCATACTCAACTCGCCCTCTGGCACATTTGCTTCGTCCTCGGTGAAGAACGAGAGCAGCGCGAACTGGCTGTGTTCCGGGCGAGCGTACAAAAGCGGGCGCAGCGGGCGCTCTTCCCCACTGAGCAGATCGCGGTAAAAGCGCTCCTGGTGCTTGTCGAAATGCTTCTCCATGCGGTTGCTGGGACCGGAATAATAGCCAAAAACGTAGCTGGGCAGATATGTTCGCGTGGGATCTTGCGCGAAACGCCGGTAGGAAATGTTTTCAAGCACCAATCCATTGGCATCCCCGACAGTAATCTTGACCTGGTCGCGCCTGGGCAGAGCTGGATCAGCAGTGATGGAGATCTCGCGCTCGCGACACTCATAGCTCAGTTCATACGCGAAGGTTGGTGGCTCGCCCAGGTCCAGTTCGCCAAAAATGATGATCAGCGCCTCCAGCAAGTTTGATTTGCCCGTGCCATTCTGTCCCAGAACCACCGTGGTGAATGGCACTTTGCCAAAGTCGATCTCGAAGTCCCGCAAGTTCTTGAAATTCTTGATACTCAGTTTCCGTAGCTTCATAGATCCCACCCTTCACATACTGGTTCTTTGTCAACCGTTATTCGTCATCTTCGTCGAGATCCCACAGACTTGTCTGCACGCGCCGCGGCGCTTCGACTTTTTCGATCTCGCCTGCCGCCGCTAGCCCTGTCTCTTCCTGTTCCTGCGGCCCGGCGGCTGCGTCCTCGTCTGCTGGCAGTAGTTCATCGGCCAGGCTCTCCGGCACGTCCAGGGCGCGTACCAGGACAGTGCTCTCGTCGGGCCGCTCTTCGACTACAGCGCCGGCGCTTTCCAGGTGGTCCATGTCCTGAAAGAAGGTGATGACCGGCTCCAATTGCTGGCTCTCACCGACCACCTCTATGCGCAGACCGGCCTGGCGAAATAACTCCTCCGGCCTCAGCGCCTCCGGCGCCTCGGCCAGCGTGTGATACAATTTTGCCGCGCTTGTCTTATAGACCGCGGATTTGCGTAGATTAGCCATTTTTCGTGCTTCCTTCCGACGTTCATTTTCTAATACCTCCCGCCGCTGCCGCTCCTCCCGAATACGCTCCAACAAAACACCAGCCGGCTCATCCCCCGGCTCCTGCTCCACCAGCCGCCCCGCGAAAGCCTCGCGCAAAATACTTTGCCGTTCGTACCCCGCCCGCTTGAGACTGTGCTCAATCGCCTCCTCCATCTTCGCCAGCTCGGAAAGCTTCGCTTCCACTTCAGCAACAATCTGCGCCTGTTCGGCAAGAGGAGGAAGAGGAATTGGCATCTGTTTTATATCTGAACCAGCTATACCTTTCTGACCTGCCGTTGTACGTGCCCGGCTTTCTATAAATGCTCTGGAAACTCCTACATTACAGGCTATTTCCAGGAAAGAAGGAAGCGTTTCATCAATAACAGTTTTAACTCGAATAAGCTTGTCAGGATGGAGGGTTGGCTCAGAACGACCTTTTACCATACCAGCTACGCCTAGCAGGTCAAGACTTCCATTATAACGTGTAAAAAGAAGGTCTCCATTTTCTACAAAATAACCCTGAACTTCAGATGCAGGTAAGGATAGGTAACGAATTTCGTCGAGATCCACCTTCATCGGACGTACTGCATTAATGCGAAAAATACGATAGCCAGGTGGCTCTGCCTCTGGCTTTTGCGGAAGGCCGTTTCGCATATATATAATGACCTGCTCCACTGTTGCCCAGCACCACTCATCAGGCAATGCCGGCAAATTTTCCACGTCCGGTTCCTGCGGCTCCTGATATGCCTCTTTCCACCTGTCATTCTTTGGCGGCTCTTTCATGCGCGCCAGTTGTTCTGCTTCCCAGCGCGCTCGCCGCTCAACCAGGATGCGCTCCAGCAATTCTTCGCCAGTTTCGATTTCATCCTCTGGCTGCTGCTCGCGCCACGCGCGCGTCAGTTCGCCCTCGACGGCGGCTTTGAGCAGAGATGCGCGATATTGTTTGGTTTTGCCGCGGGCGCTCTCCAGGGAGGTCACGGCGGCATCGATGCGCGCGAATTGCTGTTCGATGGCGGCGACTATACGAGTTTGTTCATTAGCTGGTGGAAGAGGAAGCCCAAATGTTCTGATATCATCACCAGATATTGCTTCAAAGGTTGTTCCTGTTGCTAATTCTACCAGGAGAGATGCAAAGTTTCTTATTGCATAAAGTACATAACGAACTTCTACTGGCTTTACCGGCCTGAGAGCAGCCAGGCCTCGCCCAATACTGCATCTGGTTGGAGCCAGATTGGTTGGCCCCACAGGAGCCCGAACAGATAACAAAATATCATTTGCTTCCGCTATTTTTGTCGGAAAAATACACCATTTTTTTATTACAGGGTAGAGATCTGTAAATTCTGCTTTTCCCTGAAAGAAAGGTAGCCCTTCTCCTTTTTCATTATATGCCGATGAAGGGGGCGATTGTCCCATTATAATAACACAAATATCATTAAGTGTAGTCCATACCCAACCGGCGGGTAATTGTTCGTTCATACTCAAGCAGCCAACCTCTCATTCAGTTCTTGTAAGATCCTGGGCAGGTCGGGGCCGAAGAGCTGGTAGGCTTTGCCCAGGCCGCCGCGTTCCAGGAAGGCGGTGTCGTAGCGGAAGTCGTCGTTTTCGATGCTCAGGGAGCGGGCGATGGCGTCGCGGATCAGTTCGAGCCACTGCTGCTGCTCGATGCTGAAAGGCGTGCCGCGGCGCTGTTCCTGTTCGCCGAGCCAGGCGGCGAAACGACGGTTGACGATGGCGCTGTAGGGTTCCAGGATGGCGCTGTCGTCGGTATCATAGACCATTGTATAACGCACAAGGGTGACGAGGTCGGTCAATAGGCTTTTGGTCCTCTTTTGCACGTGTTCGGGGTTGAGGGTGGCGTAGGCTTGCCAGAGGCGGTCGGTGGTCAGACCCAGCGGAGGCGCGGCGATGGCCTCGGCGAGCTGGCGCAGGTGATCTTCGTTGAGCCGGGCGTGCCGGGGCTGGCTGAAGAAGATCTGCAAGGCGGTGAGTTCGTCGCGATGTTCTTCGATGTAATAGCGAAAGCTGCTGATGGTCTGGCGCTCTTTCTCACGGGCCTGGTCGTCCCAGCCGGCTGCAAGCACGCTGTCCTGGCTGATGGTGTCGATGATCTGCTCGTCGCGCTGCTGGACATTGACCAGGGTTTTGCGCAGTTCGGGCTGGCTGAAAGGGCGTAGCGCCTCCCTGGCCAGTTCGCGGGCGGCGGCCTGGCAGGCTGACTCGTCCGGCCTGTGCAGCCCGGTGGCCTGGCGCGCGGCCTGGAGCTGTTCGTCGGGATCAAGCGCGCGCACGAGGCCGCCGATCAGTTCGCGCAGTTCAAGGCCGCCGCTGGCCTGCTGGATGGCCGCGCGTTCGGCGGGCTTGTTTTGCAGGCGACGATTGAGCCGGCCCAGGCGCGAGAGCAGGGTAGGCAGGATTTTAGGGTCTTTGCGCCATTTGTTGAGCGCTACGTCGTCGAGCAGCTTCGCGAACGGTACCGAGGGCTGGCGCTCCAGCGGCGGCTCGCTCTCGACTTTCTCGCCATCGTACATCCCTACGGCGTCGACCAGCACAAAATGGGTTTTGCTGACCCGGTCAGGGGTGACATTGCTCAATTCCTGGTCGGAGATCACGCGCGTGCCGCGGCCTTTCATCTGCTCAAAGAAGTTCTGGCTTTTGACCGCGCGCATGAAGAGCAGAACTTCCAGCGGCTTGATATCGGTGCCGGTTGAGATCATATCGACTGTGACCGCGACGCGTGGGTAGTAGTTGTTGCGGAACTCGGAGATCAACTCCTCCGGTTTGCGTCCCGTGGTTTTGTAGGTGATTTTTTGCGCGAACTCGTTGCCCCGGCCAAATTCAGCGCGTACCATCTGCACAAGATCTTCAGCGTGACCATCATCCTTGGCGAAAATCAGCGTTTTGGGCACCTCGGTGCGTCCGGGGAAAAGCTCGGTCTTGAGCGCGTCGCGCAGGGTACGGATAACAGTGCGCATCTGGTCTTTGGAGACCACATCGCGATCAAGTTGATTGGCGCTATAGCTCTTGTCCTGCGCCAGCGGCTCCTGGCTCCAGCGAACCTCGCGCGTCTGGCGGTCGCGAAAATCGAGATGATAGCCTTTTTCGATCAGGCTGCCCTGCTCGGTGATGCGCGTGCGAATGCGATAGACGAGATAATCCACGTTTACCCCATCGGCCACGGCGCGTTCGTGCCCGTACTCCATGACGAGGTTGCGCTCAAAAAAGCCAAAGGTCTGCTTATTAGGCGTGGCGGTCAGGCCAATGATAAAAGCGTCAAAGTATTCCAGCACGCCGCGCCAGAGATTATAAATACTGCGATGGCACTCGTCGGTGACGATCACATCAAACATCTCGATGGGCACGGCGGGATTATAGAAGACGCGCCGGGGCTCTTTGAGAGGCAGGTTTTCCTCCTCTTCCTGTTCAAAAAGCGAGCCGCTCTCGGCCTCTTCGTCAGGCTCCTCCATGCCGCTGAGAATGGAGTAGAGACGCTGGATATTGGTAATGCACACGCGGGCTACAGGATCGATGGTTCTGCCCATGACTCGCTGCACGTTGTAGATTTCTGTGAATTTGCGACCATCGCCCGGCACCGCGAACTGCTGAAATTCGTTGAGCGTCTGGCGTCCCAGATTATCGCGATCAACCAGAAAGAGCACGCGCCGCGCGCCTCCCCAGGTCAGCAAACGATAGATAAAATTGGTGGCGGTATAGGTTTTTCCGCTGCCGGTAGCCATCTGGATCAGCGCGCGCGGGCGATTCTCAGCCAGGGAGCGTTCCAGGTTCGTGATGGCCTCGACCTGGCAGTCGCGGGGATTATTCATGAGCAGCGGCGGCATCTGGAGAACGCGCGCAGGGTCGTATTCGCGCCTTCCTCAGGGGCCAGTTGCAGCCATTGCGCGAGCATCTCTGGCCGATGGAAGGCAAAAACCTGGCGACTGCGCGGCTCTGGATCAAGATAGCTGGTAAAACGCGTCTCTTTGCCCGTGGTTTCGTAAACGAAAGGCAAGAGTGCGCGGGCCGCGGGCAGATTGCCTCCGACGCCAGTGCGGTACTTCGCGCTCTGCTCTTCCACGCCAACCAGCGAATGGCCAGCAGGCTTGGCCTCGACAATTCCCGCCGCTTCGCCATCCACCATGAGAACATAATCCGCCGTCCCGCTGCGCAGGCCGAACTCGCGAATTGCCACACCTCGCCCGGCTTCCAGGTTGACTTCTTTGCGATCCTGCACAATCCAGCCTGCTTCGTTCAACATTTCATCAATACGCTGGCGCGCGGCCTCTTCGGGCTTCATGCGTTGTTTCTCCTTGCCGTAGCATACGCGTCTTGCTACAAATGCAATTCATGAATAGTCGGGCCGTGAGAGGGAATCATTCCAGCCTCAAGTATAGCTGCTAAAATACAAACCTGCAAGACAATTACAACGCCAGGCAGGGCTTTCTCATTTTCCGCTGCACTGGATTGGTCCCGCTGCGCGGTCCTTTTGCATGTATGTACTGCATGTTTTGCGGACTACGCCCGCAAAACATGCAGTACATACATCTTGCTCGCCACCGCAGGCTGCGAGTTTGGAGAATGGGAAAGCCCTGTAACACAAGGGAGCCGCCTCTGTTGTTAATGATGCTGTAACGTTTCCCATTTCTTTTGTAGTTCATCCCAGGAGTTGCGTGTACTGGCAAGGTCGAAGTCGCTGGGCAGGCTGCCGCCGTAGCGGGTAAGGGCGTAGGTTTCGGTGATCTGGCCGAGCTGTGGCTCGTTGCTGGCGCTGGCGCGGAGCTGGTTGAGGCGGACCTGAAATTCGCGGGGAGTCTCGTTACGCTGGCGCGCGTAGCCCAGAGAAGCCGCCTTGCGGAGCAGAGCGCGATAAATTTCACGAATCGTGCGCGCGGCTGGCTGTGCGGCCAGGTCTTCCGCGTTTTCGGCTTGCTGTTCGGCTCCGGCTTTCGTCCCGCGTCTTCTGAAAAGCGCGGCCAGGAAAGACTTGAACTGGCGCCAGAAAAGTTCCCACGACCAGACGCTCTCGTGTACATCGCCGCTGGCCTTGTTGCGAGCAATTCTCAGCCGTTTGCGCCGGCGCAGTGCCAGCCAGAGCACGATGCTGATGGTCAGGAGCAGCAGGAAAGGCAAGATAATTTCAATCGCTATTGCCACATTATGCGTATTCTGGACAATAATGGAAGGCAGGCGTCCATTGCGCAATTTCGTAGTTTGTGTTGGATCTGGCGGGGGGGGTCGATGAGTAGCAAGAGAGGCAAGCAATTCGTACAGCCAGAAAATAGGAATGAGAATCCAGGCCAGCAGCCAGGTCAGCCCGCTGACCAGCCAGCTATAGACAGTTGAAAAACCCTGCCAGGCTGGTTGCAATGAATTAAAGAAGGCATTGCTAAACAGGAAACCGCCCAGGAGTGCCAGGAGAAGCATGATCAGGCCCGCGCCGCCGATGATGCTCAGCATCGCGCGTTCCTGGGCCACGATGTTACCTTCCAGACCAAAGGGATGCACGCGGCGGATAAACACGGTTCGTCCCAGAGCGTGAGCGCAAAGCGTAAAGTAGAAGAAGGCGGGGAGGAGAATGATCAGCACGATATCATCCAGGCTGCCGTCTGTTCGTCCCTGGCCAGCGCGCAGGAGAATAGATATCGGCAAAACCAGCAGGCCGATCCAGAGCTGGCGTCTGACGTTTCCCGGCTCGATTTTCAACTGCCCCAGTTTTGTGGCGCGCCAGCAGAAATAGATCGTGATAATTATAATGACCAGCGCCTGGTAAAAGCTCGTATTGAGCGAGAGCAGGTCGTTCACAAAACTCAGCAACCAGCGAGGATCGATGAGAAAATAGTTTCCTGCGTAAACGTGTAGCCAGATCAGCACCACGTCCAGCAGCGCGAGTATTCCAAATAGTGGGCCAAAACCCGCGAGGGAGCGTGAACTCTGCTCGTTTTGGGGCGCGTTCTCTTCCACCCTGGCATCCTCGTAGAGTCCTCGTTTGAATAGCCAGAGGGCCGCGCAGAACAGCAGCGGCGTGCCCCAGAAAGGCAGCAGCGCGCTTCTGCTCTGCAAGAAATTCAGGCCTGCCAGCCCGATCAAAATACCCTGAAACCAGCAGGCCTCTGCCAGCGCCAGGAAAAAGGGCAGCAGTGCCTCCCCCAGACTTTTTGCCGCGTCCACCACCTTTTCCTCTGGTTGTAACAGCCGTTGCAAATATGTAGGAGAACGCGGCTTCTCTGCGGCTGATGTTCCGCCATCTTCATGTTGCTGCTGCATATGCTTCTTCGTCCTTTGCTCATCCAGGCCTGTCCCGTGAACGGCCTCGTTCAATGTTCTCTATTATACGCCTATAAAAACTACGCGCAAAGCTTGCATGTATCTCTCGACCAGGGAGGCAAGCTCC
>DASVMX010000488.1:0-14794 GCA_036384215.1 Ktedonobacteraceae bacterium | reverse complement strand
GCGGGGACTGGCTCCTTGTTCCGAGCGGGCAAGTTGCTTGATCGCAGCTTTCTTCGCCCGCTCGGAAAGGAAGCCCCGTCGCTTCATCTGCCCCCGGCAGCGCGTCCCCCGGCAAAGGGCAGCCGCATCCGGGGGATGATGAAGGCAGCCGCATCCGGGGGATGATGAAGGCAGCTGCCCTTTGCCATCCTGCCAGGCTCATCCTATTCCGATCTTGCAACAGCCCTGCCAGGATGACAGGGTTTCTCAAAAATCCCTTTCCTGGCATCCGAACACGGCTGCGCCGCAGGCGCAAAGCCACAACTTTTGAGAAACCCTGCCAGGATGATTGCCACCCCGGAGCCGCGCCTCCGGTGTGTTCTCCCCGGTGTGCAACCCGGCATGGCCTAAAATCCGGTAGAGCCGTGGCAGGCGATTTCGACTTGCCAGGTCTGGTTGGGTTCTAGCAGGAGGGGCCAGAGCAGGGTCAGGCAACTGCCCTGGTGGTTGCGCTCAAAGCCAGCCTCGGAACCGGTGACGGTTTCGATGGAGTAGCGCCAGAGTGTGGCTGGTTCGCTCAGGGTGAATTCCATGCCTTGCTGGAGCCAGGTGTTGCCAATTTGCAGGCTTTCGACCTGTTCAACTTCGCCAGTGCTATCGAAGTGGCTGTTTTCCAGGGGATGGCCCAGCACGCGGTAATAGGCCTGGTCGTTGCCACCGCCGCCGAGCAGGTGGATATTCCATTCGCAGGCAAAGCGCGTTTGCAGGCGCGCCTCGCTCTGGTTCTGTATAGTGTAGCGAACCACCAGTTCTTCGCGCCCGTTGGGCACAAAGAGCGTTTTCTGGACACGCGTGGCCTGTGGTCCCAGGGCGCCGGGACGCTGGACCTGGCCGAGGCGTTCCAGGGTGGCCGTGATACCCAGTCCATCCTGCTGTACGCTGGCCTCGTAGGGCTGTTCGATGAAGTTGCCCAGTTCTTCATAATCGGCCTGGATGAATTGCTCAAGGTTGGTGCTGGGCGCGAAGAAGTGGTCAACCAGGCTGTTGCGCCGGTAGTGATCGACAATCAGCAGGCGGTCGAGATCGGGCTCTTTGGTGCGCACCACGGTGTGGGGATTTTCGGCCCCCCTGTTCTGCTCGTCCTCGTACGTGGGCAGCTCGCCGTTCGCGCGTTTGCGGCGCTCGCGCTCGTATTCGCGCAGCGTCTGGTGATAGCCTTCTTCGCGGCGCGTGACCACGCAGAGCAGGTTATGCGCGCTGCGGCGCAGATCCCACTCAAAGAGCGCGCCGCCGCGTTGTGGATCGAGATAGAGATTCTGGAGGTCTCCTTCGATCAGCAATTCCTCGCGGCTATCGCGGTCAAAGTCGCTGAAATCATAGGTTTGCCAGTGTTCGGGACCGTGTATGGCTTGCTGGGCGGCGTTTTCGGCTTTAATCAGGTGGTGATAGATAGCCGAGCGCATGTGACCCATATAGATGCCGCCGAAGAGTCCATGCCAGTAGGTATCGTTGGATTGCGCTTTCCACAACTGTGTCAGACCATCTTCCGCGCTCGCGCCAGCCTTGTAGATGGCGTCGTGGACGCGCAGCATCTTTTTGTGCTGGTTATTGACCTCTGGATAGCGCACCAGGAAATTGCGCCAGAAGCCACCGCGCATAAACTGGAGCACCTCGTAATCGTGTTCTTCTTGCAATCTGTGCAGGAGGCGCCCGAAGGTATAGGATTTGCGTGCGGGCAGCGCCCACTCGCTCATCTCGATGTACGATGAAGCGGGGATGTAGATGCGCCCAAGAGCTGGATAGGCGCGGGCGTATTCGCCCAGCGGCGTGGTATGCAGCCAGGAGCGGTTCTGTTCCAGCGCGCTGAAAAACTCCTCGATCCAGCCCGGCTGGCCATACTGGCCCCAGCAGAGTTCATGGGTGCCAGGCCAGCTTCCCAGTTTTTCACCATCATCGCCCATCACCAGGATGCGCGAGCCATCGCTGGTCGCCAGGGAGCGCAGCAGGTCGATGGTTTCCTGCACAGGACGCCAGGGCAGATTGTAGCGCAGCGCCTGGCTTGTGGCGAAGACCTTCAGCAGCGGACTCTGGTCCTCGGTTGCGTAGTAGCCGTAAAGGTCGCTATCTTCCAGACCCGCGCTTTTCAGGTGAACATCGTCCAGGATAGTCCATTCGATGCCCGCTTCGCGCAGCAGGCGTGGCAGAGTAGGTTCCCAGACTCGCTCGGCCAGCCACATCCCGCTCACTGCCGCGTCGAAATCTTCGCGCACACGCGCGCTCAGTTTGCGGATCTGGCCGAGCTTATCCTCGTCGGGAATCGAAGGTAGAATGGGTTCGTAGTAGCCGCCGCCGACCATCTCAACCTGGTTACGTCTGGCCAGGGCCGCGATCCGGCGCAAGAAATCCGGTTGAGCCTCGGCCAGCCAGTCCAGCAGCGAGCCAGTGTAGTGTAACGAGAGACGCACGCGCGGATGACGCTCTAGTGCCTCGATGAACGGCAGATACGCCGCCTCAAATACTTGTTGGAAAACCCAGGGGAAATTGCCAACTGGCTGGTGATTATGGAATAACAACCCGAGATGAATGCTCTTGCCCTGCTCTATCGCCATATGACCTCGCTCGATATTTTCGCTACTAATGGTGCTGGTTCTATGAGATGCGCTACTAACTATAGCTGAAGATAGCTGCAAGGGCAAGAAAAGGCGTCATCTCTCCTATGGTTTCTAGCAGGGCACAGGTTCATGATGGTCTGTTCCAGGCCATCATGAACCTGTGCCCTGCTAGAAACCATAGGAGAGATATCCATCTTTGTCTATTATCAGCAGCGTATATACTTTGAATGAAGCGATTCGTTTGTCCCGCGATGCGTGATGGGCCGGATTGAGACGATAATGTGCTGATTATGACAGTCGTGGACTGGTTTGGAGGGTGGTTGTGGCGCGAAAGCAAGGGTGGTATGTCCTGCGGATGGTGTTGCTGTGGGTTACGTTGCTGGCTTGTATCCCGGTGATCGCGTCACACGCTTTTGGCGCGGGACGTTTTTCACGTGCCCAGCCGGCGCCGGTTGGGCCGAAGGCGTATTACCTGGCGCTGGGCGATTCGCTGGCTTTTGGCTACCAGCCAAATTGGAATTGGGCCGGGGGCTACGCGAGTGATTTTGCCAGGGATTTGACAACGCGTGGTACGCGCAATTACGTCAACCTGGGCTGCCCGGATGAGAATAGCTTTACGATGATCAATGGTGGGTGCCCTTACGAACTTTTGCACAAGTCGGTCTACCTGGGCCCACAGTTGGATGCCGCGGTGAACTTTCTGCGCGCGCACGCGGGCCAGGTCAGTCCTGTGACGCTGGACATCGGGGTGAATGACCTGATTCCAGACTTGAACGGGGCAACCTGTACTATCAACCCGAAATGGACGAGTGACCTGGCGCTTGCTATGAACAATTTCAAAAATGTGATCCTGTCCCGGCTGATCGCGGCGATGACTGTCAACGGCCAGATGACTGGCGATTTGATCTTGCTGAACTATTATGATCCTTATCAGGATAAGTGCCCGAATACCGTCGCGGATATCCAGGTGCTCAACCAGGGTCTGGCCACTGCAGCCGCTGGTCGCGCGACCATGGTTGATGTTTTTAGCGCCTTTGCGGCTCCTGTCAACGCGGTGGCTGCTCTCTCCGCTCCTCTGGTTGCCGCGGCGGTTACGCCCGTTTCCTCTACAAGACCGGACCCGGCACCCGTAAACGCGCCCGCGCCCGTGCCTGCTTCCAACATATGCGCCTACACCTGGATGTGCAGCTCTTTCAGAGACGTTCATCCCAACAGCACAGGATACAGTGTCATAGCCAGCACAATTGAGCATACTGTGAATTATTAAGAGCCAATGATGTGAAAGGAATTATCGCCTGGGTGTCAAGGTAATCTGCTAATGCTGCTGCACATTCATGTGCTCGGGTAGCATTGGTGTGGTCGTGGCATTCGACGAGCGTAAAGGCCGCCGTTACATTCACCAAAGCGGCCCAGGATGCTCCGCGTCTTGAGAATGGAGGGGAATGGGTCTGCCTTGTGAGGGGCTTAGGTATCGGGGTGAAACAGGTGTTCGTTCAGCTCTTTTTCATCCTTTCCAGGAAAACTCCGTGTGCGTTTTTTCGTTACCACGAAACCTCTCTAAGCTGGCTGCGAACTGGTATAATAAGACTCGTTCATATGGAAGACCATTTCGCAGAGAGCAGGAATAAGTAAGATATGGCTGTCATCAAACTTTTGCTGGTTGACGATCATGGGCCGTTGCGCAAGGCGATGCGCGAGGGGTTGCAGGCTACAGGGGCGGTGCAGGTGCTGGGTGAGGCCGCGACGGGTCTGGAAGCACTGGCACAGGCGGTTGAACTGGATATCGATGTGATTTTGATGGATGTGCAGTTGCAGCCCTCGCAGCCTGGCCGCAAGGCGATGAGCGGGGTTTCGGCTGCCGTGGCTATCCGGCGCGAGCGCCCGCGTATGCCTGTGGTGTTTTATTCCATCCAGGATGACGACGAGTATTACCGCGAATTTCGCGCGTCTGGCATTTTAACCCACTACGCGTATGTGCGCAAAAGCAATTATTTGCTGCCCAGTATGCTTTTGCCCCTTTTGCGGGACGCGATCAACGGGCGCAGCCTGGTCGATCCAGAGATTGAGGATCGTGTGCAGGAGGTGCGCGACCTGGACGAGCAGTCTCCGCGGGCGCTGCTGGAGCCCAATGAACTGCGCGTAGCCGAACTGGTGGCTCAGGGGATGACTAACGAGCAGATCGCGGCACGTCTCAATTTGCACGATAAACGCGCTGTCAGCCGCACGAATGGGCGCATCTACGCTGCCTGGGGTCTGAGCGAGACCGCAGTGGATGATAAAGTGGCACGGGCGCGGGCAACGCTGATCTACTCGCTCAACCGCATGATTATGTGGGACGAGGACGGCGTGGCGCTGGTGCAGGACAGGCGCGGCGAGTGGGTGCCGCTTTACAAAGAGGAATAAACATGTCTCTGCAAGCCTTTTCCAATCTGTCCCACTGGTTACAAACGGTCGTCCTGGCTCTCTCGATCTTTGACCTGGTGGCTTTTCTCTGGTTGACCTTTACTGTCTGGTTGAATGGAAACAGGCGCGCGGGTATTGTCCGCCTGGGCGTGATTGGTCTGGGCCTTTCCGCTCTCTTTTTCTTTATCCACGCGATTCTGATCTCCAGTCCACTGACGCCGCCCACATCCTTTCTAACATTGGACTTCTGGTGGCGGATGATCTGGATTCCCGCGCTGGGCGTGCCCTACCTCTGGTTCGCGATTGGCCTGCACTATGCCGCGCTGATTAACGCGAACTGGCGCAGGCGTAGACCTCTCCTGCTCTGCCTCGCAGGCGCGCTTGGATTGGTGGTCTTCGGGTTGATGATTGGCTACCGCCACACGTTCACCTACATTGGTGTGCTGCGCCTGCTTTCCTACAGTGACGCGCTGGAGGATATGCGCAGGGGACTTTTCTCGCCGTTAATGCTGATCCCCGTTCTCTATCTGGCCTATGTGACCTTCTGCGCGATTGGCCCCTGGTTTACCACCGGGCGCGTTGGCCGCTTGCTCAAGCTGCTCTGGCAGACCTTGTTGCCCGGTCGAAAGGCGAGGCATACGGGTTCGCTGCGCCGTTCGATGATGGACGCCTTCTGGGATGACCACGTGGATGTCGAGATGCTGGAGGAACCCATGCTTTCCTGGCACCTGGCGCGGCCTGGTCTGCTGCTCGCGGCCCTGTTGATGGTCGCGCTGACGACCACGCTGGGAGTGCTGGTGGTGCAGTCAATGATTAACTGGCTGGGCTATGGTCCGCATCTGCCCGCGGCCTTGCCCGCGGCAGTTCTCCCATCCGCTTCGCCGGTACCCTTCAACCTGCTTATTCTCGATTTCCTGGCCACTGGCGCGGTCGCGCTGGTGATTCTGCTGATCGGCTATTCGATTGTGCGCCATGGCGTGCTGATCGAACGGCCCCTGGCACGGCGCGGCTTCTTTGAACAATGGCGTGGTATCGTTATCGTGGCCACTCTGGTCTCGATTATGATTGCCCTCCTGGTTGCTATCACCGAAAGCAGCCTGGGTGGTCTGCTGCTCATCACCTGCCTGGCCACTGGCGCGTATGCTCTTTTCACCTGGAGCGGCTACACGGCCCACGACCGCTACATCGCGCTGCTCAGCCCCTTTGTGCGCAGTACTGCCCAGCGCCACTGGCTGAATACCGACCTGCCCAGGACCGAACTGGACCTGGAACACCTCTTCTTTCATCTCTGCCATGATGTCCTGGGAGTGGAGTGTGCCTATCTCGCGGTTCTCACCGGCTCCGTCAGGCGCAGTTTCAGCTATCGCTGGCCCGCGGGCCTCGTGCCGGGTCCACAGTGGAATAAAGCCCATAGGCGTTTCACAGGAGAACTCACGCCCGCCATGGCGGAACGCCAGGGAGAAGCGCCCGCGTCTCCGGCCACACAGGGGAGGCGCATTCAAGTCTATGTTGACGATCAGCCGTTGATTATCTGGATTGTGCCCATCTACAACGAGCGCGGCCTGGCGGCCACGCTCTACCTTGGACCACGCGAGGATGGCTCTGTGTTCACCGACGAGGACATGAACCTTGCTCACGCCTGCGGCCAGCGCATTCTCGACACTCTGGGCGACCACGAGGCCATGCAGGCAGTAGCGAGCCTTTTGCGTCGGCGCGTCGTCGATGTCAAGCTGCTGGGCGCACAGCAGAGGCGGGTGCTGCACGATGAAATTTTGCCCCAGATGCACCTCGCGCTGCTGCAATTAGAAATGCTGCGCTCATTGCCGGAAAGCGGCCAGCTCGCGCCCGCGGAAGCTGTGGCCAACGACGGCCCACAAAAGACGAGCGCGCTGGAGCCAGATGACGCGCTGCTGCAAGCACGCAAGCGCCCCGTGGATGAAGCCATTGCCATTATCAGCGACACTCACCGCCGCCTGGCGGCGATGATGCGCGCGACCGCGCCGGGCGCGCCGCACCGCCTGGAGCATGATGGACTCATCAACGCCATCCAGACCATGCTGGAGCAAGATTTTCAGAATGCGTTTGACGAAATCAACTGGCGCGTCACCGAAGAGACAGCCGCGTGGATTGATGAGCGCGTCTCGCCGGCCATCGCGGAACTGATCTTCGCGGCGGTGCAGGAGGCGCTGCGCAACGCGGCCCGCCACGCCCGCGGCGCGGACGTTCACCGTCACCTCAGCCTGGCCTTCAGCGCCACCTGGAATCCATGCGAACCCGGTTTTGAAATCATCGTCGCCGACGACGGCGTCGGCCTTGCCTCCGCTGCCTCAACCACCACCGGCACCGGCGGTGGACTCGTCACCCACAGCGCCCTCCTCGCCATCGCCGGCGGCAGCCTGATCGTCAAAAGCACTCCCGGCGAGGGCGTAATCGTCAAGATCAGCCTGCCCGCCGAGGCATTGTAGTAATAAGATGTTTGAATTGTAAAGGAAGAATAATCACATGCGTATCGCGCTCATTTCTGACATACATGGGAATTCAATCGCGTTGGACGCGGTGCTGGCTGATATTGAGGCGCGGGGAGGTGTGGAGGGGTACTGGTTGCTGGGGGATTTTTCGTCGATGGGGTATGATCCGGTGGGGGTGTTGGAGCGTGTTGCGAAGCTGCCGGAGGCGGTATGTACGCGAGGCAACCATGATCGATATACAGTGACGGGCGAGCGGCCTGGGCCTTCGGACGCGGACGCGCAGGCGAATCCCAGGCTGCTGCCGTTTGTGCTGGCCATGGCGACAAACCTGGCCTGGACGCAGGGCCAGATTCTGGCCAGCGGCTGGTGGGCGTGGTTTGAGCAATTGCCCCTGGAGGCGCGTCTGACGCTGCCGGATGGTGCGCGAGTACTGGGCGTACACGCCGCGCCAGGCCTGGATGATGGGCCGGGGATTATCCCCTCGCTGAGTGACGACGAACTGAGCGTACTGCTCGCGCCAGCCGAGGCGGACCTGGTGATTGTCGGGCATACACATGTGCCGCTGGACCGCACGCTGGATGGTGTGCGCGTCTTTAATCTGGGCAGCGTGAGCAATCCGCTGAGAGAGCGCCTGGAGGCCAGTTATGCCATTCTGGAAGCCAGCGACGCTGGCTATACCATCCAGTTGTACTACGTTGACTATGACCGCGCGGCGGTGATAGAGGCGTTGCAACGCGTTAAACATCCGACCGCGCCTCTGCTGGCGCGCTTTCTGCGCGGAGAAATGACCCCGCCGTGGGCACAGCGTTAAGCCAGCGCCAGAGCTAGTGTGAGCAAGCACTGCTGCTTGCTCACACTTTTTATCCACGCTAGCCCTTAACACAGATTTTTCTGGCACGGGACCAGCTTAAAGATTGCCTCGTTGGGGATTGAGACCTGTTTCGAGTTAATTTGATCCGGGGTCAAAGACGGAACAGACTGGACGGCAAAAGTCTGTTCATTCAACAGTGCGCCACCCTGTTGCAGCGCGCCCGTAGCCGTGGCTGAAGCGCTCGGAGTCGCTTCAGGTGTACTCGTTTCCGTGACGGAAGCTGTCACGCTGGCGGACGGTGACGGAGTTTCCGAGGCTGTGGGAGAAGCTGTAGAGGTACCTGTAGCCGTAACCGAGGGCGTAGCAGTGCCCTGCGCGCTGGCCGCGGGCAGAACAATCCAGCCAGCGACGTAACTCTGCTTATTGATCTCGTGCTCGCCGCGGTAGAGACCCGCGGTCTGGTCTGATGCCGGGATGGCGTTGGCGGTGAAATCGATCGATTTGCCGCCCGTGAGCGTAATGGTGCCCGTGGCTGTGTTGTCTTTCAGCGTGGCCTTCAGGCGGTCGGTGCCTGCCTTAGCCGGGGCGGAGGCGTCCACCATGCCATCTTTAACCGAGCCCCTGAACCATTGCGCGAAGGTTGGTGGGTGGTCTTGTGAGCCATCGGTGACAAAAGCAACCATGCGTTTGCCTGATGTCGAAAGGCCAAGCCAGGCTTTTTCAGTTGGCACCTGGCCGACGTATTCAGCCGGCGCGGTCGTGACGCCGGGAGTTGTAGTTGTAGTATCCATCACTGCCGGAGTTTCCCGGAGATGAAGTCTGGTTGTGTGCTGAGTCAGCCCCTGGCGGTGAGCGTTTGGTCCCGCCCGGCAAGCCGCCAGCAGCAGTGCGAACGTACAAAGCAGAGCAAGCATAAAGCCAACCCTTCGTCTTTTTTGTTGCATACAGACTCCTCCTCTTAATCTTAATCAATTTGATGGTGCACATACATAGACAAGTTTCCCTTGTCTCTGCTCACTATATCTACTCATCCAATTAGTTGATAGACCAATGGCCCTGACGCGTGTAAAGCCTCCCATCACGACGGGAGGCTTTACACGCGTCAGGGCCATTGGTCTATCAACTATTTTTACAATCCTTGCTCTTTCAGGTAGGTCGTAAACGAGACAGGAGTGAAGCCGAAGGTGTTTTCGACGCTTTTGAGATCGGTGGTGTTGTCGAATGAGAAAAGGGTCATAGCGGCTCGGGTGAGCGGCGGTTTGGGAAGCACAGCTTCCATGGCGGAGGCGCCAGTGCCTATGAGCGGCAGGGGCGCCGGGACTTTCAGGCGAGTTTTGTGCATGGTGTGGAGCAGGGCGTCGATGATTTGCGCGAAGGAATAGTACTCAGGTCCACCAATAGTATAGGTCTGGTGGCTGCTTTGCGCCGGGTTTGCCAGGATGTGGAGAATGACGCTGACCACATCTTCCACGTAGATGGGCTGAAACATGATTTTGCCACCCCCGATCAGGGGAATGACGGGCGATGTGCGAATCAAATCGGTCAGGCCGCGGATAAAAGGCGCTCCTTTGCCGAAGAGCACCGAAGGTTGAATGATTGTCCAATCCAGGTGGCTCTCTTTCAGCATTTTTTCCGCCAGGTAGCGCCCTTGCATGTAGCTACCCGTTTTATCCGGCCTGGTGCCCAGACCGCTGATCTCGATTACGCGTTTGACTCCGGCTGCCTCGGCGATCTCAAGCAGGTGGGCTGTACCCTGCACATTGGTTTCCTGGTAATGATTGCCCGGTCCTTCTTTGCGGTCGGCGGTCATAAAAGCCGTGTGAACAATCGTGTCTACCTCTTTGACTGCTTCAAGCAGTGTCGCCGGTTGCGTGGTATCGCCCTGGACAAGCTCTGCTTCCTCTTCTGAAAAGAGCTGAGCGGCTTTGTGTGGGTCGCGGACCAGGCAGCGCGGGTGTTCGCCCTGCGCAATCAAACGTCGCGCGAGATGCTGGCCTATATAGCCTGTTGAACCAGTTATCAAGATCATCGTTTTTCCCCTTCAGCGAGATTGTCTTTATGTTTACGATACCACGCGAGCAAGTTTTGTAGTAGAGAGCCCAGGCACATCTCAAGAGGTGAGCAGACTCATGATTTTCCGCACTGCTTTTTCCTTTTATGAAAGTGAACCTTCGCTGAAAGGTATCGGGTCAGTGCATCTAATCTGACTCTGGCTCAAGCATTCGTATGCTATAATGAATGTGCATTGGCGTTATTTTAGACAAAGACAGCAAGCTGCCAATCGGTGTTTTGTGGTGTATCCTGGTAACAATCCTTTTTGGCGCGCCTCGGCGCTGAAATAGACTGAGAGAACGGAGTCAAGTCTTGGTAGGAAAGCCTGATCCATCCCTGGAGGCGAGCCGCGATCTGCGCTCTCTGGGCGAGGCATTGGTGCGTATTTCGCGTACCCTACATGAGCATTCCCGCAAATTAGAGGTTGCGGTCGAAGGAACATACGCGGGCGAGAGCGGCGACGCCCGCGTCCAATTACTGGGCGATTCGCTGCGCATCTGCCGGACTTCTGACCTCGAACTGGGCCGGATCAATCAGATGGTGCAGCGGTCGCTGCTTTCTTTCCAGGAGCAGATGGATCGGTTTTCTCAGACGCCTCCACCTCCGTCTTTTACCCTCCCCGGTCAGGGGCAGGGAGCGGGCCAGGCGGCCAGCAGTTTTGAGAAAGAGCGCGATGCTTTAAATGCCAGTATCATCAGCCTTGAGCGCAAGCGCAGCGAGCTGGAGACGCTGTACGAAATCGCGCGTATGCTCAATTCCACGCTGGAGTTCGACGAGGTGCTGCGCCTGGTCATGGACCAGGTTATCCAGGTTGTGGGGGCCGAGCGCGGTTTTATGGTCTTGCTCGATCCTCTGACTGGCGATTTGCGTTTCGAGATCGCGCGCGATAAAGAAGCGCGTTCCATCAAAGACAGCGACTTTGAATATCAGATCAGTCGCAGCACCGTCGAACGCGTGGTGCGCACACGTAAGCCATTTCTCTCGCTCCACGACGCGCAGGTTGAATTGTCAGACGCGGAAAGCGTGTTGATGCATGGCATTCGTTCGATTATGTGCGCGCCGCTGATTGTGCGCGACAACTGTATTGGCGCGGTCTACGTGGATAGTCGCATCACTGCCGGGCTCTTTCTACCCAAACAGGGCGATCTGTTGATGGCCTTCTGCCGGCAAGCGGCAATCGCAATCGATAACGCGCGCCTGTTTGCAGAACTCAACCTGGCCTTGCGCAAGGTTGAGGAAGATAAGCAATACATGGACAACATCTTTGCCTCTATCGCCAATGGCGTAATCACGACCGACTCGGCAGGGATGATTACCAAGTTTAATGACGCGGCTGGCTTTATCCTCAACATCAATCCGCTGGCGGTAGTTGGCCGGCCATACGAAGAGGTTTTCAGTGTGCGATCCCAGGTGGGACTCTCAGAACTGCTGAGGAGCGCTTATCGCCAGCACGAACATGGGACTGTGGTGCCACACTCGGTGGATTGTGAAATACCAGGGCGCGGTCCTGTCAATCTCAGCCTGCACGCCTCTGCCCTGCGCGATGCTCAGGGACAGCATATTGGCATGGCGCTGGTGGTGGACGATCAGACCGATCTACGCGCAGCCAAAGCGAAGGCCGAGGAGATCCGGCGCATCTTTGGACGTTTTGTCAATCCCAACGTGGTCAAGCGCCTGATTGAAGATCCGCGCGCGCTGCACCTGGGCGGCGAAGTCAAAGAGATCACCGTCATCTCAGCCGACGTGCGCGGCTTTACCAGCCTGAGCGAGCGCCTGCCCTCCGCCGAGGTTATGCATTTATTGAACACGTACCTGGACATCATGGTCAAAGAGATCTGGGAAGAGAACGGCACGATCACTGGCTTCTGGGGTGATGAACTGCTGGCAGTCTTTAACGCGCCGCTGGATCAGGACGATCACACTCTGCGCGCGGTGCGGGCTGCCTGGAAGATGCGCGTAGCGGTCATGGCCCACCAGCAGCGTCATCACCAGGATTACCCCATCGCCTTTGGCTTTGGTGTCAACACTGGCGAGGCCATGGTTGGGAATATCGGCTCGCGCGAATTGATGCAGAATTATACTGTCATCGGCGATGCCGTCAACGTCGCGGCCCGTTTACAGAAAAATGCTTCGGATAACAACGTCCTGCTCAATCTCTCAACCTTTACCCGTGTACGCAACGTAGTCAACGTCACCATGTTGCCTCAACTGAAAGTCAAAAACAAGTCCGAACCTTTAGACGTTTTCTGTCTCACAGGCTGGCTGGCTGGGAAGCTTTAGAGTTCCTGTTGCAAAACAAAACCAATTTGCCGGATACGCACGAACCCGAACCATTCATAGAGACGGTGAGCGTGCGTATTTTCTTCTTGTGTATTAAGCATGATACGAGTTGAACGCGCGTTCTTGAAGAAGCGCATAGCTTCGGCCATCAGGCGCGCGCCAATGGCGCGGCCATTATAAGCTGGATGGACCGCGATGCGCACAAGGTAGCCGTATTCCCCATCCAGCGCGTTGAACTGGTAGCCGATGACCTGGCCGTCGAGTTCGGCCACGACAAAATAGGGGTGGGTAAAGATGATATCGGCGAAAGAGGCCGCGTCGTAGCGCCAGAGTTGCTCAAAACAGAGTTCTTCCAGGCTGAGCAGAACGGGGATATCGCGGGTCTCGGCCCGGCGCAGGCGGACCTCCTGGTTGCCTTCGGTCGGAATGCTGTAGTCGAACTTGTCGTAGGCATAGAGCTGGCGAAACGGCTTGAAGCCGCGTTGGAGCAGGGGAGCGCGCAGCCAGTCGTTTTCCAGGTCGTTGCCCGAATAATAGAAATGGCGTACCCCGTGCTCTGTCAGGGGGAGTGTCAGCTTTTCCAACTGGAGGTCCAGGAAACGCAGATACGCGCGGCTCTCCGTCCAGGTCACGCCAAAGCCGCCGATCCAGGCCGAGGGGGGATTCACGGTTTGAGAGAGCAGAAAACTGCGCAGGGACGTGCCCTGAAAGAGCCCGACTGAGGGATAGGTTCTCAGGATATGTTTGAGTTCTTCCAGGGTGAAACGCTGGTAGATATACTCAGAGGTATTGAGCAGGCGAGTAATCAGGGCAAGATCACTCGGCGTGAGCAGGCGGACCTGTTCAGAACGGTGGAGCATATACTACCTCTCTCAAGTTGTGCTCAGGCGTCAGGGCCTTTGACTTCGCGCCGCAGGCGTTCGATATCTGGCTTCGGCGCGTTACGCATACGATACCCTTTCAGTCCGTGGATACGGCGCAATTCGCCAATCAAGACATCCAGGTTGATGCTGTACTCCACATCAGGAGCCGGTCCCAGCGAGTCCACTGCCGCGTCATCGCCCAGCAACTGATTAATGCTCGTTGTAGCACAGGCGGCCATAGCTTCAATATTATAGCCGCCTTCCTGGACCATCACCACGCGGCCCGCGCAGAACTCATTGGCCAGGTTGAGGATAATCTCGTTGAATTTGGCAAAGGCCGCGGTCGAGAGATGCATCCCACCCAGAGGGTCGCTCCAGTGGGCATCGAAGCCAGCGGAGACCAGGATTAACTGGGGATCGAAGCGGTCGGCAAGGGGAGCCATCACCTGGCGGAAAACCGCCTCGTAAGGGCCGAAATCGGTGCCCGCGGGCAGAGGCACATTGACTGTCGTGCCCAGCGCAGACTCGCTGCCACGCTCAGTTGAAGCTCCCGTGCCGGGATAGAACGGTGCCTGGTGGGTTGAGAAGTAAAGGACGCGCGGATCGTCATAGAACGCGTCCTGCGTTCCATTGCCGTGATGGACATCATAGTCGATAATCATCACGCGTTCCAGTCCATGTTTCTCAATGGCGTAACGGGCCGCAATCGCCACGTTATTAAACAGGCAGAAGCCCATCGCATTGTCGGCCAGGGCGTGATGGCCGGGTGGGCGTACCAGGCAATAGGCATTATTAACCGTGCCCTTGAGCAGCGCGTCAATGGCTGTCAGAGGCGCGCCCGCGGCATACAGAGCCGCCTCATACGATTTTGCTGAAACGTAGGTATCGGTCGCAAAGAAACGCGACGTGCGCCCGCTTTCCTCTTCCAGGCGGCCCGCGCGCTCAGCCGCGTGCTGGACGCGCTGAATATAGGCCGGCGTGTGGATCAGGCCCAGTTCTTCTATGCTGGCCGCGCGCGGAGCCTGGTGAACCAGCCCCTCGCGCTCCATCCAGCCCAGCCCTTCCAGGACTTCGAGCACCCTGCGCAAGCGTTCCGGCTGATCGGGATGGTCGCCGGGCGTAAGATGTTCTAAAAATATCGGATCATAAATCAGGGCAGTTGTCATAAATTGCTCTTTCCATCTATCCTGCAAGAATAAGCTTCTGGTAATTTCACATTCCTGTTAATTATAGGCAAAACCACGCCGAAGGTCCAGTAGTGAGAAGCGACCTGGAGATCGTTCTCCAGATTTGAGAATGCTCGGGGCGAGGTGCAAAATTTTCAAT
>DASVMX010000487.1:0-8464 GCA_036384215.1 Ktedonobacteraceae bacterium | reverse complement strand
CTCAGTACTATTGCGGTGAGTGAGCCGGTAAGCGTGGCCAGGAAGTTAACTGCGTCGTTATTACACCAGAGGAATCCGCGCAGGTGGTGGGTGAGAGTGCCGCAGGAGTGAACGGGGCGCTCGGTTTCGCACTTGCAGGTTGGACAAAAGTACATGACCTGGATGGTCGCGCCCATGTAGCTGTCGCAGAGGTTGCCGGTCAGACCGCTGATAAGCGTGATCAGCGGCAGGAACCCCTGATTGAGGCGCGCGCCGCGCGCAAGCCAGTGGAAAAGTCCCTGTGAGAAGGCGCCCAGAGCCGCGGCGCTTGAGCCGAGTGGTGTGACGCCCCCGGAGGTGCCTGGTTCCACGGGCTGGCCGGTGGTTACCAGGCGTGGCGCGTTGGAACTGAGCGTACCCAGTTCGGTGGCCCATGTGTCGGCGGTGGCGGTGGCAAGGGCGCCAGTAAAACCGGCCTCGCAGGCCGCGCGCAGTGTTTCCGAGCGCGTCGAGCCAGCTGCGATGGCGTAGAGGGAGGCGAGGCCGCCATTGGCCGCGACCTGCGCGAGATCCCTCTGCGAGCCTTTGCTAAATTTATCGGCGGCCAGGCGTGCTTTTTCTTTTTCTCGAAAGTGCGAAAGAAGTGTGGATGAAGTAAAGAAATAGATCAGTGAAAGCCCCCAGGGCCAGCCGCCCAGGCCGGCGATGCTGGCGCCTGTGGCCACAGCCCCCAGCGCGCCGCCCTTTGTGAGCGAGCGCCGTTTGTAGGCCAGCCAGCCAATGCCGCCGCTGAGCGCGAAGCCCAGCAGCAGGCGCGCGCCGTGCGAAGCCACAAGATGAGTTGGTAAAACCCGTGCCAGGGGAGGCGCGGGCTCCAGCAGGCGAGCGACTTCGCGGGAATGGCCTGTGCGGTGTTTCGTTGTGTCCATAGGTACACACCTTATCGTTATTTTGTTACAGAATGTGAGCTTGCCAGTTCTATTGTAGTGGAGGCTGCAAAGGAAAGGCAAGCGTGGATCGGGTATACAAAGATCAGTTCTACACAGGCAATAGGCCCATTGGGTGGTACTTTTGGCATTTACTTTGATGTGTAGTATCATATCAGTATGTTTCACCCCGTAAATTTCGGTTGTTGTCAGGTATCACACAGCAAATGACACTGTGGAGATGTGTACGTGGGATCTGGTCTGGTGAAAGTGAGGAGTTCAAAGTGATTAGATGCAGTCACTGTGGAAAATTAGCTCCTACGGGAGCGGTGAGCTGCCAGCATTGTGGCATGCCGCTGGTGAGCGGTGGAAATGGGATCGTGGGAGGGGGGGAGTCCGCGCAACAGGAACAGTTGCCGGCCTGGCTTGAGTCGCTGCGCGCGCACGAGCGGCCTGTTCCCAGCGGTCAGGAGAATCGCCAACCTTTTTCATTAGATGAGCTGGTTGATGAGGATTCTATGCCCAGTTGGATGCGCCAGGATCGGCGTAAGGTACCTGAGAACGGAAATTCGGATTCGTTTCCGGCTCTCCCGGCAGTGCCGTCGAACTCCGACGCACAGGGACGGAATGGACCGGCCAGCGGCTTTCAAGCGGGTTCGCTGATTGATGAGCGCTCGCTACCCTCGTGGATGCGCGAGAGCCAGGCAAGCGAGCAGGCGGGGGCAGTTCAGAATGTTTCGGCCCATAGCCTGGTGGATCAGCAGAATCTGCCGCCCTGGATTAAAGACCTCAACCAGTCCGCGCAGGCACCTGGCGCGCCCGCGAACCCGTATAGCTTGCCTGCACAGACTCAGGCCCCGCCCAGAGGATTGCCGGGGCAGGCGCCCGTTACCTCTCCTTCGGTTCCCAGCGCTCCAAACGTGCCGCAGACGCCGCCCGCGAGTGACGCACCGCTGGCGCAGGGCTTTTCGGCTCACGATCTACTCGATATGAAGTCTATGCCGAGCTGGATGAGCGGATCGCAAGGGCCGGGGCAGGGGCCAGGAGCTCCGCCGACCAGGCCTGTACCAACGGGTCAGGGCTTCTCGGCTGGCGAGTTGATAGACCAGCGCTCGGTGCCGCAGTGGATGAAGGATCTACAAGGGCAGGAGCAATCAGACCCGCAGTCTGCAATGGGTGTGCCGGTGAATGGGAGTGGGCAGATGTGGGGAACTCAGGGACAACAGGGGACAGTGAGTGATGAGGGGATGCCGGCGGGTTCGTTGCTTGATAAAAACTCAATGCCTTCCTGGCTCAAAGAGATTCAACCGGGTGGTTCTCAGGTGCAGACGCCCCAATCCGCGCAACAGGGCTTCTCAGCCGGTTCACTGATGGACGCGGGCGCGATGCCTCCCTGGCTGAAAGATATGCAGCCAGATGCTTCCCAGGCTCAAACTCCTCCATTTGCCGCACAAAACGCGGAGCAGAGCTTCTCGGCCAATTCGCTGCTGGACGCGGGCGCGATGCCATCATGGATGCGCGAGGGGGCGCAGGGCACGCAAGGGGTGCAGGGGCTTCAGGGTGGCATGCCGCTGCCACAGCCCACCGCGCAGAACGCTGGCGAAGGTTTCTCAGCCAATTCGCTGCTGGACGCGGGCGCGATGCCATCATGGATGCGCGAGGGGGCGCAGGGACCGCAGGGGGCTGGCCAGGGCATGGCAGCGGGATCGTTGATCGATATGAACGCGATGCCAGCCTGGATGCGTAATTCCGACCCCGGCCAGTCAGCCGCTGGTGGGCGTCCGGGACAGGTTCCCGCGCGGCCCGTACCCAGCCGGCCACGTAATGAGCACGCGGCCCAGCAGGAGCAGAGCGAAGTGGCCGCGAATGTCTTCGCCTCAATGCTGGGGGTCGCGGCCTCGGCTCCGGCGTTGCCCGGTCAGGAGCCAATGTTGGGAGTTACGCCAGGACAGCCAATGTCGCCTGTACCATCGTACCAGCAGTCCCAGCCTGGCATGGGGGGGTGGCAACAACCAGGGATGAATCAGTATAATCAAGGTGCGGCTCCCGCGTGGCAGATAGCTGACGCGCAGCCGCCCGACAGGCCTTCGCCCGCGCCAACCTACCCGCCTGTAGGCCAGGGTAGCGCGAGATACGCGCAGAGCGCTGGATATCAGCAAGGCGCAGAGCAGCCCGCGTGGAGCTATTCCGCGGCGGATCGCACGGCTCTGGGAGTTACTTCGGGCGCTGGTCCCGGCCAGGCTGGCCCGCCGAATGATCCCTATGCCGGCCATGCTCAGCCTGTCGAGACGAAGAAAAAGGGCTTTTTTGACTCTATTCGTGATTTTTTCTCCAAGTAACCGGAGTTGTCGCGTAGCCCGCTGAACGTTGAGCTCGTGCCAACATAAAAAGGAATGCAGATGCAGACAGATTTCTCTCTGGGGGAAACACAAAGCCCGGCGGGTAAGTACGATCCAGAGGCCGCCAGGGCCATTCTGGTAGCTGACTGCGGTACCGTTGTAACCAAAGTTTCGCTGCTGGGTCTGGTGGAGGGGCAATATCGCCTGATGGCTCGTGGTGAGGCTCCGACGACCGCGGCAGCCCCCCACAAGGATATTACACAGGGAATTATCCAGGCGGTTGAGGAGATCGAGAGGATTACGGGCCATCGCTTTGTTTCAAAGAAAGGGCGTATCCTCTCACCTCAACAGATGACCGGCGATGGCGTCGATCTGTTTGTCACGGCCATTAGCGCCGGTGGGCCGATTCGCATGGTTGTGCTGGGCGCGGTCTCGCCGCAACTGGCTGAACTGGCCAAGCAGGCCATTTCTGGCCTTTACGCGGAGACCCACGCTATTCCTTCGCCCGCTTACAGTTCCGCGCACGGCAGCGGTCAGGGGCCGTGGACATCTGAGCGGATTCGGCTGGAATGGGAGCGCCAGCTCCAGAGTATGCGCGAACTCCAGCCGCACGCCGCGCTGATCGTGGGCCTGGCGGAGACGCCAGCCGAGGCGGCTCCTCTCCAGGAGGCCTGCCAGTTGGTCACGAACGCCTTACAGGATCAGCAGAAGCAAGGTCTGACGCGTGCCAAGCCCTTCCCGGTGCTCTACGCGGGCGCGCCCCAATATGTCGAGGCGGTCCGGCGTATGCTCCAGGGGCAGGCCGAGGTGACGCGCGTTGAGACGCTCTCCTCGCTGAAACAGTTGGGGCCAGTAAGCATGGCTTCCACGGCTCTCTACGAACGCGATGTCATCCAGCAGGTGCCGGGCTACGAGCAGATGCGCTCCTGGTCGCCCGCCGCCCCGGTGGGGGCGGCGGGCTCCCTGAGCAGCCTGGTACGTTTCCTGGCTCACCATTACGCCATGAACGTGACCGCGGTGGACGTTGGCGCTTCGACGACCTCGGTGATGATGGGCGGCGAGCGCGGCGAATTTATCCCTATGGTTAACGCGGGCATCGGGGTCGGCCCGAACATCGGGGCGATTCTGCAACAGGTGGGCCGACAGCGCGTGGCGCGCTGGCTGCCCTTTGAGATCAGCGAAGACGAACTGCGCCAGTATGTCATGAACCGCATGATGCACCCCCAGGTTGTGCCTACCAGTCAGCGCGATCTACAAATCGCTCAGGCCTTCGCCCGCGAGGCAATTATCCTGACCGTGGAGTCAGGCGCGCATGTCAACAGCTCGCAGTTTAACGCCGACCTGATCCTGGCCACCGGCGGGGTGCTGGCCCATACCCCCAAGTACGGGCAGGCCATGCTGCTTCTCCTTGACGCCCTGCAGCCGCGCGGAGTTACCTCGATGGTGCTGGACCGCACCATGTTGATCTCGCAACTGGGCGCGGTGGCAACCGTCGCGCCGGTCGCGGCAGTTCAGGTTAATGAGAATGACGCGGTGCTCCATCGCCTGGGAACGTGTGTCGTGCCTTTCGGCAATCTGCCGCCCGGCCAGACCGCGCTCAAGGTCGATGTCGAATACAGCAACGGGCGCAAAGTATCGGTCGATGTCGCCAGCGGCTCAATCGAAGTGGTGTCGCTCCAGGTCAACGAGCAGGCGCTGCTCTCGCTCTATCCCGCCCCCACGGTCGACGTGGGCCTGGGACCGGGCGAACGCGCGCGTGCTGCCGAGGAGATCGACGGCGGCCTGGTAGGTCTGGTGATCGATGCACGCGGGCGGCCCCTGGTGCTGTCCCAGAACGACGCCGAGCGCCAGGCGCGCCTGCTCCAATGGATGCAGATCATGGGCGCGTAGACGGAACGTAAACGGGAACGCGTCAACGGTAGCGAACAGGTCAGACGGAGCGCATCAGCAATATGTACAACTGGTGAGGTGGTGTGTTGTGAGTTATCCGCTAGGGTCATCCCTGATTCCGCGCATCGGGGTGCGGCGCGAGCGCTGGCCTGGTGGCTATGATCTGCGCGGCGTCCCGCTGGTCCAGCCGGGAGCGCCTGTCGAGCCGGATCAACCAGTTATACGCCTGGCGCGCAGCGAGATTCGCCCGGCGCTGCCATACGTACCACGCCTCTCCCTGCCCTCCGCCGGGAGCGAATCTCGCTTGCCAGGCGCGAGCGGCAGCCACGCGCTGTCCCCAAACAGCTTGCTTGTGGCTGGCCTGAGAGGTCTGGTGGTCGGCGTGACTGGCCGCGGCGGCGTGGTCATCGAAGGACAGGTCGCAATTGTCTCCGGCGCGCTTGGCGCTGGCCGCCAGGTGACTGGCCCTCTGATAATCTGGCAGGCACAGGTCCAGTCGGGACCGGCGGGCCGCATTCCACCTGGCGCAATTCTGGTGGTGCCCGGTCCGCTCAACCTGGCCATGCTCCAGCAAGCGATTAACTCGGGCATCGCTGGAGTGGTTGCAAGTAGCATCTCGTCCCGCGACTTCGAGAGCTTTGTGCGCACCAACCTGATCGATCTCCTGCGCTGCGCGAATGTAGAACTCCTGCTCCCCCACCTGCCGCCGCTGACGGTTATGCTCACCGAAGGTCTGGGCACCATTGCCATGCCCACACGTACCCTCAATTTGCTGGATAAGCACCAGGGAAAAATTGTGCTGCTCTCCGGTGCAACCGCGCTCAGCGCGGGCATCTATCCCGAATTGCTGATCTCGCTGACCCCCGCAGAACAGGAGGAGAGTCCGCTCGCTCTCAAGCCCGAAACCGAGCTGGCGGTTGGCGCCCTGGTGCGCGTGTGCAGCGGTAGCTACGAAGGCGTGATCGGCCAGATCGACTATTTATTCTCGCACAACCAGCGCTTTCCCTCCGGCATCCACGCCCGCGCCGCCCGCGTGCGCCTGGAAGACGGCTCGCAACTGGTCGTCCCGCTACCCGTCCTCGAACGCATAGGCTGAATTATACACAAGGATAAACAGTTACCTTTCAACTCGTGCAGGCTCCCCTTCTATCTCTACTTCGTTAGTTTTCGTTTTGCGCCGCCTGTGGCGGCGCAAAACGAAAGAAACAAGGTTTTTGCGAGGACACCTCGCGCTCCGGCAGGGGCGCTGCCCCTGCACCCTGTGAGAAACTGCCAAAGTAGTACTATGGAGCTGGCCTCCGTTAGTGACCCCATTCGGGTTACAGTAAAATCCAATTGCCGCCTGCGCAGGGGTCAGGAGGAATATGTCGGAGAGGAGAGTTCTGTTGTAGATAGAAGGAAGAAGATTATGCAGACAGCCATGCCTATTTTTGCTGAACCTGTTTTCGCTGAATACGGGGCGCGCGAGACGACCTTCGCCGCTCATACACAGGCCATTGAGCGCACTATCCAGGCCATGCACACGCACCTGGACGAGCCTCTGAATCTTGAAGACCTGGCCTCAATTGCCTGCCTCAGCCCTTTTCACTTCAACCGCGTCTTCCGCCGCATGATCGGGATTCCACCTGGCGAATTTCTCTCGGCGCTGCGTTTTCAGGCAGCCCGGCGCTTACTTTTGGCGACTCCGCTCAGCGTTACCGATATTTGCTTTGAAGTGGGCTTTACCAGTACCAGCTCTTTTACCAGCCGTTTCGCGCAACTGGTCGGCCTGCCTCCGCGTCTCCTGCGCCAGCGCGCGCACGAATTTGAGCCGCTGCTCATAACACAGGACGAGCCCGCGCCCATGCTCTCCTCCGGTCTGCTGAGGAGAAACACGCTTGCAGGCCGCATTAGCGCGCCCGCGAGCTTTCAGGGTACGATCTACGTCGGCCTGTTCACCAGCCCCATTCCACAGGGCAGGCCCGCGCGCTGCACCAGATTGGGCGCGCCGGGTTTCTATCTGCTCCACGGCGTGGCCGATGGCACTTACTACCTGCGGGCTGCGGCCTTCCCCGCGACTTCGGATCATCGCTCGGCTCTGCTGCCGGGCGAAAAGCAGTTGCTCGGCAACAACGCCGGCCCGCTGATTATCCGCAACGGCCACATTGCAGGAGACCCCGATCTCGTCCTGCACCCCCCACGCCTGACCGACCCGCCACTGGTGATGGGGCTGCCTTTGTTATGAGGGGCGATACAGAAGCAGAGAAAGGCTACCCATCACCCTCATCTTCCGCCCCCTGTTAAGGCCAGGCGCCGAGGTGAGCTATCCTTGCCTGCCAAACCATCCCGATGCTATGAATCGTTCCCGGTGATGGAAGTAAGTCAGTCTCTTCATTCCAACAAACTCTCAGCCTTTATTGTAGAATAAAAGCATCCTTATTGGCATATTATTGCCATGTAGCGCGAAAGGAATGAAAAAATATGGGCTTACTCGACGGAAAAATTGCTATTTTGACGGGCTCCGGGCGCGGCATTGGGGCCGCGGCGGCAAAACTCTTTGCGGAGCATGGAGCTGCTGTTGTGGTGAGCGACCTCGATCCGGCTCCGGCGGAGGAGACGGCTGCTGCTATTCGCAATACTGGCGGGAAAGCCGTCGTCGTTGCAGGCGATGTCACCGATTCCGCCTTTCCAAAGCAGCTCATCTCGGCCACGCTGGACAGCTTCGGCGGCTTCGACATTATCGTGAACAATGCCGGCTATACCTGGGACGCGGTTATCCAGAATATGACTGATCAGCAGTGGTACGCCATGCTTGATGTGCATCTCACCGCCCCGTTCCGCATCCTGCGTGAAGCATCAACCTATCTGCGCGACGCCGCGAAGCGCGAGCAGGCGGCGAACGGGCACGCCAACGCGCGCAAGATCGTCAATGTCTCTTCGGTCTCAGGCGTCTATGGCAACGCCGGCCAGGTCAACTATTCCGCGGCCAAGGCGGGCATCGTAGGCGTCACCAAAACCATCGCCAAAGAATGGGGGCGCTACAACATCCAGGCCAACGCGGTCTGCTACGGCTTCATTGAGACGCGTCTGACTGCTCCCAAAGAGAGCGGCGAAACTACCCGGCGCGCTGGCGTGGATGTCGCCCTCGGCGTGCCCGACACCATGCGCCAGATGGCCCCCATGCTCATTCCCCTGGGTCGCCCCGGCACTCCCGAAGAAGCCGCTGGCCCCATGTTATTCCTGGCCTCCGACCTCTCCAACTATGTCTCTGGCCACGTGCTGGAAATCACTGGCGGGCGGGCGGTGTAAATAAGCGCTGAACAGGTAGAAGCAAAGAGAGGTCGGGGAAAT
>DASVMX010000486.1:0-3412 GCA_036384215.1 Ktedonobacteraceae bacterium | reverse complement strand
CCTTTCCAGCTTTGCGGCGCTTTACATGGCCCCTGAACAGTTCCGCGGCATAACCACGCCCTTGAGCGACCAGTACGCGCTGGCCTGTCTGACGTATGAACTGCTGACGGGCAAGCCGCCGTTTGAGGCCGAGGATAGCATGAGCCTGGCGCGCCAGCACACAACCAAAGAGCCGAAGCTCCCTTCGCTCCGCCAGCCTGCCTGCGAGCCGTTTGACCAGGCGCTGCTCAAAGCCCTGGTCAAACGGCCAGAGGGACGCCATGCTGATATACTCGAATTTCTCGCGGCACTGAACGTGCCAGCGGTCCCCGTCTCCCTGGTCACCGCTCCTGAAGAAACGCCCGGCGCTCTACCACTACAGGTGGAGTCCACCGAGCCTGACAAAGATGCATCCGAGGACGAAGCGCCAGCACCCCAGGCTGTCGCGCCACTGGTTTCCGGCATTGCTGAACTCGAAACGATCAAGCAGCCAGCGTTGAAACTCGCCTCCTCGGTAGTGCTCACCGGTGTACACGAGGCGGTCACATTTGTCACGCGGGCGGGCCGGACCAAAGCGCAGGCGGGCGCGAGCCAGCAGTTCAAGGCTCTGCCCGCCCTTGCGCAGCCTGCGCCCATCTCCGCGCGCGCGCGGCCCACCGCGCGCCGCGCGCGCCGCCAGATCTGGCTGGTTGCCAGCCTGGTGCTGCTGGTACTTGTAGCCAGCATCTCTAGCCTGGCCTTGATTGTCAACGCTGCCATCTTCCACCAGAACATAGCCAGCGCCGGGACAACCGCCACGCCAACCCACACACTCGCCACGAATCAGCCCTCGCCAGTCATAAGCACACCAGACGACGGTAGCACCGCGACCGCCACGGCTACGCCTGTCACAAGCAAGCCAAAACCCACGGCTACCCCCAAACCAAAACCCACGGTTACCCCAACCCCTACTCCTACGCCCACCGCGAAGCCCCCGGTTCTGAGCTGCAAAGTCTCCTATCATGTCTCTGATCAATGGACTGGAGGCTTTATCGCTAATCTGACTATCACCAACACTGGCACAAGCACCATCAATGGCTGGACCCTGACCTTTACCTTCCCCGACCATCAACAGGTCCTTGGCGGCTGGAATGGTCATTTCTCACAGTCAGGTGCCAGGGTCACCATTACCAACGCCAACTCAAATGGCACACTCCAGCCAGGTGCGTCTACCAGGCCCGGTTTTCAGGGCTCATTCTACAGCCAGAATAACACGCCCACGTCTTTCATGCTGAATGGGGTCGCGTGCCAGTAAAAGCGGCGCCAGACGGCCTATATCCTGGATAACACGCGAGAAGTGCGAGTACAATAAGATCAGGAGAAATGTGACGTGGAGCCAGGCTCCGGCATGCGATGAAAGGCAGATAGATAAGCGATGAGCAAAACACCGACTTCACAGAATCAACAGAATCAGTGGAGCGAAAGCGATTCAAACCTTTTTCTCAATGTGGCCGAAATTTTCGTACCCGCGCGCGCTGAGCAGACCAGTACTCTGCTACAACTGATTCCGGCCAAAGACGACGAGGAATGTATCCTTGTCGAGTTGGGAGCGGGCGAAGGCGAGCTAGCCGAGGCAGTGCTGGAGAACTTTCCCCACTGCCATTATATCGCCCTCGATGGCTCGGAGGCCATGCGCGCAAGCATGAAACAACGCCTGGCCCGCTTCGGCGAGCGCCTGGAGGTCCGCCCCTTTAACCTGGCGGATACCGCCTGGCGCGCGGAATTACCGCCGCAGGTGCGCTGTGTGCTCTCATCTCTCTGCATCCACCACCTCAACGCCAGTGGCAAACGCCGCCTCTTCCACGATATGTACAGGCATCTGGAGCCCGGAGGAGCCCTGCTGATCGCCGATCTGGTCCTACCCGCCAACCAGCAGATCGCTGACTTCTTCGCCCACCAGTACGACAAAATCGTGCGCGAACAAAGCCTCGACCTGCGCGGCGACCTCAGCGGCTTCGACGAATTCCAGCAGCAGACCTGGAACTACTTCCGCTATGACTACGGCAAACCCGACATCTACGACCAGCCCTCCTCGCTCATCGAACAACTCCAGTGGCTCCAGGAAGTCCTCTTCAGCACCGTCGATTGCTTCTGGATGCGCGCCGGGCACGCTATCTATGGAGGATATAAATAAGCTCCAGTGTATTCTCTTTACGCTACACTGTATTCCCGCAGTTTGCCGAGAATCCCCGGCAGGGCAGTCAGGAAAGCATCCACGTCTTCGGCGGTATTGTCTTTGCCAAGGGTGAGGCGCAGGGTGCCACGAGCTTGCTCAGCGGGGTAGCCCATGGCGAGCAGAACATGGGAGGGATCGACGGAGCCGGAGGTGCAGGCTGAGCCGGTAGAGGCGGCAAAGCCGAGCAGGTCCAGGCTGAGCAGGATGGATTCGCCTTCGAGGCCAGGAAAGACAAAGCTGGCATTGTTGGGCAGGCGCTCGGTGGGATGTCCGCTGAGCTCACTGCCGGGAATTGCCAGAACGCCGGCGATCAGGCTATCGCGCAGGGTCTGGATGCGCGGCTGAATCTCTGGCAAGTCTTCATAGGCCAGGCGCAGGGCAGTACTGGCTCCGACTATGCCAGCGACGTTTTCAGTACCGGCGCGCTTACCACGCTCCTGTGAGCCGCCCTGGAGCTGGGGTAGCAGGCGTACACCCTGGCGCTGGTAGAGAATACCAGTGCCCTTGGGTCCATAGAATTTGTGCGCGGAGAGCGAGAGCAGATCTACGTTGAGCGCGGCGACATCCAGGGGCAGCGAACCAGCGGCCTGTACAGCGTCAACGTGGAAGGCGATCTTTCTGGCCCGGCAGATGCGCCCTATCTCGGCGATTGGCTCAATCGTGCCCACTTCATTATTGGCGTACATCACCGAAACAAGGACGGTCTCGTCAGTGATGGCGCGCGCCACGTCGTCGGGATCGACCCGGCCATAGTGGTCGACTGGCAGATAGGTGGTGGTAAAGCCGAAGCGCTCCAGATAGTGGCAGGTGTGCAGTACGGCATGGTGTTCAATGGGCGTAGTGATAATGTGCTTGCCCTTCTTCTGAGCCGTAAAAGCCAGCCCTTTGAGCGCCAGGTTATCGCTTTCGGAGCCGCCGCCGGTAAAAATGACCTCGGTCGGGCGGCAGTTGAGGATCTCCGCGACCTCTTCGCGCGCCCCATCAATGGCCTGCATGGCATGCCGGCCCAGTGTGTAGATGCTGCTGGCATTACCGTATTCAGTGGTAAAGTATGGAATCATGACCTCCAGCACGCGCCGATCCAGGGCAGTCGTGGCAGCATGGTCAAGATAGATTGTGCGCTCTGACATGGTGGTTTTCCCTGCTAGTGTGTTTACCGCGTTCACTTTTTCTACATTGTAGCCCTCTTTTAGAGAAACAGCAACGCCCCGGCATTCA
>DASVMX010000485.1:0-5959 GCA_036384215.1 Ktedonobacteraceae bacterium | reverse complement strand
GGCTCCGCTGTTCAACGCGCCCATCTTATTGTCTAACCGGGCGCTTGCCTCCCTCGCGGGTTTTAGGCCCAGACGCGTATATTGCTGTAGGAAACTTCGGTTGGGTTTGTGATGCTTTCGGCGGTTAAAGCGATAGAGCCGCTCGCGAAGCTGTTATCGTTGGCACCATCGACCCGCTGCTGATTCACATAGAGGGTCAGCGAGGCACCGTTAGCAACAATGCCGAGCGTATTGGCGCCACTGGCGCTGACGACTCCAGTAGTGCCAGTAGCCAGAGTAACGGCATTCGTGCCGCTGTTGTCGACATATTTGATAATCCGATAATCCCCATTCGCACAGACGCGGAAATAATACGTCTTGCTCTGGTTGATACGGACCATCATCCCTCCACAATCTCCCTGCACAACAGTCATTTGCACTTCCAGCGCGAAATTACTGAGCATTTGCGTATTTCCCTCGCAATAGTAGACGCTCTGGGGTTTGGTCTGGGAAATGTGGTACGCGCTATTGCTGAACTGGCAGCTGCCTCCAAAGCTGGTATCGCTCTCCTGGCGCCAGGTGTTCGGACCTTGCAAAGAATCTATCAGGATGAGCTTGCCACTACCAGACATGTACGAGGGATATGGATTGCTGGCGATGACCTGGGCCGTGGCGGATGCCTGCGCGTTAACCGTGGCCTGCGCGTCCGCCGTAGCCTGGGAAGCAATCGCGGTCGAGGTCGCCTGCACCGCCTGAGTGGCCCGCGCCTGGACCGTGCTCTGCGCGGAACTGGTGGACTGCGCGCTCGTCGTGGCGGTGGCATTGTCCGAGGCCAGGCGATTCTGATAGATAACGCTCGCGCTGATAATTCCCGCGACGATCAACACTACAGCAAGGCCACCCGCGATCAGCCATTGTTTGAGGCGAGCAGGCTGGCCTGGAGTCGCGGCTGGCGGCTGGAGCGGTGTGGCCTGAGCGTACTGATATTGCGGATAAACCGGCGCCGACTGCTGGTAAGATGGATAGACCGGCGCTGGCTCCTGGTAAGGTGGATAAGCCGGCTGTGACTGGAACAGCGGATAGCTCGCAGGCGGCGGCTCCTGCACAGGTGGCAAGACAACCGCCTGCTGTGGTGGAAAGGGCGGTGACGCTACCTGCGCCGCTGGCGGCACCGTAGGCAGGTACGCATCCGCGTTGCTCACCTGTGGATAAGAGCCTGGCTGCGGCAGAACTGGCGGGCTCGGCGTGAACGAATAAGGTGCCACTGGCGGCGTGGCCGGTGACGGAGTGGCATTGGCCGCTTCAGGAAAAGCAGCCGGGGTCGTCAGAGGAATTGGCGGCGCAAAAGACGGCGTGGCCGGCGGAGAAGCAAGATTAGCCGGCGCAGAAAAAGATGGCATGGCCAGTGGAAGCACCGGAGAAGGTCCGTCTGGAGCCTGCTGCGCCAGAGGCGCGGGCGTCGCGGGATTGCCCACGAACGGCAGCGCCAGGCCGGCGACATTGGCCGCCAGTTGAAACGCGCGCCCGAAGGCCGAGACCGATCCAAAACGCCTGCCAGGCTCCTTGGCCAGAGCTGTCAGGATCACCGAATCGAGATCTCGCGGGATGGCGGGATTAAATGTGCTGGGCGGAACAGGCAGGACGGAAAGATGCTGGTGCAGGAGTTGTTCCATACGCCCGCTAAACGGAGGGCGTCCAGTCAGCAGGATATAGGCCATAATCGCCAGCGCGTACTGATCCGTCGCCGGCTCGGGATAGCCCTGCCACTGCTCTGGCGCCATCGAGTTTGGCGTTCCCCTCACACTCTGACTCGCCGTGGCAGTCGCGGACATCACGCGCGCGATCCCAAAATCAGAGAGCAACAGATCGGGCAAAGGCAAACCGGGATGGTCGCGTACCAGGAAATTGCTCGTTTTCACATCCTGGTGGATCAGAGCATGGTCATGAGCGTGCTGGAGCGCCTCGGCAGCCTGCCCAATAAAATACGCCACATCCTGAAAGCTCAGGCGCGCCACACTACCGCGTTTTTGCAGCCAATCGTTGAGCGAGCCCTCCGGGCGATAGGGCATAACCATATAGGTCACAACGTTGTTGCCGTCGCGCTCCTCGCCAAAGTCATACAGCGGCAAAATACGCGGATGGTCAAGCCTGGTAATCGCCTGCATCTCGCGCAAGAAAAGCCGCTGCATATCCGCCGTCGCCGCCGCGTCTGGATAAGGGGCAACCTCCGAGCGAACCACTTTGAGCGCTACCTGGCGCTCAATCCGCGTATCCTGCGCCACGTAAATCTCCCCCATGCCACCCCCACCAATGTGTTGCATCAATCGATAATGGCCGAGCTGCTTGCGCTCTAACATACTCTCTCTCCCTGAATAGTCAAGCAAGTCTGGTCTCTGGTAGGAATGTCCGCGCGCAAAAAAGCGCCATTCCAGCACCGGACCGCTCTAAAATAGAGACGTTCTTAATGAGGGACTTTTTTCGCACTACTGACTATGCTTTTAATAGAATAATTTTCATATAATATATCATAGCTTTCTGCGCTTGAGAAGACGGAGAGAACAAAAAGCGGGTAAGCCCTTCTGAAGGCTTTCCCGCATTTGCCGTGCTTCTATTCTTGATTCCTGGACCAACATATGGGAATTTACCTCTAGAAGCAGCATCCATCCAGGATTTCTCACAGAGCCAGGGGCAAGGTAAACCAGAATGTTGCCCCATGGCCAGGGGCACTTTGTACTCCAACGGTTCCCCGTTGATGTTCAATCAAGGCCCGACACAGATAGAAGCCTAATCCCAGGCTCAGATCCAACTCATGCTGTACAGTGCCCCATTTCGCGCGATAGAAGCGTTCCCACAGATGCTGTTGCTCTTCGGAGGGGATTCCCGGCCCTTCGTTCTGGACCATTACCCGCACACTCCCTTCTTCGGTAACCACCTGAACGGTTACAGGCGATGCAGCGGGAGAAGAGGCCAGGGCATTCGCCAGATAGGTCGTCAAGACCCGGCTGATTCGTTCAGCATCAACAAAAACGGGTATCTTCTGGATTCCTGAACACCCTTCTAACACGATCTGATGATCAGGCCTGTCTTGCTGATACCTGGTGACCAATGCATTGATGAGCACGAGCAGGTCGCACTGCTGGAGATGGAGCCTCAGACGGTTGGCCTGGAGGCACGCATCATCGATGAGATCGTTAATCATACGCTGTTGAAGCCGGGCACTGTGGGAGGCCGAGGCCAGAGGCTGCTGCGCCTGGAGCAGGTGCTCGCCTCCTACCTGTCCACGCTGCGCGACGAGCCGTCGCTGCAGCGTCTTGAGACGACGCTGGGCTAATTGTAAATTGCCGACGATGCCCGTCAAGGGAGTGGACAGTTCGTGGCTGGCCAGAATCAGAAAATCCTGGCTGAGGCGATGCACTTCCTGAAGCGCCTGTTCTCTCATGTGGGCATTGATGTGTGTCGACAAAGCGTGGAGGCATTCCACAAGCAAGACTGCCTGGTTGGCAACCGCCTTGACTGCCGCAATTTCCTCCGGGGTGTAGACGCTCTCCAAACCTGTTTTGATGATGCAGAGCATCCCGGTCAGGTGCTTCTGGAGAAACAGGGGAATAATGAGGAGCTGATCGGAAGCAAAACTTCCCAGTTCCGGCGGGATATGGAGGCGACTCCCGCACACGACGACCTCCTGCTTCGCCAGAAGCCGGGCAACCAGCTCTTTATCAAAAACCTCTGAGAGGGTAACAAGGTCACTGGTTGTCCGTTCTGGCTCTTCCTGTTCTGCGCTGAAGCCGCTCCCTGCGACATAGTGGATATAGTGTGCAGGTTCTCCCAGCGCTTTGAGGCTGACCCGGTCACACCTGAGAACCTGGTGGATCACATCGACCAGTTGCTGGGCAATGAAGATGACCGGAGGCGACAGGAGCCATTCTGGCCCTGTCAGCACACCACTCTCCTCAAGCAGACGCTCAGGCAGATGTGCAATGGCTTCATTCAAAGCCAGCACCGCCTGTGCGACCCGCTGGAAATGGAGCGCGTGCTGCTCACCCGCCGTGAGCTCATGAAAGACCATCACCATTCCCCTGATATGCTGCTGAGCATCATGCATTGGTGAACGAGTCAGGCTGACCTCCACTTTTCTTCCAGAAGAAGTCTGGAGTACGCTTGTTTGTGTTGAGAGATGGGATAGGCTTGCTTCATGTGTGTTGGGGTAGCTCTGGTATGGTGTGAGGATCACTGGGTATGGCTGGTTGTTCCAGTGGACATAGGGTGCAAGAAATTCGCGGCAATCTTTCCCCTGGTATTGATGTTCAGAAGGCACCTCAAAGAGGTGCAAGGCGGCGCCATTCAGCCGAAGAATCTTCCCATCTCGATCACAGGCAATCAAACCGTCTGGTAAGCACGCAAAGATCTCCTCCAACTGCCGGAGCAGCACATGCTCACTTTGCCGCTCACTTGATTCTGCTTTGGGAGAAGAGGAAACAGGCTTCTTTGCAGACCGTCCTTCTCGTCTTTGGTTCCTCGGCAGAGCAGCGTACCGGCTTTTCCTCATCACTTCCCCCTTCCTGCAAACAGGCTGACCTCTTCCCTGAGAGACGGGTCACAGCAACGACGGAACTATTATACTCGCCGCCTGAAACGAGGAGCAACCTCATCCCCGCGACCTGAGTAGAGGTATTACAGACCTGCCTTGCTGCAAGACGGTGGCTCTGCATAGCCTTAACCCTTTTATTGCCGCCTTTTGAGGATCAAGGGAACAGGCACTCTCAGGAGAAATCGCGTGGAGAAGATGGCTTTTTTCCGGGGCTTTTCATGACCCGACCAAAAGCGCTATAATCTAACGCAGCATACTTGTGGATGATTATCCCCTGACTGACGAAACGAAGCACGAAAAGGATTGACATAGAAACCATGCTCACGCTGCCATTGATGTTGTTCATTGTGTTGTTAGAGTTGTGCGTAGGGCAGTTCGCGGTGATGTACCTGCTGGACTGGCGCCATTCGGTGAAGCGCAGTTTTCTCATACTCTACGCCTTTATTTATCTGTTCCTGATTGGCCTGACCTATCTCTTTGAGTCGGGCTTCTCGACGCCCGAACTGCTGAATTCCTTCAAGCTGCTGGATCACAACTGGACGGCCTACCTGGCCATGCCGGTGCTGCTTTTCCTGCTCCTGCTGATCCCCTATACGCTCTTCCTGCTGCTGGATAAAAAAGCGGGAATTGCGAACGATGGCAGCAAGTCGGTCGAGGCTGACGCGCCTGCTGAGAAGCCGCGCGTAAGCGTGCTCTATATTCTGCGCATGATCAGTGGCGGGCTGGCCGTGCTGGCGGGTCTGGCCGCGCTGTTTGTGCTGGGCATGATCTATCGTCCCATGGGCGGCGCGGGCCTGGGTGGCTGGCTGACCGTGGCGGGCTTTTTTGCCTCGGCTCTGGCTCTGGGCGGTGTGATGACCGCGATGTGGCTGGGTCACTGGTACCTGGTCACGCCGGCCATGACTGAGAAGCCGCTGCTGCTCTCCACAACCCTGGTTCTCGTGGGCGTACTGCTGGAAGTGATCTTTTTCCTGGCCACGGGCGCCAACGTGGTCCCGGTTCAGGCCAGCGTCAGTTCCCAGAATACTCCAGCCATCGTGGCCAGCGCTACCCCTGGCACAGGCGCAACGCCAACCGCTACAGTTACAGTCAAACCATCAGATGCCCCCACAGCCACGCCATTGAGCACAACCGCGATTGGCTGGCTGCGCATCCTGGTCGGCTTCGCTGTTCCACTGATCCTCGGCGGACTCTCCTGGAAACTGGTGCGCGACCGCTCCTTCCAATCGGCAACAGGCATGCTCTACCTGATCGTTGTCTTTACCCTGGCCGGCGAGATTATGGCGCGCGGCCTCTTCCTCATTGGCCTGCAATAGATTTATATGACATCCATCAAAGGAATGTGAGCGCAAGATGTGAAAGGGGAAGCGGTGGCGCCGCCGCTTCCCCGTT
>DASVMX010000484.1:0-8523 GCA_036384215.1 Ktedonobacteraceae bacterium | reverse complement strand
GTCCAACCCAACCATTCTTTTTTCTCAGGGGTGGGCCAGCGACCTTGGAAAGATAGGCGTTGGCCCATAGCTGAAAAATCAGGGATAAAAAGAGGTTTTTCGACAGCGGAGGAGCTCCTGTCGAAAAACCTCTCAGGAAATGAGGGCGGGGCAAAGCCCCGCTGGTGACCGATTGTTTCTATTTACGCACGAAGATACCCACGATTCCAATGATTGTACCCAGCAGAATCAGCCCCAGCGAGACAAGGGGAAAGACGGTTGTCAATATATCTCCCGCGAGCGCGGGGATTGCGTGAGACAGGTACAGGTCATTTCCCGGTTGAATCAAGCCAACGCCGAGTAGCGCGATAATGGTCCCTAAAAGCATTGTTTTCGTAGATTTCATGAAAAGAACATCTCCCTTAAAGATAAAATGGTGGGCTTTTTCCAGCAGAAAAAGCCGGAGAGCACCGCACCCCCCTTTCGGATACGCGTGAAGATGAGGTAAGAGAGACAGGCATAGGAGTAAAGGGGAGCGGTTTTATTTGCAGAAACCAGTACGAGAAGCAGAAAATAGAAGCAGTGCAATTGCTGAGTATAAAATAGTTCAGCTTATTCACTGATTCAGTTTTTCCCTACGCTGTATCCCCAAAAAGGGGGAAGACCGTAACCAGGGAGGAAACAGGAGCAACGTTTTTATGGAGGCTGGTCTATCCATATGACATGGATGCCGCGTCAATTTCGCCGGTTCCTGGGTATAACCTGTCCTGGAGCCATTCATAGAAAAGGAGATGTTATCATGTTTATTGTTGGATTTGGGGCTGTCGTCTTCGGTTTAATCATCGGTTGGATTGCCTATCGCATTCTGCGCCAGCGGTCTGGTCCAGGTTGGCTTTCGGAACTTATCGCTCTCGTGGGAATTATCGCGGGTGCGGCGGCCCTGGCCTTTTTCAGGGATAATACAATCTTCGGCTGGTATGCCGTTGGTCTGGTGATCGGCTTTTTTGCGTACTTCGCGGTGGGAGTCATCCTGTATGGCAAGCAAGAAGTACTGCCCTGGCGCCCGGAGCAGCCCGCGTCCTCCCCTACGCCCACACCCGGCTCCTGAGCATACGCGCTTGGTACGTGGACTGTGGCAGGCATGACTGAGAAGCGTGTCTGCCATTTTGAGAAGGAGATAGTGATGAATGAAGAGATTCGCGCGCGGATTGCTACCTTGAACGCGGTCTGGTCCCGTTACGCGAAAACTGCCGAAGAGCAGCTTGACCCGGTAAGCGCGGAGACATTGAATTATGACTTTCTCTCCGCGTGGGAGGGACTCAACGCCTGTGGGATTGAGGAATGGATGCTAGAGTATGATCCCGCCACGTTGACGTTCTCGCTGCCAGAAACAGGGCCGCTGACCGACGACGAAATGCCAATCATCGCGTTTGCCACAACAGGGAAACTGGCAACCGTACGCCGCTGGCGCGACGATGGCCCCAACACTGAAAAGCTACCGCTTATCTAACGGAGGCCAGCTTCTTTTTAGAGGAGAAAATGGTGAGGCACATGCAATAAGAAAAAATTGAAAATTTTTTCTTATTGCATGTGCCTCACCATTTTCTCCTCTAAAAAGGAGCTGGCCTCCGCAGTAGCGGCGGGAAAAAGAGTGCAGCAGGAGCACAATATATGTTTGATCTATATTATTTATTTCTGTAGTTGTTCTAGTTCAATTACATTGTGGAAATGAAAGCTAGTTTGCAAAAATGTGAATTATCTCATATTGACACGGAGTATTTCTTATAGATATAATGGCTGACATAGATTTAGTTGTGCATTTCAGGGGATGTTAGACGAGCTTAAATGCCTGGTAGGATGGCGTGGGGAGGATGTGATTGGCCTTGCCGGGTCGATGCTCCCGTTATTTGGAGAGATGTTTATGGTAAATAATGCAACACTTGTACGCTGGCTGGCACCCATTTGCCTGTTTATTTTATTGCTCATCCTTGTCCTGGCGGTGACATTCACTTCGCCCGCGCGTACCCTCGATCTGCCGACTGTGGCAACTGCCGTTAATCAGGTGAATCAAACCGCGACCGCCGGGGCTTCCACTAAGAATCAGCCGACAAGGGTGCCTGCTCAACCTACAACAGGGAAGCAGCTCACGCCGGCAAAGTCGCCAACTTCGCGCTAGCTCCGCGTTTACGCGGGAATATTGCCGTTTATAGCAGGGGATGTGCCGCAAAAGTGGAAAGTGTATGCGTTTGAGAAATAAAACGGCGACTGACATGGGGAGCAAAGGTTAAGGACCGTCGAAGCCTGACCTGGGTGGCATGACGCTCCTGGTTGGTCGTCCAAAAGCAGACTACGAGCAAGGGCAAGGGAGGCCACTCCACTCTTGTCATAAAGAAGGATGCCTCTTTCCCTCGTGGCTCATGCCAGGGAGATCCAGAGGCGGAGGTTTGATGAATATGATGATCCCGGATTTTGAAGGGGGCAATATTCGCCGCCTGCCTGTCTATCTGTTGCTCGATTGCTCGACCTCGATGCAGGGGCACCCGATTATGGCGGTGAACGAGGGGCTGAATATGATCTATCGCCAGTTGATGAATGATCTACGTGCCCAGGATACTGTCTATATTAGCCTGATCCGCTTTGCCTCGCAGGCCACGCAAGATCCATTGACACCTCTCCTGCACTTCCAGCCACCGATTTTGACGGCGAACGGGAATACCGCGCTGGGGGCCGCGCTGCAATTGCTGGTGCAGTCGATCCGCGAGGACCTGGTGGTGAATACAATGCAGCGCCACGGGGATTATCGCCCGCTGGTCTTCTTGCTGACCGATGGCGAGCCCAACGATCATTATAAGGACTCGGTCTATCAGTTGCATCAGTTGCGCGGCAACCAGCGGCCCACGGTTATCGCGCTGGGTTGTGGCAATAATGTCAAGGAGAGCACGCTGCGCGAGCTGGCCGAGCCCAACAATGTCTTTTTGATGCAGAATGTTACTGGTGAGTCGATTAAAAAATTCTTCCAGTGGATGTCTGGCTCGATTATTCAGACGGCGAACGCGGGCGGCGCGTTTGAGCCAACTGTATACGCCATGCCGGATGGCACTGTGCGCGCTTCGGATGGACCACGCCGCTACTAATATGGTGTTGTGAGACAGGAGAAAGAAGCTATGTCCCCACAGGACGACTTGTATGCACCCGAGCAGGTACACGCGCCGTATCAGCGTAGGGCGAGCGCGCAGCGCGTGCAGGGGCAGCAGCAGGGACCCCTGCGCGTCGCGGTTGCCCGGTCTGCCTATGGCGAGCCTGATCAGCCAGCGGGCCCGGATGATCTTGTCAGGTATGGCATCAGCGTGCTCCTCGGGCTGGCGTGTCTTGGAACGCTGGGGTACTGGGTCTGGCGTTTTCTGAACGGGCAGGTTGATCTGACGAGGCTGGGAATCCTGTTGCTGATTGTGCTGATCTACGCGCTGTGCGCTGGCTGTGGCTGGCTGTGGGGCCGCTCCCAGAGTGCTCCTCTGCAACAGGCCCTGGAGCAGCAGGTGGCGGGTTTGCAGCGCCAGGTCGAGAGCTGGCAGCAGCAGGTAGAGTATTTGACGCGTGAAAACCTGAGTCTACAGCAGAGCCTGCGCCAGCAGCAGAGCAGTTCGTCGCGCGCCGATGCCGGTCAAGCGGTCACGGCCCGGCGCGTGCTTTCGCCCGGCTCACCGGCCATGCCAGTTGCATCATCCGCGCCGGTGGTCCCGGAGGCATCCATCTACGATCACCAGATCGAACCGGCTGATCCCGGTGATCTGCCGCTGCATCCCCATGAGAAGCGTTTTCCCGCCGCGAGCGAGCCGAACAGCCTGGACCACAACTGGTATATCATCGGCGCGAGCAGGCGCGGCTACGGCCACGGATACGAGGGCAAGTACCGCGAGGACGATTTTCAGATCAGGATTCTCAACAACCAGGCGGTTGGACCATCGCTGGCCCTGGTGGCAATTGCCGATGGCGTAAGCAGTAAAGAGCTTTCGCGCAAGGGCGCGCTGGCCTCGGTGGAGGGCGCGACCGCGCTGACCGAGCAGCAGGTCACGCAGTTGAAATCCCTGCTGTATCGCAACAGCAAGCCGGATGAGATACGCAAGGCAGCCGCGAGCGTGCTGCTGGAGTCGCTGCGTGGGGCCGTGGACGCAGTGGTAAGCACCGCGCGGGCGGCGCGGGTTTCGGTGGACGAGATGCACGCGACCCTGCTGGTCTTCCTGGCGGCTCCGCTGGGACCGGACGAGCTTTTCCTGGCCAGGGTGCAGATCGGCGATGGCGCGATGTTTGGGGTGCGCGCCAGGGCGGGCGGCGGTGAGCCGCCCAACGCGCGCTGGAAACAATTGCTGGCCCCGCAGATTCAGGCTGCCGGCAACGAGGTTCAGCCCTTCATGCGCAGCCGGGAGAAAGACTGGCAGCAGTTCATGCAGTTTGACACCCTCAGCGACATCGCTGGCGTCATGGCTATGACGGACGGGATCGCCGACGATGTCGAGCCGCCTCTGCCCGCGCCCGGCGCGCCTGAGCCAGACCATTTCTCCATGGTAGACCGCTTCCATCAAACGTATGTCTTGCCAACGCTCAAGTCGCCCCGGCCCGCTGACGAACTCGTCAGATTTATCGGCTATCGCAGGTCGCAATCCATTGATGATCGCACGCTGGTCTATCTCTATCGCAAATAACGGCAACTATTCAGATCCGCTCAAAAAGCGGGAGCGCAGAGGGCGGCAACCCTTTGCCGGGGCGCGCTACCGGGGCAGATGAAGCGACGGAGTGCCCGTCTTTTCTCTGTGGTGAGCAAGAGTGCAGAGGGCGGCGGCCTGTTTCATCCCCCGGATGCGGCGGCCTGTTTCATCCCCCGGATGCGGCAGCCCTTTGCCGGGGGACGCGCTGCCGGGGGAAGAGGAAGCGACGGAGTGCCCCCATCTTTTCTCTGTGGTGAGCAAGAGTGCAGAGGGCGGCAGCCCTTTGCCGGGGTTCGGGGTGTCCCCGAAAAACCCTTTTTCTTCTCTCATGCGTCGCCGCAGGCGGCGCGTGAGAGAAATAAGGAGCTAACAATTCATGGATGGCAAATTCATGGAAGTACGCTTTGCTGACGGGCAGGTGGAGTTTTACGAAGAGGAAGCCAGCTTTTCTGGTGGTCAGGGCGAACTCTATCGTTCAAAAGATGGGCAGAGCCTGGTAAAACTCTATACCTACCATGACGAAAGAACCAGGCAGCAGCAGGAGCAGGAGTATATCAGGCGACTCGATGTGCTGATCAACGAGCTTAACCCGATCAAAGGTGATAGCTATTGGAACACGTTCTTTACCTGGCCTGAGAAGCGCGTGGTCAGCCGTACCCTGTCCGACAAACGGGTGATTAACCCGTCTGTGGGTTTTCGTATGCGTTTTGTGGAAGGGATGAAGTTGATGGAGAACTTCTTCCTGCCCAGACCTTTTAAAAACCTCCAGCCAGAGGAACGCGGCTGGTTTATCGGACGCGTGGCCAGTGCGATCAAGCTGGTAACAGCCGCCAACCGTCTCTCAGCCATGGGGCTGTGCTATGCTGATTTTTCTGGCAAAAACGTCATGGCTGATCCCTTTGCTGGTACCGCTGTATTGATCGACTGCGACAGCCTGACCGTGCCCGGCCAGGTTTCCGCGGTAGTCAACGGCACGCCTGAATTTCGCGCCCCCGAACTGGTGACCGGCGATTTTAAGGCGCCCAACTTGCACACGGACCGCCACGCGCTGGCGGTTTTGCTCTATCGCTGGTTCTTTTTTCAAAATCCTTTTGGCGGCGTGGGAGCGCGTGTCTATTCTGTGGACGACGCCGAAGATGAGCTTTTGCGCTTTGGCAAAATGGCCACCTACGTTGAACATCCCACGGACACCAGTAATCGCTATAGCCAGCAGCTTTTCAAATCTACCATGCTGGGCAAGGAGATCGCGGGTCTGTTTGAGCGCACCTTTGTGCAGGGACTCAAAAATCCCTGGGAACGAGCGCAGCCTTCAGAGTGGCAGACCGCGCTCTACCATATGTACGATCAGATCGTGCCCTGCGCCAAATCCGAGTGCTGGTGGCACGCGTTTGTCGCCCGCAGGGGAGAGCCGCCGGTCTGTCCGGCCTGCTCGACCCCGCTTCAGCAGCCGGCAGAGTTGCCGTTTGTGTACATACTCCAGCATCGCGGGGGTAGCAACCCCCATGAATATCTCCAGGGCGAGGACCGGGCCAGCCATTATCTCGTCGGCTGGCCGGGGCGCAGTCTCTACCAGTGGCATGTGCGCCCGGACGCCACGCCGAATTACACCTCGGCCAGCATCCCCGATCTTCAACCCTGGGCCACCTTCGCACTCGATAAGCAGACCGGCTACTGGTCGCTGCAAAACGTCGGCAGAGAGACCATGTATTATCAACTGCCTCCCGAGACCAGTTCGCAACTATGGCGCGTCTGGGGACCGGGCGAGCATATCTGGCTGGTTCCTGACATGCAATTGCAATTTGGACCAGCGCCCTATTTCTTCCGCGCTCTGGTGCGCATGGAAAAAACAGGGTAGCAATCTATAAAAATTTCTCTATGAAGAATGTCTGGTGTTCTTTCATCAGCGGAGAATGTCGTATGCAAGATCAACTATTGGGCTATCAACTGGGGAACTACCGCCTGATCCAGGTGCTTGGCCAGGGCAGTTTCGCCCAGGTCTACCGCGGCCAGCATGTTCACCTGGGCGTGTTTACCGCGGTGAAAGTGCTGCACGCGCAGTTTGGAGAGCAGGAAAAGCAGAATTTTCACAAAGAAGCGGTCTTGTTGACGACCTTAAAACACCCGCATATCATTCGTTTTCTTGATTATGGCTTTATCAGCGGCAGACCCTACCTGATTACCGACCTTGCCGAGAAGGGGTCCCTGAATAAGATGCACCCACGCGGCACGCGCTTGCCCATGTCGCAGATCAACAATTACGTGGCGCAGATCGCCGAAGGACTGGACTTCGCCCATGGCCAGCATATTGTCCATCGCGACATCAAGCCCGAAAATATCCTGGTTGGCGATAATGGCGAGCTGCTGCTGGCCGATTTCGGGATCGCGAAACTGGTGAGCAATACCGGCTCTTATATGACCGCCAGTATGTCCGGCACGCTGCCCTATATGGCCCCCGAACTCTTCGATGGGCGCCCCAGCCCGACCAGCGATCAATACGCGCTGGGCATCATGGTTTATGAGTGGCTGGCAGGTCGCTTTCCTTTCGAGGGAACGGCGGGCGAGCTGATCAGACACCACCTGCTCGATCAGCCGCCGCCGCTGCGCGCGTTTAATCCAGCGGTCAGTTTGGAGATCGGTGAGGTGGTGATGATGGCGCTCAAGAAAGATCCCGCGCTGCGTTTTCGTACCATGCAGGCTTTTGCTAACGCGCTGCGCCAGGCCAGCGGGTCGCGGGTCGGAGCACAGTCGTCCCAGCCCATGCCGAGCGATCCAGGGGTTGTACCGGTTCATCAAAACACGCCGCCGCAGCCGATCCAGAGCTATCCTCCTCAACCCGTGCCAGGCGATCCGCGCGTTGCCGCCAACGTGCAGATGCCGCCTGCCGTGCCCAGAGTTGCCAATCCGGTGACCGGCCCGCAGGCCAGCCCGTCCATGCCAGTTGGACCCACGCCGGCCAGGACACCTGTGTCGAGTGATCCAGCGCATGGAGCGGGTCAGCAGGTGAACAACGGCCCCATGCAGACGATTCCCACCGCCGATCCAATCGCCTGGCAAGCGCTGATGCCGCCGCCGCGTGCCCTGGCCTTTACCGAGCTGCCGGGTTTGCCGCAGGCCCGGCTCACCGACTACTGGTGGCCTACTTTCCTGGTCGCCCCGGAGCAGCGGCGCAAGATCAACGAGGGCACCATAACTTCTGAAACGTTGAGTGCGCTCGGCCCGCTGGCGAGTTTTCCCTCGATCTCTGTTCCGCTGCCAGTCTCCAATTCCGCCAAACCGCTGAGTATCGGCAGACTGGACGCTGTGCAGCGCATCTCAACCGGAACGCGCATCCCCGCGCTCGCGCCGATCCGGCCAGCGGCTGGAGCTGCGCCCGTACACGGCACCGGACGAGTCGCAGCCGCGCTCAGCCAGCAGCCAGTCCAGGTTCAGGTCGGCGTCCCGCAGCCAACCGCGCGTATTGCCCAGCCAGTCAAAGCAGGCAAAGGCGCGGCCAGCTCATCCAGTTCAGCCAGCACTGGCTCATCGGGTGGAGCCGCCGGAGCGCTCACCTTTACCGTCCTGACCTTTTTTGTCAGCATCATCTGCACCATCTCCGGCGAAAGTCAGCACGCACAGGGCGCGCTCGGCGCGAGCTGGACCTTCCTGGTCATCAGCTTTATCATCTGCATCTTCGGCCTGGCCCGTTCTCAGCAACGCTCAGCCCTGCGCAGCTGGCTGACCTTTTTCCTCATCGCCCTCATCTTCATGGTCTTCGTCAACTTCGGAGCAGGTAGCGACATCTCCAGATATTGCTCCAATTATTCTTGCTAAACAGGTAGAAGCAAAGAGAGGTCGGGGAAAT
>DASVMX010000483.1:0-7115 GCA_036384215.1 Ktedonobacteraceae bacterium | reverse complement strand
GCGGGGACTGGCTCCTTGTTCCGAGCGGGCAAGTTGCTTGATCGCAGCTTTCTTCGCCCGCTCGGAAAGGAAGCCCCGTCGCTTCATCTGCCCCCGGCAGCGCGTCCCCCGGCAAAGGGCAGCCGCATCCGGGGGATGATGGAGGCAGCTGCCCTTTACCATCCTGCCAGGCTCATCCTATTCCCGATCTTGCAACCGCCCTGAAAAAAGGGGTGTCGAGAAATAATCACTTTGTTTCGCAGGTAAAAGAAACTCAAGGGTCAGCGCGCAAGTAACCTTGCAATCTCACTCAGCGTTGCTCAATAGTGCACTTCTGCTTATCTCAGAATAGGACATCTGCCCCATGTCTGAGAGGGCAAAATTCTGTAAACTAAGGGCATACAATCTCTAATCATCTAATCATTGGCCTGACATCATGCAAAGGAGAGAGAGATGGCCCGTAATCTTTATCGTTTCTACCTCTATATCATCTTTATTGCGCTGATCGTTTTCGCGGTGGTGGTAACCTCGCAGTTGCTCAACACGCTACTGGAATTTACGGCGCTACGCGGCACATATGGCACGACGCCCACCCAGGCAACCCTGGTTCAGGCGCTGGTCTTTGCCGTCGTTGGCTGGATCATCTCCGGGGCGCTTGGCGGTCTTCATTACTGGCTGATCCGCCGCGACCAGAAGCAAGATCCGGCGGCTGGGGCCGGCGCGATCCGCTCGTTTTTCCTGAATATCACTGAGGGTATCGGCGTGCTCGTCGTAGTCCCGCTGGTTGGCTTCACGGCTCTAGGAAACTGGGCCTATGGCTACAATAGCGGTGCCGCCTCCGCCCTCGGGACCGCGCTGCCTACCCTGCTGATGGTGCTTGGTCTGGAATTGGAACGCCGCCGTTTTCCAGCCCACAGGGGCGCTGCCCTGATCTTCCAGCGCCTGCATTTCTTCGGCGTGCAGTTGATCCTGTTCTTCATGCTGGCCGGTGCTTTTTTCTTCAATGGATTTCGTCCACTGATTGATCTGCTATTCTTCGGCGGGCAAGGAGAGTGCCATACTGAGTATTGCCAGCACGATCAAGCCGCTGGCCTGGCGTTAATGCTCCTCTGGTTTCTCGTCTGCTGGCTGGTCTATAGCCTGATTACCAGCCGCGATTCCTCGCGCATCGTGCGTATGATTCTGCACGGAGCAAGCCTGGCTTTCGGTATTGGCTGGCTGCTCGCAGGGGTGTTTATCGCGCTGGAAGTAGCGCTGTCGCCGCTTTTCCATGTTTCACTGGACTTCAACAGCGTGCTGGGCTATAACGCCTCCCGCGATTTTGTCACACCCCTGGCTCTGGGGCTGCTGGCTACCGCCATCTATCATCTACTGCTCCAGGACATTTCCCGGCGCAACTTGATCGGGCGCGCAACCTTGCTTTTGACCGAGGCTACTATCGCGGCGCTGCTGCTAGCCAGCCTCTTCTGGTGGGGATGCGGTTCTCTACTCTACAATCTGTTGCAAACGCTCGCGCCCTCGCCTGCCGCCCCCGATGCTCAGAGTTGGATCACAACTCTGTCGCTGCTCATCCCTGGCCTGGCCTATATCCCTCTGGACCTGGTTATCCGGCGGCGCTTCGCGCTTGACCCCGCCAGCGCTCTGGGCCCGCGCCGCGGCCTGGTCCTGGCTCTGCTGGCCGCGGGCATCCTGGCCCTCGCAATCGGAGGCGTGGTCGCCCTCTATGCCTGGGTCACCGCCCTGCTCGGCTCGCCCCTCACAAACTGGCCGCAACTGGCTCACGGTGGACTGGCCGCGACGATCATAGGAGCCGCGCTGATCGGCATCTACATCTGGCCCCTGCGCGGCGAACACCTGCTTGCCCGCCCGGCCAGAACCGAACAGCCACCGGCACCCGAGCAGCCATCCCACCCCGCAATCATCGAGGATATTCTTGACGAGTTGCTCGCCGGGCGCATTACCCGCGCCGAAGCCGCGGCTCGCATTCGCTCCCTGCAAGGCACAGCCACGCTGCTGCTTATATAAATAGCAGGGAAAGAAGAGCCGCATCACACGAATGAAATCCGTGTGATGCGGCTCTTCTTTCCCTGCGACTCCTGCTTTACTGGTTACTCATACAAACAACGCAACTGCTTCCAGGCGAGGAGCACATTGCAAGCGTTTAAAAGCGCTGCCAAACCACTTGGGATAGGACACGTACCGCTTCTCCATCAGAAAAAACTTTTGTACGCCTCGATATCATTCCAAAAATATATGCATAACCGGATGTATGCTACAAGTTCCCCATTACGCGTTTACTGATGCTGCGCAGGGTGGCATACACGCCTTTGCCATCGGCGGCTACGGCCTCGAAGCTGGGGACGTGGCGGCGATTGAGGTAGCGTTCCAATACCTGGACGGGAAGCGCGGACGGCATGTCGCGTTTGTTCCATTGAATCACAAAGGGAAAGTTCCCCAGGTCTTTGCCCAGGCGGCGCAGGTTCATTTCCAGTTCGGTGATGCTTTGCACGTTCTCTTCAAATTTCTCCGCCTGCGAGTCAACCACGAAGACGATCCCGTCCGCGCCGTTCAACACGGCAAGGCGCGTGCGTTCATAGAGGATCTGGCCCGGCACCGTGTACAGGTGAAAGCGCGTGCGAAAACCATGCACTGTTCCCAGGTCGAGGGGTAAAAAATCAAAGAAGAGCGTTCGCTCGGTTTCAGTAGCTATCGAGAGCATATCACCACGAGCAACAGGGTTGATGCTCCGGTGAACATACTGGAGGTTGGTCGTCTTGCCACAATAGCCGATGCCATAGTAAACAATCTTACAATGGATCTCCTGAGCTGCGATGTTTATGAGCGCCATGTGCTATTCTTCCCCTAGTCGCGGAAAAGTAAGTCGATGGTATCCTCCACCGAGGAGCGGAAATTAATGTTCAGCACTGAAGATTTCTGGCGGGTGGTATCACTACGCACGCGCTCCAGGGTACGCCCTAATTCATCCGCAGCCTTTTTCGAGAGTATCTTGACGAGGCCGATATGCGTCAGTTTGTCAAACACAATGACCAGGAGCCATTGCTCTTCCACCATCGTTGTAAAAATACTCTCGTTCACACCCTGCTGAAAGATTGTGCGAAAATCTTTCTCTCCCAGCAGTTCCGCCACATGACGCGAGGACGAGAACGCACCAGCCAGTAGCGCGCCCAGCGCTGTTGCGTTCTGCCTGGTACTGGCTCCCTGCGCGGTAATAACCTGACCACTCTTATCCAGCAACATCACCGAGGATGCGCTGGTATCGCTCATCAGTTTGGTCAATAAGTTCGAGATGATGGCAAGTTCGCGATCCGAAATAATTAAATTTGTCAGTTGCTCCATGTACATGCCGCCCTCTGTGTACACGCCCGGCTGAGATAAAACACTACATATCCCACGACGTTATGCGATATCCAATGCCTCCAGGATTTCCGTGCGACTGGCCTTGACCATGTGGCGCACGCGCCCGATACTCGAAGCATTATCAAATAAAGTCACGACCAGGGCAAAATCGCCCAGCGGATCAACGCTCACCAGCCCATGCTCATACTCCATTAAAGTACCCACCACACTGCCGCGCGCGATCTCCTGTCCAAGGGCCTCAGCGGTACTCAGACCTGTCGTCATTATCGCCCCCACCGCCTCCATATCCTCCTTCCCATCCCGCGTTAAACCTTCTATTAACAGGCCATCCCGTCCCACCAGGACCGCCAGACGTACCCCAGGAATTGATAAAAAGCGACTGAGTGTTTGTTTCAGATCGACCATCGTTCCCTCCGTAAGCTACGGGTGTCGTTATTGTTGAGTTACCATGGACTCTCGTTATTGTATCCCATCCGGCCTGCCAGCGCAATCTGCATGGGATATCTTGGCTAATAAACGTACACGAGATCCCCTTTTCGCAACTATTACTCCAGTTCGGATTCTCTACTCAGATAGCGCAGCGCTGTAAGAATATACGCTCGCGCGGCCCGCACGACTTCATCACTCTTCACATGCTCGTCCGGCATATGGGCTACTCGCACGTCACCCGGTCCAAAGAGCAGCGCGGGGATACCCCCCAGATTGACTAGCAAGCGTAAGTCTGAGCCGTAGGGGGCTCCCTCGATCTCCGGCTCTTTACCTGTCAGATCGTGCATACACTGCCCGCAGAGCTGTACCAGTTCGTGATCATGCGCGATCTCTCCACTCTCGAATTGCCCGCCGCTCCAGCCGATCTCCAGGGGATGTTCTCTTAGCCAGGGATCCGCCGCGGACAGGACACGCAGGGCCTCTGCAAATTGCTCGCGCACCGCCTGACTGCTTTCGCCCATGGCGACGCCGATGCGGCCCTCGCAGAACACTTCTTCGGGTACGGAAGAAGACCAGTTGCCAGCCAGCACGCGTCCGATGCTCAGCGGATAGGGCAGTTTGAGTTTGCCCAGCAGCGGATGCTGAACATCACGATTGCGCTCGCCCTCCAGGCGCAGCAGTTCGCGGTGCACGTCCAGGTACTTCTCAACCGCGCTGACTCCCTCCAGGCGCACACTGGCATGCGCCGATTTTCCCGGTACGCGGATAGTAAAAGTCAACGCACCCGCCTGGGCCGGGATGAGGTTGAGCCGGGTTGGCTCACAAATAATCGCTGCGTCTCCCTTGTGCCCGCGCAAAAGCGTGGCGTATGTGCCCAGACCACCATCCTCTTCCCCAATCACACTCTGCACAAGCAAGCGACCGTGTACGGGTATGTTGGAGTCTTTGATGGCTTTGAGCGCGTAGAAGGCTGCTATCAGCCCGCCTTTCATATCGCAGGCGCCTCGCCCATAGATAGACTCGCCATCCTGTTCCGCACCCCACGGATTATGCGACCAGTTGGCGTAATCGCCTTCGGGCACAACATCGATATGCCCGTTAAAGATCAGACATCTGCCCGCGCCCTCGCTCCCCTGCCAGCTTCCTACCAGGCCCAACGCCTCGTGACCAGATCGCTCTACCTCCATGCCCGGAAAATCGCCGCGCCTCCGCAGAGCCTCAACATCAAGCGTCCACGCGTCCACTTCCAGACCCTCCTGCCTCATCTGCTCTCCCAACCAGCGCTGCGCCTCAGCCTCGCGCCCGGTCACGCTGGGTATGCGCAACAACTCGCGCAAAACCCGCAGCAGCCCGGTCTCGTCCAATACATTTAAAGCCCGTTGCTCGTTTTCAGTAATCAAAGAGTTCACCTGACATAAGATCGAAATACTCAACCACACCGGGGAAAATCCGGCCCTCCGCGCTTTCATCGAGAGACTTCTAGCTTATCATATTTTGCCCATAAAAAGAACCTTATTCTGCCGATTTTGCAAACGCCTCACTCGGCGTTTGCAAAATCGGCAAAGAGGAACCCTGGTCCCTCGTAAGGGATCAGGGTTCTTTTTATGGCATGCAAGCTTTTGTTATCTGCTCTTAGCGCCGTAATAGTTCGGAGCTTCCTTGGTGATCTGAACATCGTGCGGATGGCTCTCGCGCAGGCCCGCGCCTGTGATACGCACGAAGCGGGTTTTCTCCTGCATTTCCGCAATGGTCTCACAGCCAGCATAACCCATCGATTGGCGCAGGCCGCCGATCAGTTGGAAGACCAGCGGCCCCAGCATACCCTTATACGGCACGCGTGCCTCGATGCCCTCGGCAATCACCTGCGATTCTTCGATGATATCGCCCTGGAAGTAGCGGTCTTTACTGAAGCTGCGCTTCTTCATCGCCGCCACTGAACCCATGCCGCGATAATCCTTGAAGCGCTCGCCCTGAGAGATGATCAGTTCGCCAGGACTCTCATCCACGCCTGCCAGCAGACTGCCCAGCATGACCGTGTCAGCTCCCGCCGCGAGAGCCTTGGCGATATCGCCCGAATACTGAATGCCCCCATCGCCGATCACCGGCACCCCATACTTGTGGGCCACGCTCGCGCACTCAAAGATGGCCGTTACCTGTGGCATACCAACTCCCGCAATTACGCGAGTTGTACAGATTGAACCTGGGCCCACGCCAATTTTAACCCCATCCACACCGGCCTGGATCAGTGCCTCTGTACCCTCGGCTGTAACCACATTGCCGGCTATAAGCTGGGCTTTCTTGCCAAAGCGATCTTTGACCCTGGCAACCCCCTCCAGGACCATCTGCGAGTGTCCATGCGAGGTATCGACAACCAGTACATCCACGCCCTCTTCGATCAGCGCGGCGCAGCGCTCGTCGGTGTCGGGTCCAACGCCCACCGCGGCCCCCACACGCAGGCGCCCAAATTCGTCTTTGGCGGCGTTGGGATAGAGGATCTTCTTCTGAATGTCTTTCATCGTGATCAGACCCTTGAGCATCCCATGCTCGTCCACCACGGGCAGTTTCTCGATCTTGTAACGATGCAGACTGGCGCGCGCTTGCTCCAGCGTAGTTCCCACCGGCACGGTCACCAGTCTCTCACGCGTCATCAGTTCCGCGATAGGCTTCTCAAACTCGGTTTCGAAGCGAATATCGCGGTTCGTGAGAATGCCCACCAGTTTGCCATGTTCCGTCACGGGAATACCAGAGATATGAAAACGCTTCATCACCGCCAACGCCTCGCTCAAGAGCTGATAAGGCTCCAAAGTGATCGGATCGGTAATCATGCCCGACTCGGAACGCTTGACCTTGTCCACCTCCTCGGCCTGGTCCTCAATCGAGAGATTGCGGTGCACAATCCCGATCCCACCCTCGCGCGCCAGCGCAATCGCCAGCCGCGCCTCCGTCACGGTATCCATCGCCGCGCTCAAAATGGGGATATTGATCGAAATATTCCTCGTCAAACGGGTCACAGTCGAAACTTCTCGCGGGAGAACCGACGAAGCAGCCGGGATAATCAGCACATCATCGAATGTCAATCCTTCCAAAGCAAATTTCTGGGCAAAATCGTGCGCCATGACGGCGTATTCCTCCTTATAAAAAAACCTGGGCACGCAACGAAGCAGCCAGGTCTCTATCTACTAACCAGGGCTTATTAACATCTCTCTACAAGTTCGAGGTAATTCCCTATACTGTAACATCCCAATAGCCAGCACGTCAAATTTTTCGCAAGATGAGGTTCGACCAGGAATCGGGACCAGGGGCAAGCCTATGGCGAGCATAGGCTTGCC
>DASVMX010000482.1:0-2116 GCA_036384215.1 Ktedonobacteraceae bacterium | reverse complement strand
GTTTTCCCACCGTGGAGGCCTGCCTGCTCACGGTTTAGCAAGGGCCTGATCTGGCAAATTGATCTACAACTCTCCCCTTCTTCCGGCGTATATATCTGTGATGACCTCTCGAAGCTGTTCAGAGGGACATTCCCTGAATGCTCCAGGTGGGCCAGTGCGCAAGTACAGAGGGATGTAGATTCAGAACAGGGTACACCATGCACCATACATATACCTGCCAGATACTTGCAACAAGGTTTGTTACGTGTTTTCGCGCATTTGTGTTCACAAAACGGGTACGGATGCGCAAGATATAAAAGGGTTTTCTTGCCTACAGCAGTGCGCCTCCTCGCGCTTCGTGTGAAACGAAGCGTTGTCTGGCGCGGTTTAATACTCTAGTTATAATCCAGGGGCGCGTGAAAGCAGAAGCGCCCGATCAGGGAGGCAACACTTATGGGTGATGAATGGCAGCAGAATCCCGGCTATGGTCCGAGAGATCCGCAAAGCAGGCCGGAGGTTCCACCGGATGAAGCGGAATCCAGGGACGTCGAGATTCCTCAAGACGAGTGGAATTCTGCGGCTCCTCAACAGGCGCCTGATGCTCAGGGGGCTGAGGAAGCGCAGGGCGGACCAGAAACACAACCGTTTAGCCAGGAGAATATAGATAAAATCAAACGCCTGGTCATTCAAGGGGCGACCGAGGCGCAGCGGCGTTTTACGCGCGTGGCTGGTCGCGCCACTGAATACTGGCAGCAGGCTAGCGCGGCACCCACGCCGCGCCGTTCCTCGAATATGGAAGAGGAGCGGGTACGCCAGTTTGCCAATATGTGGAGCTCTGGCAACTGGCAGATCGCGCGCGAACTGGGCAACTACATGGATATCGTGGCTGTTCAGGAGGACGAAGCCTGGGAGATCAGCCTGCAAACGCGCTGGGAGACGCGCAGCATCGAGACATCAGCGGAAGCTTATACGGGCCGTCAGTCTGGTCCTACGCGACCAATTCTGCCCATCTGGGATTACGAGTTGCCCGCGGTGACTGGTTTGAAGGCGCCCGACACGCGTATACGCCTGGAGGGCAATGACGAAGTTCTCGCCTGTACCGCCTGCAACAGCACCGGCCATCTACTGTGCGCGTCCTGCTCCGGGCGCGGCTGGATTACCTGCCCGGATTGTAAAGGCCGCACCAGGGCGCGCTGCGAAACCTGTCGCGGGCGCGGGTACGTCGCTGACTGGGCCGACCAGAAGAAAAAGCCCTTCTTTCAGCGGCGCGCGGACCGCCTGGCGGACAGCGTGAATGAGAAGATCTCAAATGTGTTTGACGGCATTCGCCAGCAGGGCGTACCCCTGCCGAATCCAATCGACAACGATCCCGCCAACAAAGGGCGCACCGTGCCTTGCCCGGATTGCGTCAACGGCGAAGTCGAATGCACCTGCGGCACCGGCAAGCGCGTCTGCTCCGCGTGTCACGGTTCCAAGACCGAGCTGTGCGACAACTGCGGCGGCACCGGCAAAGTCGTGCGCCATCGCGACCTGGTACGCCATTTCGACCTGGGTTTCCAGTCGCAGATCTTTGGCAGCGGGCCAATCCCTCAGGAGCGCGTGCAGAACGCCACTGGTGACCTGGTCTACAGCGCCGAAATCAACGAACTGCTCTATCCCGAGGCTCCACCGGAGTCCGTGCCGATCGATGTCTGGCGCGCTGCCGTACAGATCGTCGAGCAGGCCACCAAACCAGACAGCAACGGTTACCGGCCAAAAAGTGCCAGGAGCGAATCGCGCCCTAGCTTACAGGTTCTGGAACTGGTGCGGGTGCCTTACACGCGCGTCGACTATCGCTACAACAACCAGGATTACACCTTCTACATTTATGACGTGGAAGAGAAAGAAAAATTCTATGCCGAGCGCTATCCGGCGCGCTGGGATCGCATCGAGCGCCTGGTGAAATCCATCAGCAACGACCTGATAACGCCCGCCGCCCCGCCGGAGTCCGCGCCCGTCGCGCCGCCCGCCAACCCGGCGAGCAACCAGGCCCGCGGCTATCGTGTGCCCATCGAGCCCGCGCCCTACACGCCGTCGTCTTACTCCTTCTCCGACGACGACAACGAAGGGGAATAAAAGCACTGGTAGTGTGTAGAGG
>DASVMX010000481.1:0-7335 GCA_036384215.1 Ktedonobacteraceae bacterium | reverse complement strand
TACACTCGCTCATTTCTTCATGGGGAGCTTGCCTCCCTGGTTAATCTTGCATGATTTTACGCAGGACGGTGGGCAGGATGCCACCATTTTTGTAGTACCGCACATCGATGGGGCCATCCAGGCGGGCGATAGTCTGGAAGGAGAAAGTTGAGCCGTTTTCGCGTGTGACTTTGACGGTGACTTCCTGGCGCGGCTTCAGGTCGCGCTCGATGCCAACGATATCGTAGGTTTCGTGTCCGGTGAGGCCGAGGGATTCTTTGCTTTCGCCTGGCTTAAATTGCAGGGGCAGGATGCCCATGCCAACCAGGTTGCTGCGGTGAATACGCTCGAAGCTCTCGGCGATGGCCGCGCGCACGCCCAGCAGTTGCGGACCCTTGGCCGCCCAGTCCCGCGAACTGCCAGAGCCGTATTCTTTGCCGGCGATGACCAGCAGCGGCACACCCTCTTGCAGATAGCGCTCAGAGGCTTCGTAGATGGTCGTCTCCTCGCCGTCGGGCAGGTGAACAGTGTAGTAGCCCTCTTTGCCACCTACCAGGCGGTTGCGCAGGCGAATGTTGCCAAAGGTGCCGCGCATCATGACCTCGTGGTTACCGCGCCGCGTGCCATAGCTGTTGAAGTCGCGCCGCTCCACGCCGCGCTCCAGCAGATATTTGCCCGCCGGACTGGTCAGGCTGAAGCTGCCAGCAGGCGAGATGTGATCAGTGGTAATCGAGTCGTCCAGCACAGCCAGCACGCGCGCGCTGTGAATATCCTTGACGGGCGCGGGCTCCGGGGCCATGTCCTGGAAGAAAGGCGGTTCCTGAATGTAGGTAGAATCGCTGTCCCACTGGAAAAGCTGGCCGGTGGAATTGCTGAGTGAACGCCACTGCTCGTCGCCTTCGAAAACAGAAGAGTAGTTCTTCTTGAAGACCTCAGGCGAAACGGAGCTGGCCAGCAACTCCTGCACCTCTTTCTGCGAGGGCCAGATATCACGCAGGTAGACCAGCTCGCCGTTGATGTCCGCGCCCAGCGGCTGACTGGTCAGGTCGATATCGACCGTGCCAGCCAGGGCGTAGGCCACCACCAGCGGGGGCGAGGCCAGGAAGCTGGCGCGCACCTGCGGGTGAATGCGGCCCTCAAAATTGCGGTTGCCGCTCAAGACAGCCGCCACAACCAGGTCGTTGTCCTGCACAGCCTGCGCTACCGGCTCGGAGAGCGGGCCGCTATTGCCAATGCAGGTGGTGCAGCCATAACCCACCAGGTGGAAGCGCAGCGCCTCCAGATAGGGCAGCAGGTCGGCGTTGTTCAGGTAATCGACCACGGCGCGCGAACCCGGCGCGAGGCTGGTCTTGACGGTCGGCTTGACCGAGAGGCCGCGCTCGACCGCGCGTTTGGCCAGCAGACCAGCGGCGATCATGACCGAAGGATTCGAGGTGTTGGTGCAACTGGTAATCGCCGCGATGGCCACGGAACCATCGGTCATATGCACCTGGGTGTCGCCCATCTGCACTGCGACATCGTTGATATGCAAATTGTGGCGCCCGTCGGCCTGCTTTTTGATCAGATCCTCGTGCTGGGCCACCGGATCGGGATCGGGTGGCAGACCCTCGTCAGCGGAGCGAATAATATCCCGTTCGGTGGTCACACTCTCTGAGACAAAGCGGTCGGAATAAGCCGCGCGAAAGACACGGCTCATGTTCTGCATAGGCACGCGATCCTGCGGGCGGCGCGGACCTGCCAGGCTGGGCTCAATCGTCGCAAGGTCGAGTTCGAGCAAATCGTCGAATTCAGGCGTAGGCTGGTCGTCGGTGCGGAAGAGGTGCTGGGCTTTGGCGTAGCACTCGACCAGTTCGGCGTCACGCCCGGTCATGCGCAGATAGCGCAGAGTCTCTTCGTCCACGGGGAAAAGCGTCGCGGTCGCGCCGAATTCAGGCGACATATTGGAGATCGTCGCCCGGTCGGCCAGGGAAAGGTAACTGAGGCCAGAGCCGGTAAACTCAACAAATTTCGCCACCACACCGCGCTTGCGCAACATCTGCGTCACGGTCAGCACCAGGTCCGTCGCGGTCGCGCCTTCGGGCAGAGCACCGCTCAAGCGTACGCCAATCACTTCAGGGGTAAGCAGATACAGCGGCTGACCCAGCATGACAGCCTCGGCCTCGATACCGCCTACGCCCCAGCCGAGCACGCCCAGGCCGTTGATCATCGTCGTATGCGAATCGGTGCCAACCAGCGTATCAGGGAAGGCAATGGTTGCGCCATCTTCATTTTTCGTTATCACCACTGGAGCCAGGAATTCCAGGTTGACCTGGTGGCAGATACCAGTGCCAGGAGGCACCACGCGGAAGGCGCTAAACGCCTGCTGCGCCCAGCGCAGCAGCCCATAGCGCTCGCTATTGCGCTCGTACTCGCGCTCAACATTACGCCCGAAGGCCAGCGTCGAGCCAAACTGATCGACCTGCACAGAATGGTCGATCACCAGGTCAGCGGGCACCAGCGGATTGACCTTCTGCGGATCGCCCCCCAGCCGGGCCATCGCCGAGCGCATCGCGGCCAGGTCAGCCACGACAGGCACGCCGGTAAAGTCCTGCAACAGCACGCGCCCTGGCATAAAGGGATACTCGGCCTCTGACTGGCTCGCGCTGCCAGGCTGCCAGTTGCCCAGCGCCAGCACATCAGCCTCGCTCACCAGCTCCCCGCCCGCGTGGCGCAAGGCATTTTCCAACAAAATCCGCACAGTAAAAGGTAAGCGATCAAGATTGACGCCCCGTTCTTCAAGAGCGCCTAAGCGGTAATAAGTGATAGCACCTGAAACGCCCTCCAGGCGCGTTCGAGCGTTAAACACGTCATCGTGAGTTGACATTGTAATTATCCCCTGGTGAAGTTTTTTTGCGATCGGAGAAAAATAGACCTTCGATCCTCGGCAGAATCCTGCAACCCCTATTTCCGAATGGTGCCAGCCGCTCCTCATCCCACGCAGGTGAACAGTAGCTTGCTGTTCTCTATACCCGCCTGGATTGCAAGGCCCGGCTCGCGATCTCTTCCACAAAATCGGGAGGGAGTCACCTTGTGGTGTCGATCATATTATAGCACGATTGCTGAAGATCCATGTTCCCCAAACACCTCAACGCCAGGCAGGCTAGTGAGGACGCCAGATCTGCACAGTGTTATCATCGCCCCCTGTAGCGATATAAGCGCCATCTGGCGACCAGGCCAGTGCCCGCAGGAGATCGCTATGACCGCGATACGTGTATGCCGCCTGACCTGTCTGCGCGTCCCAGACCTGGGCGGTGGCATCGTCAGCAGCCGAGGCAATCCACTTGCCGTCCGGGGACCAGCCCAGCGCGCTGATATAACCGCGCTGGCCGCGATAGGTTAAAAGCAGGCGTCTGCTGGCTCGATCCCAGACTCGAACCAGGCTGCTGGTGTCGCCCGTGACAAGGCGATCACTCCCAGGCGACCAGGCCACACACTGAATCGCGTCCAATTCAGAAGTCTCGTGATGGGTAAAAACCAGTTCACCGCTTGTCGCATTCCAGACCTGGAACGTTGCGACAAGCGTAGCCTTACTCTTAGAAGAAAATCCCGTGCCCGCCGTCGCAATCCAGCGGCCATCCGGCGACCAGGCCAGCGCGTAAACGTAGCCCGATGCGGTGTCAGGCGTCGTATCGCGGAAATTGAGCAGCGTCTTCCCGCTCGCTGCATCCCAGACCTGGGCTGTTGGGTCGGCTGAGTAACCCTGGCCCCCGGAGACAACACGCGTCCCATCCGGCGACCAGGCTACCGCCTCCTGGGACGCGTTCCGCGCAGGCATCAGGTAATCCGCGAGCATCTGCCCGCTGCGCGCATCCCAGACCAGGGCATCAGCGTACGCCGTAGCCAGGCGCGTCCCATCCGGCGACCACGCCAGGCCATGAGCCCTGGACGAGTGTTGGGAGTCACCAAGGGCCAGCACGTGCTCTCCCGTCAGCGCGTCCCAGATAGAGGTACCTGCCGCATAGGTCGTGCCACTGGCGATGCGCCGGCCATCCGGCGACCACGCCAGCGCGTAGATGGGATCGGTAGAACCCGCATAGGTATAGACAGCAGTATGCTCGTGTATATAATTCCAGATCGCCAGTCCACCCGCGCCAGCACCTCCTGCGACAACCACGGCTCCAGCACCCAGCAAAAGCGCGCGGCGCGACACCCGCTTCTGCCGCGTCGCCACACCAGCAGCTTCCGTTGACAGCTTTGATGACATCTCTCTTCTCCTCAGATTGCAAAAGGTTTTTACCACTGCCATAAAAACGGCGCGCAGCGCTTTTTTTCAATATGAGATTGAGTAGATATCCACAAGGCACACTGCGCCATTTATCAACGAGTTGAAGAAGAGGAATCACGCTCGAAAAACTGGCAATACCATAATCGGCTTCTCTATGACTTTTGCGGTAAAATGCGCGTCTGGCTGTACAGGAATGTGTGTCTGGCTGTACAGGAAAAGGAAGAGGAACATAATATTAAGGCTCATGAATAGCAAGGGATGACGCAATTCCAGCTCCATCCGGTAGAGCTACCGGATGCTGCCAGAGAGAACACCGCACGGAGAGACAAAGATGTATCTCGTCAGCAGAGCTGTGATTTGCTGGCCGATAGATTTGCCTCTTAGCGCCGGGTCCCGGTTCCCAACACCAAGCATACCGACCATCACAGCTAAAGTGGTCTTCCGTCATTCCTCACTATTCATGAGTCCTGCTTGTTTCCTATGATGCACTATTTCGCACTGAAAATCATCCGCAGAAATGCTCAAATCACCTACAGCGCGGCCAGATCCTTAACGGACGCCTCAATAGGCAGGCGCAAACTCACGGTGCAGCCGTGGCCTGGCCGCGCATTGATGCTGAGTTCCGCGCCGATCAGGGTGGCCCGCTCGCGCATACCGAGCAACCCGAGGCCACTGTGCGAGTCTTGCTGAATCGCGGTGATCTGCTCAGGACGGAAACCCCGGCCATTGTCGTGAATACATAAACACAGAGCGTCTGACAGATAGACCAGTTCCACCTCAACACTGCTCGCGCGCGAGTGACGCCAGACATTGGAGAGTGCCTCCTGGGCAATGCGGAAGATGGCGATCTCAGCCTCGGGGGGTGTCGAAAGGGCCAGGCCGGTGCAGATGAAGCTGGACGTGACCCCGCGGCCACTGGAGCTATCACACAGCCATTCGAGGGCCGCGCGCAGGCCCAGATCGTCCAGAATCGAAGGCCGCAGGTCGCGACAGGCCCGGCGCACACTCTCCAGAGTGTGATCGGCCAGATCCTGCAAGTTCGCCAGCCAGTCACGATCCTTCTGGGGTAAACCCTGCTTTTCCACCGCGCGTCCCAGACCATCCAGGCCACGCGCCAGCGCGATCAAAGCCTGAGCAGTATCGTCGTGCAACTCGCGCGCCAGGCGTTTGCGCTCGTCTTCCTGCACGCGCGTGACCAACGAAGCATAGCCGCTCAGTTCATCCTGGCGCCTGCGCGCACTGCTCAGATCTTCCAGGGTATGTTGAAGCTCTTCAGTGCGCAGGCTCAAGCGCGTGCTGATCAACGCCAGGTAATAAATAGCCAGAAGCGGAACCAGGAAGAAGATCCAGGCCAGTTCCGCCACTTCATTGTCAAAGATATCAACCACGGGTAACAGAGGAGTTACGCTCATGACCAGCAACTGGAAACGCAATACTGGCGAGTGATAATACGCGTTCCAGGCCGCGCGCAGGCCGATGCGCTGATCTTGCATGATAACAGGCAGCGAAACCAGGACGATCAACAGCGACATCACAATGGTGGCTGGAAGCGTGGCAATCAATTCCCACGATTCCAGGTAGCTCGGCCCCATGGATGACGTGATGTGAAAAAGCGACTCGATATACTTGAAAAGCACAGTGGCAACGAGTACCAGCACCCCGGTCGTCGCTACGCGATAGAGAGCTGTGGTCCAGGAGACCAGGCCGCGCAAAAAGGTATAGCCCTGCACGACAAATTGCGTCACCAGCGCGACGAGCGCAGCCGAATAAGTCCCCAGCAGCACCCCAGCAGTCAGGTAGACTGGCGCGGTCACATCCAGCAGCAAAAGCACGCGCCAGGTATCCTTATGGTAAGATACACGTTCAGGGGTACCGCTAATTTCCAGCTTGAGAATACGGAGCAACAACACGCGCCCCAACAGCCCCAGAATCAGCGCGAGCAGTAATGTGCTGTAGATAGCGCGACTGCCATAAAAAATGGGCTGGGTGGGCTGTACATGATAGTTGAGCAGAACCCAGATCAGCAAGCCAAGGCTGACCAGGGCAAAGCAGAGGCCCGGAAAGATACGCGAAGAAAATTGAGATGGTGAATGAGCCGTGTTACTGATCGTCATACGTGTCCTGCAAAGAGATCATACCCTGGCGTAAAGCGAGCAGCACAGCCTCGGTGCGCGAGCCAACATGCATCTTCATGAAGGTGTTCGCCAGGTGGCTATGAACGGTGCGAATGCTGAGATTCAGGCGACGCGCGATCTCTTTATTGGGCAAGCCCCGCGCAGCCAGGCGCAAAACGTCAAACTCTCGCTCGCTCAGCACATCCGCAGGCCTCGTTGGGACCGCGGGCCGATTAGAAAGGCGGCGCAGAAGCCGCTCACTCAGCGCTGGCTCCAGCACGGATTCCCCGCGAGCAACCGCGCGAATGGCCTCAACCAGTTCATGTCCATTGACGTTCTTGAGCAAGAAACCAGCCGCACCGGCCTCCAGCAAAGCCACCAGGTAAGGTTCGTCATCATAGGCTGAAAGCACCAGGACCGCGGTCTCCGCGCTATCAGCTTTAATCGCACGCGTGGCCCCGATCCCTCCCAGGCCAGGCATGGCAATGTCCATAATCGCGATATCCGGGTGCAGTATCCGCACCTTCTCAATCGCCTCTTCGCCACTCGATGCCTCCGCCACCACTTCCAGATCGCTCTCTGCCTCTATCAAACGGCGCGTTCCCTCGCGCACCAGAGCATGGTCATCAGCCAGCAACACACGGATCACTCGATTACCCTCCTGATCGCTTTTCTCTTTTCGTCCGACCAGATTCAACATCTCATCTGTATCGTGCTGTTCCGAAACGCTTTCTCGCATTGTGTTGCCTTCTCTTTCAATAGCTAGATGGATCACTCGCATCACAAAACCCGATCTTTGCGCAGCACAATCCGCTCATCACTATACAACAATCCGAAGAGTAGATAAAGCTCAACAGCATTGTGCTGCGCTGGTTTCAAGTTTAGATCCCGATGATCTATTATAGATTTGCCCAGATCCCTTTTTCTACGGCATTTCTGCTGACAGCCAGACACCTGCTCTGCTTTTCTCTCTTCCTC
>DASVMX010000480.1:0-8834 GCA_036384215.1 Ktedonobacteraceae bacterium | reverse complement strand
GGAAGTCAAAATCCCCGCTGGCGTCACTGATGGCGCACGCATCCGCATGGCCGGTCAGGGCACACGCGGTCCCGGTGGACGCGGCGACCTCTACCTGCGCGTCCACGTGCGGCCTGACCCGCAGTTCACCCGCGAAGGCACGACCGACCGGTCAGGTGGTGATGTCCGGGTAAGGCAGCGACCAGTGCTGGAGTTTTGCCGCATACTCGCGCTGGAACCCCAGCGGCTCCGTATAGTCACGCTCGAACAGGGCGATAAAGAGTGTAAGCGCCAGGAAATGATGCGCTCCAAGCTCGAAAAGCTTGACATAGTCATGCATCGCCAGCGCTTCGCGCTCTTCGTCGGTGAACTGCTGCCACGTGCTGTGTTCGCCCTCGGGCAGATTCAAGATAACATTCGCCCGCTCGGCCTCCCACCAGATGACGGTCCCTCGTGGGTCTGCGCGGTAGCGCTCAACCAACTCCGGGTCGCGGTCAACCGTGAAAAGGAACTTGTTGAGAAGGTACTTGCTCATGCATCCACTCCCTTCGGATACCAGGTGAAGTAGGCTTCCATCGTATGGAACAGGTCCAGTGTATCGGCGTAGTCGGCTCTGGTTTCTCCAGCGACGCCCACCATCAGCATGAAGTCGAGGAAGCCATGTGTGGCATTCCCAGGCTCCCAGAGACTTTCAAGCGTAACTTCCCGCAGCATACCCTCCATATCTCCACTGGCGATCCACTCGACAGCTTTGCGGTCGAACTCGGGGTCAGGCCCATGAGGGCCGAACTGGCGGGGTCCCCCCAGTTCGAGAGAGAGGTGACCGGTCCCGATTACGGCAACCCGTTGATCGCTGGGCCAGGCTTCGATGAGTTGACGCAGGGTGCGGCCCAACTGGACGAACCGCCAGGGCTGCGGAAGTGGCGGGGCAAAAATGTTCGTGTAAATGGGCACAACAGGCAGATCCGCTTGCGGGCGAGTGGTGATGATTGGACAGGTGATACTATGGTCTACGCGCAGTTCATTGCTAAACGCAAAGTCGAACCCGGCATCCAGGCCGGCCCTCAGAAGATAGGCCGAGAGTTCCTCGTGTCCTTTGAGCACCATTCGAGGCAGCCCGAATTCGCGCTCCTCATTGTAGTAGTTCGCGTCGTAGAATGGTGCTTTGCCAATCAGGAACTGAGGCATATTGTCATAAAAAAGCTGGTGGAAGTGGTCGGAACCTACCATTACCAGGACATCTGGTCTGGCCCTGGTCAGTGTCTCGCGGTAGGCTTCTACCTTGCGCACCCACTCGTCCGCGAAGTCGGGTCGGCTCTCTGGTGGGGCAGTGCTAGCACGGTAGAAGAACGGATGGTGAGTTGTAGCAAGAACAGCGACAAGATTGGCCATAATTTCCTCCTTTGTGCACGCGACCTGAGCACATGATGGGTGTTGAGCCTTCAGTCAAACGAGCGTTGTTCTGTTATATCATTGCTGGTCGTTGGTTGATACACCGCGTTTCGGTCGATCACAGAGTAGATAGCTGGAGCAATTGGATGGCGCAACTCCTCGGCGATGTGACCGAGCAGTCCCGCCGCACGTGCAAGCAGAGCGACACCCCGCAGCAACTCAGGCGCCAGCCCGAGGTCGGCCAGCGCAGCTCCAGCCACCCCGGCGCCATTGAGCGGCAGCGTGCGGCCAAGCACATCAGCATGGACACGACCAATGGCCTCGAACAGGCACAAGTGCGGTCCTCGCAGGCCCTCCTGCTTGGCAATTTCGATGATCACGGCAGTACGAGGATCAACAGTTTTATGCACCGGGTGGCCCAATCCTGGGACAAAATGGCCAGCGGAGCGCTGCTGCACGACAGCCTGGCGGGCCAGCACATCCCATTGTTCGTCGGTTGTCGGAAACTCGTCTCCAACAGTTGCCAGCACGCCGGCGAGGAAGCGGCCAGTATCTTCTGTCACGCCGAGGAAGCGCGAGCCGCCCCCCAGCAGGCCTGCCGCCATCGCTCCCTGGAGGGCATCCGGGGCACTGTACAGGGTCAGGCGAGCCGCGATGGCGGTCGGCGTAAAACCGTGATCGGCCAGCGAGACAAGCACCGCCTCAAATACGCGCACCTGCTGCGGTGTTGGCCGCTGCTGTGTGGCAAGCCAGAGGGCCAGTTCGCCAAACCCGACCTTTCCAAGCAACTCGCCCGCGAGATCGTGGCCAAGCAGGCGAATGCTAGTGGCATCAGATGTCCCGATTCCAGTTTGATATTCCATCTATTCTCCTTATTGAGGAAAAGCCTTGCGCTTCTCCTGGTCGATAGGTCCTGTCTGGCTGGGCCAGGCGCGAATCTGCTCATTATCCTGGCCGAACATTGGAGGGAGCAATATGTGACGCGGGGGCGTCACGGAGAAGGAGATAGGGTATGGAACCATCCATCACACTCAGGGATCTTGATCTTGACCACTGTTGCGTCAAGATCCCCAGGCAGCATGGTACAGTATAGGTTGTCGAGCACGTGTGAGAAGTCGGCAATTAAAAGACCATCGAGCGGACCGGAACGATCAACTCCGCTCTGCGTGTCCTTCCCTTCGTCTGGATGTGGCATGAGACTTACCTCTCCAAAACAATAGCGCGCGTATGAGTAACACAGGCCGTGCGTACCAGCTTTTGACGGGCCTGGTACCATCACGCGCAGGTTTTTGTCCGTTATGCGGACAGAGGTCCGTTAAAATAAGTATAGATGGCGGTGCGCTGCGGTGTCAAGGGACGCAGGGACGTTTTAGAGCGGAAAGCGCGCCAGGCCTGAGCCGATGGTTACCTGCGGACGATTCAGCCACAGTGCCCGGTCATTCTTGACACAAGCCAGTTCTCCAGGTAATATTTGTACAGCGGACGAGTGTCCTGCAGACGGACGCTTGTGATTGCCAGTGTGAACTACTGAACGTGATGTATCGCAACACGGCGACCAGGGTGCTAACAGACATGCGTGGCAGACGCCCGCTCTTTGAGGCATTGGAGAGCCTGTTTCGCATCCTGTGTCCAGAACACAAGGAGGTGAGTACACATGAGTCAGAATTCTGCAGCGGATCGTCATCCTTTTTCGCCAGGCCGTCCGGTCGTTTTCCGCAACGCTACGGTGCTGACCATTGACTCTTCACTGGGCATGATCGAGGGCGGAGACGTTCTCGTCGTTGCCAACCGCATTGAGGCTGTTGGGCGACAACTAGCTGTCCCGGATAATACAGTGGAGATTGACGCAGCCGGCGGCATCCTTCTGCCAGGGATGGTTGACACCCATCGCCATCTGTGGCAAACGGCACTCAGAGGGTTCGGCGCCGACTGGACGCTCACGAATTACTTCCAGTTCTACTACCTGAATTGGGGCAAAATTTTCCGTCCTGAGGATATTTATGCAGGGAATCTCCTGGCCGCTATCGAGGCCATCGATGCCGGCGTGACCACGACGGTGGACTGGTCTCACGGCCTGCAAACCGTCGATCACGCGGATGCGGCAGTAGATGCGCTCGAAGCGGTTCCAGGCCGCTTCGTTCTTGCATACGGCAATCTGCTCGGCGCTCCCTGGCAGTGGACGAAGGCTCCTGAGTTCGGCGACTTCATTCGGCGCAGGATTGATGGGCGCGGAGATAGACTGCGTATGCAGCTCGCCTTCGACGTCACCGGCGACCCGGTCTTCCCCGAAAAGGCGGCATTCGAGGTGGCGCGAGATTTCAACCTGCCCGTGACGACCCACGCCGGCGTGTGGGGAGCCACCAACGATAATGGCATCCGTCTCATGTACGAGCACGGATTCATGACCTCCTCCACCATTTATGTCCATGCGGCAACGCTCTCCGAGGACTCGTATCAGCGAATTGCAGCCACCGGTGGTTACGCGTCAGTCTCCTCTGAGAGTGAGCAGAATGCAGGCCAGGGCTACCCCCCCACCTGGATGCTCCGGCGCTATAACATTCCTGTTACGCTTTCGATGGATACCAGCGTGTGGTGGAGCGGAGATCTGTTCTCTGCCATGCGCGCCACACTTAACGCGGACCGGGCTCGGGAGCACCTGGAAGCGCATAAGCGCAACGAGACCGTCACCCTCTCTCATCTGCGTGCAGAGCAGGTGGTGACCTGGGCGACACTCGGTGGCGCCAGAGCACTGGGGATGGACAGTGAGATCGGCAGCATTACGCCTGGCAAAAAAGCCGATCTCGTGTTGATCAAGAATAACGAGTCGCCTGTGATGTTCCCGCTACTCCATCCCTATGGGCATATCGTATTTCAGGCAGGGCGCGCAGATGTACATACCGTGATGGTTAATGGCGCGGTCGTCAAGTACGAGCATCGTCTGCTTGGCAGCGAACTGGTTGGAGCCCGGCAGGCCATTGCAAAGACGGTTGAGTACGTGCAAGCGCAAATGGGCGCACAGGCCTGGAACGAAGCAATGAATCCTGAGAAAGCCGCAGTCGAATTGCGAGACAACCCCTACACGTATACCGAGCAAGCGCGCGCTCTGGCAGCACAGAGGCAAAAGCAAGAGGGATCGTCACAGAACTAATGGTCGCTTGAAACAGGCGCGCACAACGATACTTACAGTGAAGGAGAAAAGAGAATGAGCAAGTTAGCTCTCTCTTTCTTCATGCTCAGACGGCTACAACTCTCTGCAAAACTATGGTCTCACGAATCTGCAAGACCATGAGAATAATGACACGAATTGAGTTCTTTCTCGTCGTCGCCAGGCTGTTGCAACGGTTTCATGGCCTCGGGGGTCTTGCCTTTTAAGGGATGAACCCAGGCTTTGACGCGCAGGTAGAGAGCCATCAAGCCACCAAACCAGAGGCCGCCATAGACGTAGCCCGCCATGACATCGCTCGGCCAGTGTGCCCCCAGGTAGACGCGCGAGGGGCCAACCAGCGCGATGAGCGCGACGCACACGCTGATCAGGATGTTGCGCAAACGACCTGAGCGCCAGTTTGTGGCCAGAAAATAGGTGAGCATCCCGAAGAGGTTGATGTAGTGCATCACATGCCCGCTGGGGAAGCTGGGCTCGTTCAGCACGCGAGCCACGGTGACCAGGTCTCTGGTTGGCCGCGGGCGCTTGATGACGCGCTTGATCAAGGCATTGAGCAAATTAGAGCTTGTGCTCAAGACGAGAAAGGCGGCTTCCAGGCGGAAGCGCAGGAACCAGAAGGCGCCCGCAAGCCCCGCAGAAAGCGGGACGCTGAAGCGCGGGAAGCCCGGCTCTGAAATGCTGATCATCAGGCGGCGCAGCCAGGGACTCTTCTGCTTTTGCAGGGCGCGGGTGATGCTGCGATCCCCTGGAAAGAACTGAGTTCGGCGAGCAATCCAGGAGAAGAGGATCGCGCCTGAAAGCATCCAGAAATAGAAGGCCAGGATAATCATACCGCGTGAAACGGCCCGGCGACCGGAAACGGAGGTCGCTGCCGCGCGGTGTTGCGCCTCGTCAAGCGCCGGCTTGACGTTGTGTTCTAGCGCCTCCGCGACTGCTGGCGCCAGATCCGCCGCCTGGATGGGCAAAACGGCTCCAGGCCGGACTTCTCTAGCTGTTCGTTTGCGTCTCAGCATATGTTTGTCTCCTCTTTCTTCTCATATAACGCTGCGCCGGCTCTCTCTCCTCCGCCAGGAGACCTGGCACCGGCTGACAGGGCACACGCACTTTTAAGGCCGCAGGCATAATCGTAATCTCCGCTGGTGTATAACCGAGAACAATGCCATCGGCCTGAAGCTCTGTGGCCTCGCTGGCGCGAATACGCAGCGCTCGAACACGGCGGTGGACGACTTTGGGCGCGAAAGGCCGCTGCCCCCGGCTAATCGAGAGCGCGTGACGCAGAAATTCTCCCTTGCTAAAGTTTGTGTAGAGCACAACATCTAACCAACCGTCATTCATGAAAATATCTGGCGCGACATTCAGATGCACGCCATAGTACGGCGCATTGCAGACCGTCACCTGCAACGCTCGATAGGTGCGCGGCCTCTCGTACCCAAAGGTCACGCTCATCTTCGGCGGGCGAAAACGCGCCAGCGTGTACAGACCATCTCTGATTCCCCGCAAGGTTGACACGAAATCAGAGCTTTTCACTGCTTCCGCGGCTGGAAAGAGCGCGGCCTCCAGGCCAACGCCAACCACCTCCAGAAAGGGATTTTGATTGACCATTCCCACATCAATGGCGCAGACTCTGCCGTTGATCAGAACCGCGCAGGCCCCGGCAAGGTCGCCGGGTATGCCCAGGCTACAGGCCAGATTATTCATTGTGCCCGCGGGGATGATTCCAAGTACGCTCTCGCTCCCAAGCAGGCCGCGCGCGACCGAGTGAACCGTCCCATCTCCTCCTACCGCTACAATCACATCCGTGTGAGCGGCAGCCAGTTGCCTGGCAATCTCCTCGCCAGGATCTTCAAGGGTCGTACGATAAAGCTCAACTTCTCCCCCCAGAGCTTGCAACATCTGTACCAGCGCCGCCTCGGCTCTGTCATCCGGGATATTCTGCTGCGCGAACAGAGATGTTCCCGCCACAGGATTAAAAATGAGTGCCATTTGCATATGCGATCTCTTTGCTTCTCTCGCTCTTGTTCGGCGAATGCGTCTATCACGAGCAAACCCTACCCGATGAATACAATCCCTTGTTACAATTACCATTTCAGGAAAGTCTATTGGAGGAGATAGGTTATTTTGTCAATGCAAACCTCCTCTGAATCGTATCACTACTATCCGGTAGGATTCGTTCCTGGCTCAGGTTGTGGCCAGGCGTTCTGTGAGAGTTTACATGAGTAAAGAGATATGGATAACGTCAATAAGACAATAAAAGATGTTCAACAAGAAGTTCAGGCCGCGCGCCAACCCTGGTATTATGCCTTACGCCAGGCCAGATTCTTGCTAGGTGCCTACCTGTTTATGCTGGCTCTGTTCGGCTCGCTGGCTTTTCTGGTCTATCTTCACCCTCTGCTGCCCGTGGACGTGGTTATTACCCGTGAATTTCAGGAAAACCGAACACCCTGGCTCAACATGTTTATGGTTGGCATCAGCTACCTGGGCAATACGATGTGGCTCTTTGTGGGATTAATCGCTCTGACGGCCCTCGTTTTCTGGCTTTTGCGTTTCCGCCTGGAGGCGCTCGCGCTGATCTTTATATGTCTGAGCAATTCGCTACTCAATGTCCTGGTGAAACTGCTCATTGCTCGTCCCAGGCCAGCGCAACCTCTTGTGCTTGTGCTCCAATATGCCAACGGCAAGAGCTTTCCCAGTGGCCACGTGATGTCCTACGTCGCGTACTGGGGCGCGCTCTTTACCTTTAGCATCATTCTCTTTCGCAAACGGCGCTGGTGGCGTAACACGCTGCTGGTCATATCCAGTTTCTTCGTCGTCCTGGTCGGTCCCTCGCGCATCTATCTGGGGGATCATTGGGCAAGCGATGTCCTGGGAGGTTACCTGCTCGGTGGCCTCTGGCTCTGGGTCTGCCTGTGGCTCTACACCAAACTCAAAGAGCGCCACGTGCTTGCAACACCCGATAAACGGTGATGCTCCCCAGGTTGGCATCAATTTGGGCCTGATCGTCACATTCCGATTTCTTCATGTAATTACACTTGACTTCCTATCTATCCAGGCGTATAGTACATTTTTTCATAATTTTTACCTCGTATTGAGGCTTATGGAACTTGCCTGTGTTGTGGATACTTATTAGACGAGAAAAGAAGATAATTGCCAAATGTGTGCGTTTTTAGTTGATTTTTTGTGTAAAACATACTATGATAAATCGGTGGGATGGAATATTCGTTTTTCTGATTAGGTCAAAGTATCTTGAGAAAAAAAGATGGAAGCAAAACGCGAATTTGACAACTGGCGAGATATGCTGGGTTTTTTGACAAAGAGCCCGCAGGAAAAACAAAGGCTGGCTCGTGAGGCGGATGTCTCTGTGATTACGTTGAGGCGCTGGGTAAGCGGGGAGTCCAATCCACGCGAAGATAACCTGCGCCAGCTTGTGCTTGCAGTTCCAGTTGAGTATACGACTCAGTTTCGGCGTCTGTTAGAGTCTGAATATCCACAGGTCGCGCGCGAGGATCTGGGACGTGGGCGAGTTATCGCTGAGATTCCTTCCGATTTGTATGGCCAGGTGATGCGAGCATATGCGAAGACGCCCGCCATTCTGGCGCGTGATAGCCTGTATAAGCTGATTTTCGAGCGCGCCCTGGAGCATCTTGACCCCGATAAACTGGGTTTATCGCTGGCGCTGGTCTGTTGCGTCCCGCCGCTACTCGGGCAGAAGGTGCGCAGTTTGCGCCAGATTCGTGGCGTGGGCACACCGCCCTTTGAGCGCGAACTGGAGCGCAAAACCATGTTTCTCGGCTCAGAGTCTGTCGCGGGTCACGCGGTAATGAACTATCGTCCGGCACTTGTGGAAAGCCGGGACTCGGCCTCATTTACTTCGGCCAACTGGACCGACTTTGAAGAGAGCGCTATCGCCTCGCCGATTCTCCGCCAGGCGCGCGTGGCTGGTGCTCTGCTGGCCTCCAGTTCCAGGCCGCACTACTTTACGCAGGCCCACCAGGCGCTGCTTGAACTCTATGCCCCGCTGGTCGGTTTAATGTTCGACCCTGATGAATTTTACGATCCCATGGCCATCATGCTTGGCGTCATGCCAGATTTCGAGCGCCAGACACCTCTCTTCCTCAACTTTGAACAGCGCGTGACCATCAAAATGAACGCGCACCATCAGTTCAACAATGCCATCACCATTCAAGAAGCCCACAAGATGGTCTGGCAAGACATCTCAGAGGAACTTTTGCAGGTCTCTAGCAGGATGTAAAAAGAAACAGAGAAGCGCCAGGGAGGCATGGCAAAAGTTAGAAATTTTTGC
>DASVMX010000479.1:0-1623 GCA_036384215.1 Ktedonobacteraceae bacterium | reverse complement strand
CTTTACATACCATTGTGTTCGCTCTGCTCGGCCTGGCTGTGCTCCAGGCCGGCATGAATTTTGGGCAGAATTTCTGGATGGGCTCTCTTGGTGAACGAATTGTAATTACTCTGCGTATTGAACTCTACAGCCATCTACAACAACTGCCACTGAACTTTTTTCAAGAAAACCGTACTGGCGAACTGCTGAGCCGCCTGACCAATGATGTAACGCGAGTGCAGGCCGCGGTCACATCGAATATCATCAGTATTGTGCAGAATGTCATTACGCTCCTGCTCGGCCTGGCTATTGTGATTACCGGGCCGGATACGCTCCTGGCGCGGATCAATCAGTTCAATTTGCATTTGCCGGTCTCCCATAGTGGGATTAACCTGGGCGTGGTTCTGCTGCTGGTGGCTGTCGCGTTGATTCCGCTGGCTTTTCTGCCGATGTTCATGCGCACCTACGTCCGCAAGCTGATGCGCAAGGAATTGGAATTGCTCAGCCAGACGACCGCTGCCTCCGAGGAGACAATCGGCAATGCCAAAATCGTCAAGGCTTTTACGCGCGAGGACTACGAGGTCGCGCGTTACCAGGCGCTTGCCTGGCAGCAGTTCGCAGTCACAAGAAGGCGCGTGCGAGCTAATAGCGCGATAGGAGCCTTTAGCCTGTTGCTGGGAGTGGCGGGGGTGGCAGCGTTCCTCTGGTATGGCGGGACAGCAGTCTTAACAGGCACGCTGAGCATCGGCACGCTGACCATGACCGTCATCTACTTTATCATGCTCTCCCAACCCTTTATCTCCCTGGTCGGCCTCTATACCCAGCTACAAATCGCGCTGGGGGCCGCAGAGCGCCTCTTCGAGCTGCTTGACGAGCCCAATACAATCAGCGATCAGCCGGGCGCGTTGCCCCTGCCGCCCGTGCAGGGCGATCTGCGCTTCGAGCGGGTCGACTTTAGCTATGACGGTGAGACGCAGGTACTTCATGGTGTGAGCTTCGAGGCCGAACGTGGCAAAGTTATTGCCCTGGTGGGTCCAAGCGGCGCGGGGAAGACCACCATCGCGAACCTGATCCCGCGTTTCTTCGATATACAGAGCGGGAGCATTACCATTGATGGCCGCGATATCCGCGAGGCTCAACTCAAAAGCTGGCGTGAACAGATTGGCATTGTTCTCCAGGAACCGATTCTTTTCAGCGCGACCATTCGCGAAAATATCGCTTACGGAAAACTGGATGCGAGCCAGGCAGAGATCGAAGCCGTCGCCAGGGCAGCCAATGCGCGCGAATTTATCGAACGCCTGCCGCAGGGATACGACACGCTGGTCGGAGAGCGCGGCGTCAAGCTTTCGGGTGGTCAGCGCCAGCGCATCGCTATCGCGCGGGCGCTGCTGCGCAATCCCCGCCTGCTCATTCTCGACGAAGCCACCAGCTCCCTCGACAACGAAAGCGAGCACCTGGTTCAACAAGCCCTCGAATACCTCATGCAAGGCCGTACCACACTGGTCATTGCCCATCGTCTGAGCACCATCCAGAACGCCGACAAAATCGTTGTCATCGAGCAAGGCCGCGTCATCGAAGAAGGCCAGCACGAACACCTCCTGGCTCGCGCAGGAGCCTACCACCGTTTGTACACGCGCGCCTTTC
>DASVMX010000478.1:0-12157 GCA_036384215.1 Ktedonobacteraceae bacterium | reverse complement strand
CCGCGAAATTTGCAAATTTCGCGGTGGCAAAACCAGACGCTCATGGCAGATTACGCCTTCGAGAGCGAGCCACCCAGGTACAGGTGGCCGATTTCAGGATTGTTGAGAACTTCGGTGTGCGTGCCGCTGAGTCTGACGTGTCCGCTCTCCAGGACAATGCCCTGATCAGAGATACTCAAACCGGTGCGCGCGTTCTGCTCAATCAACAAAATGGTTCTGCCGCTGCTCTTCATGAGCTGGATGGTGTCAATTACGTATTTGAAGGTACGCGGGTCCAGGCCCATAGAGGGCTCGTCCAGCAGGATAATACGAGGCTCCAACATTAAACAGCGCGCAAACTCGACCAGACGCTGCTGGCCGCCGGACAGGCTCGCGGCCTTCTCTTTAGCGCGCTCTTTGACGATGGGAAACATCTCCCGCACCTGTGCCATACGGCGTTCTATCACACGCTGGTCGTTGAGTATGTAGGCGCCCAGGCGCACATTCTCCTCGACCGTCATGGTGGGAAAGAGACTGTGATTCTGTGGCACCTGGACAATGCCCAGATTCAGAATCTGGCGTGGACTCAAACCGCCAATTGACTGCCCATCAAAAATGACTTTCCCCTGGCGCGGCTTTAAAAGGCCACTGACCACGCGTAGTATGGTCGACTTGCCAGCGCCATTCGGCCCGACAATACAGGTCGTCGTTCCGGGTTCGACATCGATGTTAACCCCTTTGAGGATATCGCCCCCATCATAGCCAGCGTAGACGTTCTCTATTTTCAGCAGCATCTTGTTAGTCTCCCAAATAGGCTTCCAGCACCGCCGGGTTCGCACGCACTTCCGCTGGCGTGCCCTCGGCAATTCTGGTCCCGCGATGCATGACCATGACTTTGTCGCATAATCCCATAACAAATTCCATATTGTGCTCAACCACCAGGAAGGTCACGCCACGCTCGTTCAAGGTGCGAATACGGTCGGCCAGGTAGTTGATCATGGTAGGATTGATGCCGCCAGCGGGCTCGTCCAGCAAAATCACCCGCGGCTCGGCGATCAGCACAAAGGCAAACTCCAGCAGTTTCTTCTGTCCATAAGAGAGATTGCCAGCCAGGAGATCTTTGCGCTCGGTTAACCCGACAAAATCCAGCAATTCCAGCGCGCGTTTGTGCTCGTGCCCGGAACTCCAGCGCCCAAGCAAGCCGGCCAGCGTATTGCGCTGCGCCGCCACGTGCATGTTCTCCAATACGGTCAGGCCTGGGAAAACGCGCGTCAACTGGAAAGTACGCCCAATGCCGCGCCGGAAGACCTTGTCCGGCGATTGATTGGTAATCGAGCGACCCTGGAAGGCCACCAGTCCGCTATCGACTGTCTCGTAACCAGTAATCACATTGAACAGTGTGGTCTTGCCAGACCCGTTCGGGCCAATCAGCCCGGTAATGCTGCCCTCTTCAACGCTGATTGAGCACAGATCCAGAGCATGAATACCACCGAATGACTTCGAGATATTCTCTGCTTCTAACAGCTTCACAGTCACAGGTTAACCCCCTCTCGTTTGACAACCGCCGGTTCGCCCTGTTCGGGTAAGCGCGACACAACCACGCCATCCTCGCGCCGCCGATCTGCTTGTTGAGCGCGATATTTCTGCCAGCGATCCTGGAATGTGGGCAGGATACCACGCGGCAGCAACAGCAGCACCACCAGGAAGAGCGCGCCATAGATCACCAGGTACCAATCTGGATACGTCGAGGCCAGATACTGGCGCAGCGGCATCAACAACAGAGCCCCCAGGACCGGGCCTGCCAGCGTGCCCAGGCCGCCCAGGAAGCTCATCAGCGCCAGGGCCAGATCAAAGGTCGGGTCAAAGGCGGTGTTGGGATAGATCGTGCCCACAAAGTAGGCCCAGAGCGCGCCGGCAGTGCCAATAAGAAAAGCGCTCAGCACAAACGCGCCCAACTTGGAAAGTTCGGTTTTCACGCCCAGACCTTTCGCGCGATCCTCGTCATCGCGAATAGCCAGTAGCCCCAGACCGTATTTCGAATTGCGCACCGCCCACGAGATCAGGAGAGCCGCCACGAGCAAAATCAGCACCGCGTAGTAGAACGGGATATTAAAAAAGCTGCCGCCCCAATCCAGAGGGAAGGGCAGATCAAAGCCCGACGACCCTTTGGTAAAATTGTTCAGGTTGTACGCGAGTAACTGTCCAATAAAGAACATCGCCACCGTAATAATGATGAAGGAATGCCGGCGCACGCGCAGCGCGACCCAGCCAGTCGGGATGGCGATCAGCGCCGAGATCAGGCCAGACACAGGCACAAGCAAGAATAATCCATAGCCCGCGGGCAGGTTCCAGTGATCACAGATCAGCGCCATCGCATACGCGCCAAGCCCAAAGTACGCGGCATGCCCCAGAGCAATATAGCCGCTGTAGCCAGCCAGGATATTCCAACCCGTGACCATCGCGGCAAAAAGCAGGGTAAAAAACGCGATTGTGGTCACCTCACCATTGGAAAAAACCTGAGGGAAAATCAGAGCAACTGCCAGCAAGACCAGCAATCCAACCAGTTTGACTATCTTCATTGCTTTCTGCCTTCCTTCTGGCCCAGCAATCCCTGAGGACGAAATACCAGGATAATAACCAGGAGTATAAAAAAGACCACAGTAGCCCAGCGCGGGTCCCAGATCTGATCAGTCACACTTTCCACCACCAGCATGCTCACAGAGGCTACCAGGGCGCCAGAGACGCTGCCCATACCACCAAAGACCACAATGGCCAGCAGGCGCGAGATCAGGTCATACGCGCTGTTGGCGTTAAAGCCACCCGTGGTCGCGCCAAAGACCATACCACCGGACGCGGCCAGCGCCACCCCGATGCCCAGCGTAATCATCGAGACGCGTTCGACATTGATCCCAATCAGTTCAGCAGCTGTACGATTTTGCATGGCAGCGCGCACGCTCCGCCCAAATTTGGTGCGATACAGCAGGAGATACAACGCCGCAATCAGTACAACGGCCAGAATAAAACCGAACACATAAACGTAAGGCAGATAGAAGGTCGGGTGAAAGAAGGTCAGCGGAATCGCGTCATTCACATACCAGCCCTGGAGACCAACCGTGGTGGCCGAGAAGATCAGATTGAGAATACCTTCTATAATCAGCGCAACCCCAAAAGTAACCAATACCGAAAGAATGGTACGATCACGTTTGATTGGGCGAAAGATCAGCGCCATCGCCAGGCCGAGAAGGAACATCACCGGCATGGTGATCAACAGACCAAGAAACAGGTCAATGTGTAAATAATGCTGCAGAACGTAGCTGAGGTAAGCACCCAGAATCACCAGGGCTCCCTGTCCAACGTTGATGATATCCATCACGCCAAACACCAGCGATAGTCCCGAGGACATCAGAGCATAGACCCCCCCGGATAAAATCCCGAGAATGATTCCTTCAATAATGAGCTGTCCCACGATAAGCCCTCTCTTTGGAAATGTCAGGTGTTGAATTGTTTGAAGCAGAGAAAAGGGGACCAGAAGCATCTGCTCCGTCCTGGAGCTGGAAAGCTGCCCTCCACCCCGCTCTGGCAGACAGGAACCAGGCCGGGCTCCTGCCGCCAGAGGAGAAAAGTGACACGCCAGGCGCTCCTTTTCCCCTCTTCCACTGGATCAATGATCACGAATTACGGCCAGGCCGGCTTGGGATACTCAGGAGTCGCCGCCGCGGAAGCCGACGGATAGACCACGGTAACCGCGCCTTTCTGCCACTGGAAGACGTAGACGATGCCAGCAGTGTTCTGGCCGGTGCTATCAAACTTCACGGCGCCCTGTACCGTCTGATAGGTGTGACCAGCATGAAGCTCATCAATAATCTTCTTATTATCGATGCTCTTGATCTTCTCCACAGCCTGCTGCAGCACCTGGCCCGCGGAATACGCTTCCGGGGTATCCGCGCTGATATCGCCAGCCGCGCCGCCGTACTTCGCGATATAGCTCTGGACAAAATCCGCGTTGCTGATCGAACCGGGCACGCCGGAAACAGCCGGGATGTTGATCGAGGGAGCCCACCCGTTGGGGTAGAAGATAGCCTCGGCAACCCTGGCACCACCGATCGGGCCTGAGAATTGCGCACCCTGGTCAGGACCAGCCGAAGCAATGATCGCCTTGGGGTTGTAGTGCTGCTGGCGGAATGCTTTGGTCTCGGCCACAACATCGTTCAGCATCGATCCAAGCACTACCAGTTCAGCCTTGGAATTGATGATCTTCTGAGCGATAGGGGCGAAATCGGTAGTCTCCGCCGGATAGACGTCGTATTCGACCGACTTGATACCAGCCGCGTCAAACTGCGCCTTCGCCGTATCAACCATCGGCTGGGTGAAAGGGTCGTCCTCGGTCGCGTAGGCAACCGTGGCCGGACGCTGGCCAGCCGGCAACGAGAGAATATACTGCACAAAACCGTTCATCTGGCCGGCGATTGGCGGAGATGCATCGAAAATATTATTCAATCCCTGTTGAAAGACAGAGGGGCCACCGCCAGCGCCTTCCAGCATGGCATACCCGTAACGGGCCGCAGCCTTCGAGGCAGGTTTCGTCAATAACGTCGAGTAGGGTCCCAGTACCAGATCATCATGTTTGACCGTGATGAAATTCTGATAATTGGTCACTACCTGGTTCGTGTCGGTGGCGTCGTTCGCGAAATCAAGCGACACCTTACGCCCCAGCAAACCGCCATGCGCGTTGACATAGTCAGCCCAGAGCTGATATCCCTGCTGCGTGGCCTTACCGTCAGCAGAAAAATCGCCAGATAAAGATACAGATACACCGATCTTGATGGGGGCTGTGTTGGTGGGTGTGGATGAATTGTTCCCGACATCAGAGCCGCCGCAGGCACTGAGCATAAACAATGCTACCAGTAACGCGCCAATGCTCCTCATGCCTGGCTTACGCCATAAAGCACGAAGTCCTTTCATGGCTGTCCTCCTTGTTTTTTCCTACTAGGTCACCTGAAAAATCTGACCCATTTCCAAAAGTTCCTCATGGCTGAGGGAGGGCGGGGAAAAAGCGTTTTGTCATTCATAATCCAAATAAAAGGGATTATGTTATTTAAACGCTTAAAAACACACGAAGTTTAGCACATGTAGAATATGCTGTCAAGCAGAAAACGATCATACTCGCCTTCTCGCTCTCCTGTCGCTTCGATATGAACGAAAGCTGGCTTTACTCGTCATCATCGACATACATCTATCCATACAGCCTGGATCGATCTATCGGCTCCAGTGCCCTATTCAGCATATTCTCCCACCCTTGTGCTGCGCCTAGTATATGCCAGATCAGGCTACTCGCCAAAAACCGAACCGTAATTTACCCAAAAGGGTGGTTGGCGATGCCTTTTCTGTCCACACAACGTTATCTCCCCTTTCCCATCCACCACATTAAAGCCCTCTATCAGGGCTTCCAGCATTCTGATACTCCTCCTGGCTTCCCTATAGCCCAAATGGGTTTCCCTCTCAGGTCATGACCAGAAGGGCTGGTAACTCCGCTGTTTATTGGCCGTCGAGTAGCCCTAGTGGCTCTTCAATCAGGTCCGCGACTGTCTCCAGGAACTGCGCGCCGCGCGCGCCATCAACGACGCGGTGGTCGCAGGAGAGCGTCAGCGCCATCATCGGGCGAACTGCGGGCTGGCCGTTGACGGGCACAACCCGTTCGGCGATGCGTCCGACGGCCAGGATGGCTGCCTGGGGCTGGTTGATGATGGCGTTGAAGGTATCGACGCCATACATACCCAGGTTGCTGATGGTGAAGGTGCCCCCGCTGATGTCCTGCGGGCGCAGTTTCCCTGCACGCGCCCTGGCGACCAGCTCTTTGCGCTCCCTGGCGATGCCTCGCAGGCTGAGCTTGTCGGCGTGGCGAATGACCGGGACAACCAGTCCATCCTCCACTGCCACGGCCAGACCAACGTGTACGTCTTCCAGCAAGCTGATCTTGCCGCTGTTCCAGGTGGCGTTGACGCGGCTATGCTGGCGCAAGGCCAGCGCGACAACCTTGACCAGCAGGTCGGTATAAGTCACCTCTCTGGCGCCTCGCTCTGACATCATGTACTCACGCCAGGCGATCATCCGGCTCGCGTGTGTCTCACGTACAAGATAGAAGTGCGGCACTTCATTCCAGCTCTGCGTAGTGCGCTCGGCCATGATGCGCCAGATGGTGCTCACTGCCAGGCTGTCGGACTCCCCGGCGGGAAGCGCGGGAGTCGGAACCGCCGCGGGCGCGGGCTGAGCGGTACCCACAGCGTTCTGGGCTGCCAGGACATCCGCGCTCAAGACTGCGCCGTCAGGTCCTGAGCCAACAATGGCAGCGAGATCTTTGCCCTGCTCACGCGCCAGGCGCCGCGCTTTGGGCGAAGCGGGCAGCAGGTGACCATTGGCAGGCTGCTGGCGCTGGAGATACGCCAGCACATCGGCCTTCTGCACGCGCTGGCCGCTGGCTTTGACCCGGCTCAGATCAATCTGGTGTTCGGCGGCAATACGCGAGGCCAGCACGCTGGCGGCAACTGCGGATGAACGCGAGTCCGTGTTCCCATTCAGTCCGGCTCCCGCGGGCGCTTCCGGCGCGACTACTCGCGCTGGCCCCTGGCTCACTGCGCTGGCCGGGGCACTGCTCGGATGAACGGCCTGATCCTGGTTCCGCGCGTGAGCCGGTTCGCCTGCGGCTTCAGCCGCGCTGAGCAGGACAGCGATGGTCTGACCCACGGGTACGTCTTCACCAACCGCCGCGCTGACTCGCGCCAGGATACCGCTGGCGGGCGCTTCGATCTCGGCTGTAACTTTGTCAGTCTCGACCTCGAATAGTGCCTCGCCCTTTTCGACCGGATCACCTTCGGCTTTGAGCCACTGCACGATCTTCCCGGTGTCCTGAGACATCCCCAGAGCCGGGAGGATGACATTTGTAGCCATGTTGTCTCCTACGATCTTACTGTTGCAGCGTGTTCGCAGCCGTCGCGGCGGGGTTGTGCCCGTTGGCCTGAATGTTTAGATGCGACTGCGTGTCTCGCGTGGTAGAAAGTGGCCCGGTCGCGCTATAGTAGCGCACACCCGCGACCAGCAGTTCTTCCGCGGGAAAGCGTGTGATGACCTCGCAGCCATTTTTCGTGACCACCAGTTGCTCTTCGATACGAGCCGCCGACCAGCCATCAGAGGCCGGCCAGAAAGTCTCCAGCGCGAAGACCATGCCTTCTTTGATCTCCTCTGGATGGTCGAGCGAGACCAGCCGACTGAAGATGGGCTTTTCCCAGATCGAGAGGCCGACGCCATGGCCGTATTGCAGGGCAAAGGCCGCTTCCTCGTTGGGGAAACCAAACTCCTCGGCCCGCGGCCAGAGCTTCACCACGTCCGCCGTGGTCACGCCCGGCCTGATGGCGTAGATCGCGCGGTCGAGGATCTCACGCGCGCGTTTGTAGGCGTCTACCTGGGCCTGCGAGGCGCTGCCCACGGCGAAGGTGCGGTAGTAGCAGGTGCGATAGCCGTTGTAGCTATGCAAAATATCGAAATACGCGGGATCGCCGGGACGCAGCGCGCGGTCGGTGTAGACGTGCGGGTGAGGACTACAGCGCTCGCCCGAAATAGCGTTGACGCCTTCGACGTGCTCTGAACCCAGGTCGTACAGCACCTTGCTGACCAGCCCGACGCACTCGTTTTCGCGAATGCCGGGGCGCAGGTTGCGGTACAGTTCGTCATATGCCGCGTCAACCATCATACAGGCCGTCGCCAGCAATGTGATCTCGTCCTGCGTCTTCAACACGCGTGCCTGCTGCATCAACTGCTGGCCATCGACGACCTTGATCCCTTCTTTTTGCAGGGCAAAAAGTACTGGCAGTTCAATCACATCGACGCCCAGAGGCTCGTTCAGAAGACCACGCTCCTCCAGCTCAATGCGGATCTTGCGCGCGACATCCTCGGCTCGTCCAGCTTCCGGCAGCATGGCACCGCGCTGCGTGGAGATACCCGCGCGCGAGCGCTCACCCAGCCAGGGGCTGTAGAGCTGATGGTGACGAGCCGCCGAACCAAAGTCCCACATCACCGGATCGTCGTTCTGCGGCAGCAGCGAAAAGCGCGCCAGCTTGTCCATGGCCCAGGTGCCGATGTGCGTGGCCGTGATATAGCGGATATTATTCATATCGAAGCAGAGCAGCGCCCCCATCTCCGACTCTTTGAGGAGCTGCTTGATGCGGGCCAGGCGTTCGTTGCGCAGGCGCTCAAAATTGACGCGCTCTTCCCAATCGACGCCCATCAGGCCATAAGTCTTGATCGCCATTGATGTTTCTCCTTCTAGCGATTAGCGTTCAGCTTATACCCTACCGCACAGGGTCTTCGCGACTTCGACCACCGAGGCGGGGGTAGGAACGGTCAGATCTTCCAGCACCGGAGAAAAGGGTACCGGCACATCCATTGCACCCAGGCGCTTCACCGGGGCGTCCAGGTAGTAAAAAGCGCCTTCGGCGATGTCAGCGGCCAGCTCAGCTGTGACGCCGTAGCGCTCGTAACCTTCGTCAATTACAATCGCGCGGCTGGTCTTCTTCGCCGAGGCAATCATGGTCTCCTTGTCCAGCGGATACATCGTGCGCGGGTCAACGATTTCCGCGCTAATATCGAGCTTTTCCAGGATCTCAGCCGCGGCCAGGGCGACCTGGACCATGCTGCTGGTAGCGACAATCGTGACATCGCTGCCCACGCGTTTGATATCAGCGACGCCAAAGGGAATACTATAGTCGCCCTCAGGCACCGGGCCTTTCAGCTGATACATCATCTTGTCTTCAAAAAAGACCACCGGGTTGTCGTCGCGAATGGCCGTCTTGAGCAGTCCCTTGGCGTCATAAGGCGTCGAGGGCAGCACAACCTTCAAGCCAGGAATGTGGCTGACCCAGGCGTGCAGGCTCTGGCTGTGCTGCGCGGCTGTGCGGCGCGTGGCTCCCAGCGTGGTGCGCACGACCAGCGGCACCTTGAGCTTGCCACCGGACATATAGTGAATCTTTGCCGCCTGGTTGACTATCTGGTCCATGGCCAGGGCGATAAAATCGCCAAACATCAGGTCGATAATCGGGCGCATGCCAGTCATCGCGCCGCCGACGCCCAGGCCGGTAATCCCTGCCTCGGAGATAGGGCTATCGATGATACGCGCGGGACCAAACTCCTCGACCAGCCCGGAAAGCACTTTGAAAGGCGTGCCGGCTTCGGCCACGTCTTCACCCATGATAAAGACGCGCGGGTCGCGGCGCAGTTCCTCCGCCAGCGCCTCGTTGATGGCCTTGCCGAGGGTCATCTCGCGCACACCCTGGCCGCTCTGCTGGCTGATAGTAGTACTAGGCATAGACATCTTGTGCCACCTCGCTGGGATCTGGATAAGGGGCGTCGAGCGCGAATTGCTCGCCCGCGGAAACCTGGGCCTCGACACGCTGCTCGATCTGCGCGAATGTCTCCGCGCTGGCGGCACCTTGCTCAATCAGCCAGCCTCTGAGGATCTTCAGCGGATCGCGATTGGCCTTCCAGGCTTCTTCTTCTTCTTTGGAACGGTAGTAGGAGCGAGACACATCGCCAACGTGATGCCCGTGGTAGCGATAGGTGTCGCAGAGCAGGAACGCCGGACCTTCACCCTTACGCGCGCGCGCTACCAGGCGCTGAGCCGCGGCCTCAACCGCGCGCACGTCCTGGCCATCCACCATCTCGCCGTATACGCCAAAGGCCTCGGCCCTGCCGAGCATACTGCCAGCAGTGGTTTCGGAATTGTGGGTATATTCGTTGTAATAGTTGTTCTCACAGACGTAGATCACGGGGTATTTCCACAGCGCGGCCATGTTCATCAACTCGTAGAGCACGCCCTGGCCGAGCGCGCCATCGCCAAAGAAACAGACCGCGACCTGGTCGCTGCCGCGCATCTTGCTCGACATGGCGGCCCCGGTCGCCAGGCCCGCGCCGCCACCAACAATGGCGTTCGCGCCGAGATTGCCGGTATCCTGGTCCGCGATATGCATGGAACCGCCCTTGCCTTTGCAATAGCCAGCGGCCTTGCCCAGCAGTTCGGCAAACATGCGATCCACCGACGCGCCCTTGGCCAGGCAATGTCCATGCCCGCGATGCGTACTGGTGATGTAGTCATCGCGGCGCAGGGCCGCGCACACACCAACGGCTATCGCCTCCTCACCAGTATACAGGTGAGCCAGGCCCGGCATTTTCGCCGTGATATACAACTGATTGACATGTTCTTCAAAAATACGAATGGTGAGCATCTGCTCGTACAAAGCCAGCCAGCGGTCCGCTTCTCCCTGAGAAAGCTTCTCTTCAGCTTCTTTGCCTGCTTTCGATGCCTTTGCTTGCGACATGTTGTTGCTCCATCAACCGATGAAAAAAGGTGAAAATACGGTGCGATCTATTTTTCGAGGCCAGCCATTTTCGCCAGAACCTCGTAAACAATAGCGAAATCTTCGTGCGCCAGGCCCAACGCGCGCGCGGCTGTGAGATATTCATTGCTGGTCGAAACCATCGGCAGGGGAACCCCCAGTTCGCGCCCCAGTTCCAGCGCCAGCAGCATGTCTTTCTGCATCATGTTGACGTTGAACCAGACTTCGTCGGGCTTCTGGAGAATAAAGGGGGTACGGTACTTCAGCGAGGGCGAGGCAATTACGCTGTTGAGCAGCGCCTCCATGGCCACTTCGCGGGGAATACCGGCTTTTTCGGCGATCACCAGGCCTTCATAAAAGCCCATGATCTGCACCTGGAGATTGAGGTTGATGGCCACTTTCATCAACACTGCCTGGCCGTTATCACCCATGTAGGTGATCTTGGGGCCAATGGCCAGCAAGATCGGCTTGATCTGCTCATACACGGCCCTGTCGCCGCCCACCATGAGCGAGAGGTTGCCCTGCTCCAGGGTTATCACACTGCCCGAAACAGGCGAATCCAGCATGCTCGCGCCCCGCTCGGCCACACGCTCGGCCAGTTGCCTGGAAGCCGTGGGACTGATCGTGCTCATATCAACATACACTTTACCCGCGCTCAGACCAGCCAGAATACCGTTTTCACCCTCGACAACGCTGTACAGGGCTCTGGTATCCGTGACCATGGAAAAAAGAATGTCCGCCTCTTCCGCGACCGCTCGCGGCGACTCCCCCCAGCTCATCCCCGCGTCCAACAACCAGAGCGCCTTCTCTTTCGTACGGTTATATCCGATTACGGAATGGCCGGCATCCAGCAGCCGCTTTGCGACGCGGCTCCCCATGGCACCCAGGCCGATATATCCAAGCTTCGCCATGTATTACCTCCGACAAAAAATACGTGGATAAGACAACAACGCTGCTTATTGCCCCGGCACGCCCACATCGATGCGTACCTGGCGCAAATGCGCGCGCATCGCGATGCGCGCAGACTCTACATCGTGTCGGATGACACAATCCAGAATATTTTTATGATGCACCTGACCACGCAGGGGACCACCCTCCGTACTGAAGATCTGCTTGCGCTGCTCGCTCAGCAGGCCAACAATGGAGTTGACCAGCGCCAGGATCAGGGGATTCTGGGTCGCGCGTGCCAGCGCCTCGTGGAACTGATTGTCAGCCACGATAAACGCGTCCGCGTCGCACAGGCTCGCGTCCATAACCTGCACGGCCTCGCGCATCGCGGCGACCTCGATCTCAGTAGCACGTGCGGCTGCCAGGCCTGCGATCTCGACTTCCAGAATTTCGCGTACCTCTATCAACATGTTCGAGCCGCCTACTTCTCCCAGCTTCAAACGCATCACCAGACCCAAAGAGTGGCGCAATGCCTCGTTCGCCCCGTCAATGACCATCGTCCCCCGGCCCGGTCGCATATCGACCAGCCCCTTTTGCGCCAGAATCTTGAGCGCCTCGCGCACCGCTGTCCGGCTTACTTGAAACTGCTCCGCCAGCTCTCGCTCGGTCGGCAACCGGTCACCACTGCGCAACTCGCCCGCGAGAATACGCTGCTCAATCTGTACCGCCACTCGCTCAAACACTTTTTGCGACTGAATCGGCGTGTATGTCTGTCTGTTCAAGCGCTTTTTACTCCCCAGGTGATCGACTCAAAAATTGTATAATCATCATACCAAGATTGCTTCTTAAAGTCAAGTAGCCTGCCCCAAATGGTCAGGGCTGTTGCAAGATCTTTCTCTTCCCCACCC
>DASVMX010000477.1:0-15664 GCA_036384215.1 Ktedonobacteraceae bacterium | reverse complement strand
ACTCTGCATCTCTCGTATGCCTCGTCTACGCGCGTGGCCGGGCTGTTCTTCGGTTTCTTGCACCTGGACAACTTCTGGCAGGGCTGGCTTTTTCCACTCGTCGACCGCTTTGTGCAGTGGGGGTTTCAGCACTGGCTGCTCTACTATTATTTCCTCTCCTGCCTGATCTGTGTCCCGCTGGTGCTGGGCGTGTATTTCGTCGTGAATTTTTTCCTGCGTGTGCTGGGATACAAGGTGCGCCCGTTCCCTGGCTATCTGCTGGAGGGCTGGCTGCTCGCGCTCCTGGTCTGGCTGCTCAAGCTGGCGAGCCGCCTGGTTGCGCGAACACGCTGGCTTGTCGCTCACCTGTTCTTCAGGCGGACATCTGTGTCCTGGAGCGAGCCTGCGCGCGTGCCTGTGCTGTATCATCTCACGTGTGAGGTGCGGCGTCTGAATATTGCCCGCCTGCGCCAGCGCAGATTAGAGAGGGAGGCCAGGGGAAAAGGATGAGCAAGATACCACTGATCAATTTTCAGCATGTGACCTACAGGTATCCACGTGTGGGCGGGCAGAACCGTCCGGCCTTGCTGGATCTCAATCTCCAGGTGCGAGAAGGGGAGTACCTGGCAGTGTTGGGTCACAATGGCAGCGGGAAGTCGACGCTTGCTCGCCATTGCAATGCGCTGCTCACGCCTGAGAGCGGGCATGTGATGGTGGCGGGCATGGATACACGTGAACGGGGATATCAGCGACATATTCGCGAGGCCGTGGGCATGATTTTTCAGCAGCCTGATAACCAGATTATCGCGACCATTGTCGAAGATGATGTGGCCTGGGCGTTGACGGTGCGCGGCATGCCGCTTGAGCAGATTGCTGAACGAGTTACCCGCGCCCTGGAAGCTGTCGGGCTGGCGCATCTGCGTAAACAGGCACCGCAGCGTCTTTCCGGTGGTCAACGCCAGCGCCTGGCTATCGCGAGTGTACTGGCCCTGCGCCCGCGCTGTATTATTGCCGACGAGGCCACGTCGCAGCTTGATCCGCTCTCGCGCCAGGAGATTGTACGGCTTTTACATAGCCTGCACCGGGAATATGGCCTGACGATTATTCATGTCACACATCTGCTGGAGGAAGTTATGGAGGCCGAACGCATTCTGGTCATGGAGCAGGGACGTATTTTGATGCAGGGCCAGCCCGCGCGGATTTTTGCCGACCTTGAGCGCTTGCGCGCCTTAAAATTGATTATCCCTGAGCCGTTGGAACTGGCCGCCCGCTTACGGGCGGCGGGCCGGGCGCTCTCGCCAGAGGCGTTGACTGAAGAGGCTATTGCGCGGGAGCTAATGCCATGAATGATCCGATTATTCAGGTCCAGGATCTATCATATACCTATGCCGCGAAACGTGATGCCGCGCTGCGCCGGCCCGCGCTGCTCAATGTCAGCCTGGAGATCGCGCGCGGCTCCTGCGCGGCGATCATCGGCGTGACCGGCTCGGGCAAGTCGACGCTGGTCCAGCATTTTAATGGCCTGCTTGTGCCTACCAGCGGTTCGGTGAAAATCGATGGGGTCGAAGTCGGTCTGTCCGGCGCGGACCTGCTCAGACTGCGCCGGCGCGTGGGCCTGCTGTTCCAGTTTCCCGAGGCCCAGCTCTTTGAGCGCACGATTTTCGCGGACATCGCCTTTGGCCCCCAGCGCCTGCACCTTACGCGTGCGGAGATTCGCGAGCGCGTGGTCGAGTCCCTGGAGATGGTGGGTCTGCCGCACCGGGAGTACGGGCATCGCTCGCCCTTTGAACTCAGCGGCGGGCAACAGCGGCGCGTGGCCCTGGCTACAGTGCTGGCTATGCGCCCGGAGATTCTGATTCTGGATGAGCCGGGAGTGGGCCTGGATGCCGAGGGGAAAGAGGAATTTTATCAGTGCATTCAGAATCTGCGTCAACAGGGGATTACCGTTGTGCTGATCTCCCATGATATGGCTGAAGTGGCTTCGCTGGCCGATCAGCTCTTTGTCCTGCATCATGGCCACCTGGTACTACAGGGAGTGCCGCGGGCGGTCTTTGCCAGGCCAGAAGCACTGCGTGACTACGGCCTGGCGCCGCCGCCACTCAGCGAGCTGCTCAGGCACCTGCGCCAGCGCGGCCTGCCTGTCCCCGCTGATGTGATGACCATCGAAGAAGCTTTTGCGTACCTCGCGCGCGTCAAGCGCCTGGACGCGCTCAACTAATACAGGATAGGATCAATGTTGCTCAAAAATGTCTCGTTCGGGGTCTATTATCCAGGAACCAGCTTCTTGCATCGTCTCCAGGCCAGAACCAAGCTGCTGGCCATGGTGATGTGCCTGTGCGCGCTCCTGATCGATCAGTTCTTTTTTTACGGACACCTCGCACCGTACGGGATGGCGCTGTTGCTGATCGTGTGTGGCGTGGCCTGTTCGGGGATTTCAGTGCTCGAAATTGCCCGCCGCATGTGGCTGCTTTTGCTCATTGTCCTGTTTAGTGCGATCCTCACCCTGTTGATACCGGCGCACGTCATTCTGCCGGGGAATGGCCAGGTACTCTATAGCCTGCCGCCTCTCATGCTCACCCCCGCGCTGCTTTCCAGTGTGGCTCTGACCCTGGCAGGGCTGGTTGTGGCCTATCTTCTGCTCTCGCGTTTGCCCTTGGAGGCTCTGCGGCGTCCAAAATTTCGCCGTGGGCTCAGGCGGGCGCGCCTGGTGATCGTCTGGGTAGTGCTGGCTCTGGGCTCAACCGCGGTTTTTGCCTATTTTGCTCAGCCTCCCTATCCCACTCCGCGCCTGGCTTATATGATCACCGTCGATACCTTCTGGACCTCCAGCATCTTCGTCCTGCTCTTCCTCGTGCTCTACCCCGGCTCGCTTCTGCTGACCATGACCACGTCGCCGATAGCGTTGATTGAAGGCCTGACCATGCTGCTCACTCCCCTGCGCTGGCTGCGTTTGCCGGTGGATGACTTTGCGCTGATGACCTTGATCGCCCTGCGTTTTATCCCCACGCTGTTTGAAGAGTTCGAGCAATTGCTTAAAGCCCAGGCCGCGCGCGGGGCCAGTTTTAGCACCGGCTCACCACGCGATCGTCTGAGCAGCGGGCTGGCCCTGCTGGTTGCTTTTCTACGCAATACCCTGCGCCGCGCTGCTGACCTGGCGACCGCGCTCGACGCCCGCGGTTATCAGGTAGATGGGCACCAGACGCGCCTGTATGAAAAAAGGTTTGGGCGCGCCGATTATACAACGTTCTTTATTGTAGGCGGCTTATTGTTGCTGGCCTTTTGGGTGAAGCTTTGAAGCAAACAGTGCGTTCTGGTGAGGAAATTGAGGAGGTTGGGCAGCCTCGGAGCTAGCTTCCGAGGCTTCTTGCTATGCCGCAGCGGGAGATTGTCCCGTTCGTTTTTTCGTCATGACAGAGAATTCAAGGAGGAAGATCGATGTCCGCGCTTGTCCGTCTCTATTCTGTGCGAAAACTGCCAGTTGGAAGACTCAGCATTATGCCCCATCCGCGCGGTGGTGACCATCTGGCCACTGAAATGCAGGAGTTGTATTTTGAGGGGGTGGATATCCTGGTGTCCCTGCTCACGTCTGGCGAGGTGTCCGAACTGGCTCTGCAAAACGAGGCCGAAATTTGCCAGAGCCAGGGTATGATCTATTGTACATATCCTATTCAGGACCATAGCGTACCCCCATTCTCCGCCGACACCATCGCCTTGCTTGAGGATCTTACGAGCGCCCTGGCGCAGGGGAAGCATGTCGCGGTCCACTGCTGGATGGGCCTGGGCCGTTCAGCGCTGATCGCGGCCAGCGTGCTGGTGCTCAGTGGTTTTACCCCTGAAAAGGCGTGCAAACTCCTCTCTTCCGCGCGTGGCTATAACGTGCCAGAAAGAGAAGAGCAATGTGATTGGGTGCGAGCTTTTCCCCGGCGCTATCAGGCGTATCTGGCTGAACTACAGGGTGATGCTCTATGACTTTCGGGGGTTTAATTTGGTGAAATCCTGGCTACTATGGTATGCTTGGTGGCGGACCTGGGCCGTGTGTCTTGCAAGGCCAGGTACAGCTCACGGAGAATCCTTGCTATCTGGTGCCTGACCCCGCTCGTTGACGAGCGCGATACAGACCTGCGCGAATTATCATGTCGGAATTCATCGTAAGAATATTTTTGGGTGATCATTGTGGGAAACGAAGGACAATATAAACCGCTGTCTCAGCCGGGGGGCGTTCCAGAGCAACAGCAGCAGCCGTATTATGGCTGGCAGTATGAGCAGGAGGAATCTGACGCAACTGCTTTTACTGCGCCGCCTTCGCCTGCTGTCCCCCCGCAGTCATTACCGCCGGCCTCTGGCGTTCTGCCAGCCGCGCCGGCGTCCTCTACGCCCGCGCCATTTCGTTCGCTGCGCGCCTTTGGCATGCCCTCGGGACCATTGCCGGTGCCGCCAGGCTCATTACCGATGAACTCGGGACCGCTATCTGTGCCGCCAGGGACGTTGCCAATGACCTCGGGCCCATTGTTGGTTCCGCCTATCCCAACGGGACAGCCTCCTTTGTCAGCTCAGACAAAGTATCAAGAACCTGAGCCGCCTGTGCCGGCGCAATACGAGGAACTGCTGGATATGGGATCGAGCCTTGGCTATGGCCAGGGCATGGAATACCAGTATTTTAACGCGCCCCAGCCTTCTCAGCCCTTGCCAGTTTTGCGCCAGACGCGCCTGCAACAGTTGCGCGCTGAACGGATGCGCCGCCAGCAGGGCGGGCAGCGCGACATGACCAATACCATCCAGGGTTCGAGCCAGGCGCGGGCGCAGAATGGCAAGTCAGCTTCCTTACTCTCGCAACTATTCAGCGCGCCAGCCGCGCCCGAACTACCACCAGCTTTCCCGACCTCTCAGGCACTGCCCTGGGGAGGATCACAATCAAACTCGATGGAGGCTCCGCCGGCGAGCATGAGCATCGAGGATATGCCTACCACGCCGTTCTCTCAGCGTGGCCCTTCCGGGCTGCTCTCCTTGCCCAGCAAACCATACCCTGCTGTCTCGCTCGCCGCGCCGGAGTCCGCACCGCACTGGCTTCAGGATACAGGCTCAAGGCAGAAGGCCGTTATGGCCCGCGCGACCATGATTCTGACCGGCTCTTTTGTCATTGGACGCATTTTAGGGCTGCTGCGTACATCGCTGTTTGCTTATGTGTTTGGCACCTCTGTGACTTCGGATGCCTATTTGCAGGCTTTTCTGATTCCCGACCTTATCTTTAACGTCATCGCGGGCGGCGCGCTCAGCTCCGCGTTTATCCCGGTCTTTACCCATTATATGCTCGGCGAGAAGAACGCGAAAACAGCCTGGCGCGTGGCCAGTTCGGCGCTCAACCTGGCCCTGGCCATTATGTGCGTGCTGGCGCTGATCGCCATTATCCTGGCTCCCTGGCTGGTTCCGCTCTATAATCCGAACGTTCATCCCGCTGAGATGAGCTTGATCATCACCCTGACACGTATCATGCTCTTGCAATCGATTATTATGGGCGGCGGCGTGATTATCAACTCGGTGCTCTACGCGCGCCAGAATTTTCTGCTACCAGCGATTGGCACGGTATTGTATAACGTGGGCTTGATTATCGGCCTGCTCCCCGGCTTCTTGCTGACTTTTTTTGGCCGCTCTGATGCATTTCTCACCTTCTCAGTTTACGCCGCGACGATTGGCGTGATTCTAGGCGCTGTGCTCCAGGTTGGCGTGCAGATTCCCGGCGTGCGCAAAGAGAAGATGCAGTATACCTTCTCGTTCGATTGGAAGCATCCTGGAGTCATCCAGATCGGGCGCCAGATGCTCCCGCGCGTCTTAAACGCGGCGATGCTCTATTTCTCGACCTTTGTCGATCGTGGCCTGATCTTGCTCCTGGCGGTTGGACCTCTTCTTGCCCAGCAGCAACAGCAGCAGGGTCTGATTACCCAGTATTACCAGGCGTTGCAACTGGTCCTTTTGCCACTGGGTATCTTTGGCATGGCCGTCTCGACTGCGGCCTTTCCGACCATGGCCGAGAATGTGACGCTGGGACGCCTGGACCGCGTGCGCAAGATCATCGAGGATACGTTGCGCAGCATCCTTTTTATGTCGATTCCCTCCAGCATTGGCCTGATGGTGCTGGGCCTGCCTATCATTCAGGTACTGCTCCAGCACGGCGCGTTTAGCCTGAATAGCGCGACTGCCACCTCGGTGCCACTGGCCTTTTTTGCCCTCGGCCTGGCTGGCCTGGCCTGTGTTGAGATTCTGACTCGTTCATTCTACGCTTTGCGCGATAGTAAGACGCCTGTGATCATCAGCGTGGCTCAGTTTGTGCTTAAAATTGTGCTCAGCCTGATTCTGCTGCAAGTTGCCCATGCTGCTCAGTGGGGATCGTCCTGGGGGCTCGGCTGCCTGGCCTTTTCCACCTCGGTAGCGGGTCTGCTGGAAGCCGCGGTGTTGCTCTATCTTTTGCAGAAAAAGATCGGCATGCTGGGCCTGCGCAAACTGGCCAGCTTCGCCGGGCGCGTGCTCCTGGCCTCCCTGGCCATGGGCCTGACTCTGGTTGCCCTGCGTCTCTTGCTCGAATTGCTCTTTAACACGACGACTTCGCAGAGCTTGGGCATTGGAGGCACGATTCTCGCGGTTTTCAAACTTATCCTGGAACTGCCCGCTGGCATCCTCGTCTACATCTGGGCAGCACGCCAGTTTGGCATTGAAGATTTCTGGAAGCAGGGAGCGGTACGCCGCGTCCTGGAGCGCTTCCGGCTCTCATGGATTTAACGATAGGGTGGGGACCCTGACTCGTCTTTCTATACATGAGTCATGCCAGAAAATGAAACGTCATGCGCTGGAAGCGTACCACTCTGTATGAGGTTTTTATGCGACCTCAGAAGATACCGTTGGTAAATTCTCATCTAGACTCCTCAGCGCCTGTGGTGCTTCGCCCAGCAGGTGAAGGATGTGGCTGATTGGGCTGCCCGTGGCAGCCCAATCAGCCACATCCTTCACGAAAAGAGCGCCGCGCAGCGGCGCAAGGGGTTTGCCAATGGTTTCAAAATCGGAGATGATTCATATCCAGGGCGGAGGGTCTGCTTAAAAGATAGTTTGTGAAGGTAGCTATACTCTGAATGTATGAATTTTCGTATGCAAGTGGTTGTTGTAGCGAACAAATAAAGTGCAGAGAGAGGAGCGAGAGTCATGGGCAAGGTCGATGTCAGAGCAATCGCGCGCGAGCGCTCGGTTTCTAAGATGGGGTTAAATCCATTTCCCTGGTATCGCGAGATGCGCGAGAAAGATCCAGTGCATTTCGACCCGCAAGCGCAAATCTGGGAGATTTTCGATTACCAAACCATTCTAACCATTCTAAAAAATCCCACGCAGTTCTCTTCAGAACGTGGTAGTGAGTTGCTGAATGAGAGGCAGAGGACCAGCATTCTGTCTCTCGATCCGCCGCGCCATAATGTTCTACGCGCTCTGGTCTCGCAGGCTTTTACGCCGCGCGCCATCAGCCGCATAGAGGACCGCATGCGAGCAATTGTCAATGAACTGCTGGACGCGGGCGTGAAAAATGGCAGGATTGATATCATCAGCGACCTGGCTTATCCGCTGCCAGTAATTGTCATTGCCGAGATGCTTGGGGTCCCGCCGGAGGAGCGCGACCAGTTTAAACGCTGGTCAGATGACGTGGTTAGCGATTCGCTGGAGCGCAGTCAGGCCAGCCTTGAGGAGCTTGATCGCTACTTCCAGGGGGTTGTTGCGCAGCGGCGCAAGATGCCGTGGGACGACCTTGTCAGCGATCTGCTGGCCGCGCGCCTGGATGGTGAGCCGTTGACGAACAATGAGATCATCGATTTCTGCGTCCTGCTGCTGGTCGCGGGCAACGAGACGACGACGAATTTGATCGGTAACGCGGTTCTGTGCTTCGACGAATATCCAGAGACGCTGGCAGAGATCCGCTCTGACCGCGCGCTGCTGCCGGGCGCTCTCGAAGAAGTGCTGCGTTTCCGCTCTCCGGTCCAGCGCATCAGCCGCGTGCCCACCACTGATGCCTCAATTGAAGGCAAGCAGATCAAGGCCAACCAGCCAGTTTTCCTGTGGATCGCAGCGGCCAACCGCGATGAGCAACAATTTCCCAGGGCCGAAACCTTTGACATCAGGCGCAGTCCGAATCGTCACCTGGCCTTTGGCAATGGCATTCATATCTGCCTCGGCGCCCCCCTGGCGCGTCTGGAAAGCAAAGTTGCCTTTGAGTGCCTGCTTAAGCGCTTCCCCAAACTCCAGCGCGAGCGCTCGGTCCCCCTCCAGCCAATTCAGAGCTTCTTCGGCTATGGCGTAGAACATCTTCCCGTCCAGGTTTCAAATAGATAGAAAGCTTGCGCCTGTGGCGTTCGTCCTTTCTTTTCTCCTCCGGGCGAGCGCCACAGGCGCAAGCTTTCTCAGAATGTCCTTTTAACATATCTTTAAAGAATTGTTTACGTGGTTATTACACTCTTGAGCTTTGATCTTAACAAAAATACAGCAAGATAAGTATGAGAAAGAACAGGTTTTTGGTCGTTTACTAAAATTTGTGTATTTTGCGGACTGGTAATGTCAAACCGATTGCGCGGAACAAGCTATTTTTATGGGTTTGATATCACATGGTCTGGGAGCTGTTTGTATAGAGGGGAGAGCATGTGTGAGTATTTGCTATGTGTTTCGTAGGCTGTCTCTGATAAAACGTCTTGCCCGGCTTGCGCGTGTGCTGGCTTTAATGATTGGCCTGGTGATGTTGCTTGCGGCGTGTGCCACACCTTTTGGCGGCTCACCTGCTCCGTTGAGGGGAACAATTAAGGTAGATGGCTCGACGGCTCTCCAGCCGCTGGTGAGCAAGGCCGCGACCTCTTTTGAGGCGCAATATCCGGGAGTACACGTGAATGTGAGCGGCGGCGGAAGTCTGACCGGGCTCAATGATGTGAATTCACGCAAAGTGGACATTGGCGACTCTGATATCTACGCGGACCCCGCGATCTACCCGGATCCCAATCTGACTGACCACCTGGTATGCGTGATCCCCTTTACGATGATTGTTTCGTCCGATGTCAATCTCGCCAGCCTGACAACGTCTGAAATCATCGATATATTTGCCACGGGAAAATACACCAACTGGTCCCAACTGGGAGGCCCTGATCTGCCAATTGTGCCGATTGTGCGCCCGGCAACCTCGGGCACGCGCGCGACTTTCAGGCGCTATGTGCTGGGGGGGCGCGATGAGTTGGGTAGCCTGACAACGATCAGCTCTTCGCAAGACGTGGTGACCAGGGTGGCTCAGACGCCCGGAGCCATCGGTTACCTGGCTGCTTCGGTGTTGAACGCGCAGGTCAAGCCTGTTGCGATCAACGGCTCGTCCGCGAGCCTGGAGAATATCGAGTCGGGTCATTACACTTTCTGGAGCTACGAGCATATGTACACGCTCAACACGCTCAACCAGACCAATGGCGCTCTGATTGATGCCTTTCTGAACTTTATGCTCACATCCCAATTTCAGCCACAGGTAACGGCTTTGCACTACTTCCCTATTTCCGAGTTAAAGTTTCCTCTCCTGTCCTCGAATCTACCCGCGGCGAGAGCGTTAAGTGTTCCATACGATGTGAAAGAAAGAAAAAGGTTTAACATATGAGCCGCAGCTACACGGGGCGCAACTTATTTCTTGATCTGCCAATTGCCGGACGCCTGGCGCTGGGCTTTATCATCGCGGCCCTGGTCGCGGGCCTGGCCTCGGGCGTGGTCGGTATCGAGCGATCTCAATCGCTGAGCAAGCAAACGGACTTCTATCATCATCTTTTGCAGGTCAACACCTCCCTGACGACGGGGCGCAGTTTTCTGGAACTGATGAGTTCAAAGCTACACCAGACCGTGGATGACGCGGGCGCGCCCAATCCGTCGCACGAGACACTGGTGGGAGATCAGGCCGCGCTCGCGAATCTGGCAAACCTGTATACACAGACGCTCAACACCTATGTACAGCAGGATCTGCTGGAGCAGCGCGCCGATCAGATGGCTTTTTTGAACGAGGCCGGAGCAGGCAGCCTGGCGCAGCAGCAGCGTACGCTGACCAGCAGTACCCAGCGTACCTGGCAGGTGTTCCAGTCCGCGCAGCGAGACATTCTGAGCTATCTCTCGGGTTCTAAAATCACGCCTGTGAACCTCAAAAACGCGCAGCTTGTCTTGCAGCAGCAGGGGGAGCCGACAAACGCGGATGCCCTGAGCGCGATCCACTCGCTGATCCAGCTTAATGATCGCCTGGCCTCGGCGGTGGATGACGCGACCAATGTCGAGATTCACAACGAGTTGTTAACAACCTTGATCGCTGTAGCCTGCGCGTTCGTTTTGATCGCGCTGGTAGGCTGGTTTATCTCGGATACCCTGGTGCGCCGCCTGCGTCATCTCCAGCGGGTCACGCGCGCCGTGGAAGAGGGCCGTATCAGCGAACGCGTGCAGGTGGCCGGGCGCGATGAAATTGCCGAGGTTTCAGTGGCTGTCAACTCGATGGTCGATACGATTGTAACTCTGCTACAGGAGACTCGCCAGCAGCGCGACGCGCTTACCGGGGCGGCTGAGCACCTTTTCTCGGATATGAGGATTGTGAACGCCGGTGATCTGCGCATCAGCGCGACGGTCAGCAACGATCCCATTGGTATGCTGGCCAATGCCTTTAACTTCACGGTCGGGCGCTTCCGGCGTTTTGTTCTACGCAGCCAGGCTATTGTTGAACAACTGGATGTCGTCGCGCCAGAGCCAGGAGCGCTCAGGGACGTTTATTTCGCTGGTGCGCGCGCAGCTGCGTGATCTGTCCACACCTCGCACCCAGAGCCAGGAGCCAGCGCCAGCCACCGGGCCTCTGGCGAGGCCTGGCAGCGGTCCTCTGCGCCCTGGCCTGTATAAAGTGAACTGGCAGCCAGCACTCTCCGCGCAGTCTCCGGCTGAAGCTGGCCAGGACGCGCTGCTCCAACTGACGCGCGGCGACCTGGAGAAGCGCCTGGCCAGCACAAATGAAACCGTAGAGCGCGCCAGCATGGCGCTTGGCCGGTTGAGCGAGTCGCTTTCCGGCGCGCGTGTACCTGGCGCGGATGTGGGTAAAAAGGCGACACAGGCGCAGTACCAGGAACTGGGTATTCTGGAGCAACTCTTGCGCAAGCTCACGCGGGAACTGCGCCAGACCCAGCTTAACGCGACGAATAATTTTGCCAGACTGGATGCCGCGCTGACCAGCCGGGAACAGGGTTCGCTGGAATCCGCGGAGAGCGTCAGCGAGGCCCGGTATCAGGAATTTGTGCGCCAGGCAGGCAGCTTCGCGGTCGAGATTAACTCTCTCGCCAGGCGCCTGGCCGCGATTATTCAAGAGATGCGCACAGGTCTTGGACCCTTCCAGCTCGAAGGAGGAACCAGCACCAACCCCGGCACTCAATTCGAGGCGGAACAATTTTCTTCTCCCTCCAGCGTGGCAAACTGGTGAGGAGTATACCATTACATCAACAATTTCACGCGTTCCAGGTGGGCTTTGTCGTGTTCCCAGTCTTCTTTGCCTGCGTCGTCGGTCTGGATAGGGGTTTCGAGGAGGACGACGACGTGGGCGAGGCGCGGATCGCGCAGGAGGGCGCTGAGTCCCTCGTTGCCGATGATGCCTTCGCCAACGCGTGCGTGTACGTCGCGATGGCTGGCCAGCGATTTTTCAGTGTCGTTGAGGTGCAGGACTTTTAGGCGCGGCAGACCGATGAGGCTATGGAAGCTGTCGAGAACGGTCTGAACGGCGACGGGGGATGAGATATCGTGGCCCGCGCCCCAGAGATGGGCAGTGTCAAGGCAGACGCCCAGGCGCGTGGCATAGGCGGGCAGGCGGTCGAGCACCTGCGCGAGTTCCTCGAAGGGGCCGCCCAGAGTATTGCCAGCGCCAACGCTGTTTTCGAGCAGGAGCCTGACTTCTGGCGGAGTTTCGGGTAGAATACGTTCGATGGCCTGCGCGATGCGCTCTACGCCAGCTTCCACGCCCGCGCCCTTGTGGCTGCCAACGTGGAGCACAGCGGACGTGGCTCCAAGCAGCGCCCCGCGCTGGAGGGTCCAGCGCAGCAGGGCGATGGATTTCTCCCAGACGATACCATCGGGCGCGGCCAGGTTGATCAGATACGGCGCGTGCAGGACAACAGGCGCGAGATCATACTGGCGCGCGGCCTGCGCGAAAGCCGCGCAGTCCTCTTCCCCACCGCGTGTGGGGCTCCAGGCCGTGGGATTACTGGCGAAGATCTGGATGGCGTTACACCCGATCTCTTGAGCCTGTGCCGCGGCCTTGATGGCGTTTCCATTCAAGGGCATATGGCGTCCAATACGCATCTTATTCTGTCTCCGCCTCAAGTGAACGCTCAACCTCACCCTCAGACGCGCTTTCCGCTGGCTCTGAGCCTTGCTCTGGCGCTTCTTCGGGTAAGATGGCCTGTGACACGTCTCCGTCTGATAAACTGGCCTCCGACGCCTCCTCGGGAATAATGGTCCGCGCGGACTCTTCATCGGATGAGATGATCTGAGCTGCTTCCTCGGGTGAGCTGGCTTCCAGGCCGGGAATGGCGGGCTGTACGGCTGTTGAAGCCTGGTGGCCGTTCTGGCTCTCTAACACGGCCTGCTCAATATGGGGAAGCTCAGTCAGGGTAGTCAGACCAAATTGTTGGAGAAATTCGGAGGTGGTGGAGAAGAGAGCTGGACGCCCGACGGTCTGGGCGCGGCCAACTTCGCTGACCAGGCCGTGTTGCAGCAGGCTTGCCAGGGCGCGGTCGCTGTTGACCCCGCGCACCGCTTCGATCTGCGCGCGCGTCATCGGTTGCCTGTAAGCGATCACGGCCAGCGTCTCAAGGGCCGCGCTGGTCAGTTTGGCGGTCATGGGCAAACCCAGCAGCGCGGCGATGTAGCGCGCGTTCTCTGGCGCTGTCACCAGTTGCGCCTGGCTGCCCAACCGTTGGAGGCGGATGCCCCGGCCCTGGTTCTCCAGTTGCGCGCTCAACGTATCCAGCGCGCGCGCCAGCCGCGTATCATCGGTGTCCAGCAACTTGCGCAGTTCTGTATATTCAAGAGGACGACCCGCGACAAACAGCAGGCTTTCCGCCGCCGTTGCCAGTCTGGCGATGCCATCCACATCCGTGCTCTGCCCACCAGCCTGTGGGTTCTGGCTTTCCCTGATATCCTGAGAATCCCGTGTTTGTGTCATCGTATCCTTGCCTGATCCCCTGCCGGCCTCTTCTCTACCTGACCTGAATTTTCTGCCACTGAGTCTACCATACAAATGGTTGTCTGTCGAGCCGCCCAAAAATCCCTCTTTTTTCCTGGCGCTGGGGTAAAATTATCACAAACAAAGTACGGAAAAGTTTTGCTGTTCCAGGTAAAAATTGAGCGGTGTCACCGCTCAATTTTTACCTGGAACAGCAAAACTTTTCCGTACTGAAATTAATTTGCGTTCGCGGGCCAGGTTGGCGGCCTGGGTGCGATTTTCGGCGTGGAGCTTGCTGAGTATGTTGGAGACATGGTTTTTGACGGTGCCTTCTGCCAGGGTCAGGCGTTCAGCGATCTCGCGGTTGCTGGATCCGGCGGCGAGCAGCTTGAGCACTTCGGCTTCGCGCCCGCTGAGTTCTTCGTCGACGAGGGTACTGCTCTGGCCAATTTGCACGCGGCCCTTACGGCCTACATCCATGAGCAATTTGCTGGCAATGCTGGGCTGGATAAAGGGTTCGCCGGCGTGGACACCTGTGAAAATGACGTTCACCCTGGCATATGAAGCAAGCGACCACAGGGAGATTGTCGCCATCAACATTTGCTCTTTCTCACTCTGCTGATCCACGAAGAGCAAAACGGCAGGCATGGCTGTCAGGCGCCTGAAGCGCTGCCGAAAAGCACGCCTGTTTATTTCCCTACGCCAGACAGCTCTCACCAGGGAGAAATCCTGTTAGAGCAGGTTCTGTTCGCGGGCCAGGTTGACGGCCTGCGTGCGGTTTTCGGCGTGGAGTTTGCTGAGTATGTTGGAGACGTGATTCTTGACCGTCCCTTCAGCCAGCACGAGTTTTTCGGCAATCTGGCGATTACTGGCTCCTTGCGCCAGCAACCGGAGAATGTCGCTCTCCCGTGGGCTCAGTTCGTCTTGCTGGGCAGGGCGGGAAGATGCAGCCTGGGAACGGCCTTTCTGCCCTAATTCGATAAGAAGCCGGTTGGCCAGCTTGGGCTGGATCACGGGTTCGCCCGCATAGGCCTGGCGAATCGTCGCCGCGAGTTCCCCCGCAGGGATATCTTTGAGCAGATAGCCCATCGCGCCAGCTTTGATGGCATCAAACACATACTCGTCATAGTCAAAGGTAGTGAGGATAATCACGCGTGCGGCAGGGGTGCTGGTGGTCAGGACCGCCGTCGCCTGCACCCCGTTCATCTTCGGCATTTGGATATCCATGAGCACAATATCCGGGCAGGTGCCCAGGGTACAGAGCTGGCGATACTTGCTCACGGCTTCTTCCCCATCAGCGGCCTCCTCAACGACCTGAAAGTCTGGTTCCAGTTCGAGAATGGTGCGCAGCCCCTGACGCATGAGGGTCTGGTCTTCACAGAGCAGAATACGGATGGTATTGATCGAGAACCTTCCTTTCTTGCAGAGAGAGCCTATCAACTGGTCCTATTATCGTGAAAAGCAATGCTCTGTGTCAATGCCTCTGCCTCCCAATCATGCAATAACCAGGAATCCACCGCAACGATCCCATGCCCGGAACATGCCAGCCTCGTATGGACATCCGCGAAATAAGGTTCACTCCAGACCACTTTAAGCGCCTGGGAAGCTGATCTTCACTGCTGATTATTCCCATTCTGGAAATGTACTCAATTCTCTAAACCCTTGCAAGAGCCAGAGAAGCCGGTCTACACTGCTGAGCATTTCCTAGCAGGGAAACGTACTCAAAAAAGCATGCAGTTTTCTTTGCACTCAAGAGTGACACCGAATGTTCATGCCTGATCATTCATCTGAGCGGCGGTTCCATCAGGATTGAGCACGCCGATGGTATCCGTTTCGGGGGACCGTTGAGCGCTGCTCACCACGGCTACCAGCAGGCTCGCGCTCCTCTGGATCACGGTGCCCGTCAGCTTTCCCTCGATCATGAGTTGGGCACGGGAGGCAAAGTTCTCCCCCGTGAGGGTAATCAGGAGCGTTCCATTCGTCTGAGCTCGCACCGTCACGTGGATCACCCTGGGCACGGGATCACCCAGCATCCCCAGTTGACGCGTGAACGCCACCTTCATCGAAAAGCCTACCCGACCGAGCAGCAGGCGCAGGGTCTGATCTTCCTCTGCCAGCACCTCGTTCAGGCTGTGCTGAGTGGCTTGACGTGCAGGACCTGGTGAGAGCGCAGCGACCGCTTCTCGGCTCGTGCTCGTCCAGAGGGAGACGATCTTCAGGGCTTGTCGGATCGCACGGTCATCCCGCCCCTCGTTGACCACGGTGGTGAGATCGGCAAGAGCATTGCGCAGGTGTCCAAGCGCGGTGTTGGCAGCGTTTTCACGAGCAGTGAGCGTCTCCTGGTTCTGTGCCTGCTTCCAACCAGAGGACAGGTTCGGGGGCTCGTTGTGCACAGAAAAGGTCAAGAGACTGGCGAAGGCGATCAGCAGCACGGCAACGGCTCCTAAGGTGGCGACCCAGGCGCGG
>DASVMX010000476.1:0-2632 GCA_036384215.1 Ktedonobacteraceae bacterium | reverse complement strand
ACTTTGTAGGTTGTGGCTGGTTGGGCGGCCAGGGGCCGCCCAACCAGCCACATCCTACAAGAAAAACATCCATTCTTGCTCCTTTTGCGTGAATGGAGCGATGGCCTTCACGCCCGTTGTGAACTGTTGCTGTAGACTATGCTTCTCGTTGTACAATAGAAACTCGGTAGGTCTGTTTTATAGCAGAGAGAAGCACAGGTATGAGTACAGAGACCAGCGCGTACAAGAGGCCGCTGCCCGTGCCGAACGAGGCCTCGCAGCCGTTCTTCGCGGGCGCCAGGGAGCATCGGCTGATGATCCAGCGCTGCTCCGCCTGTGGCGCGTTTATGTGGCCGGTGCACACCCGCTGTATCAACTGTCTGGGGTCGGATATCGGCTGGGTGCAGGCCAGCGGGCAGGGCACGCTCTATTCCTTCGTGCTCATGCACCAGGTTTTTCATCCAGGCTTTGCCAGCGAAGTGCCCTATAACATTGCTGAAGTTGACCTTGCTGAAGGGCTGCGTATCATCAGCAACATCGCCGACTGTTCTAACGATCAGTTGCGCATCGGGATGCCCCTGGAGGTCACTTTCGAGGTTCTCACGGACGAAATTACCCTGCCCAGATTTAAGCCAGTCAGTCAGCCAGAAAGCACAACAGCATGAGTATCAAAGGAAAATGCGCGCTTGCCGGGTTGGGGGTGACGGCTATGGGAAAGATTTATGGGCGCGGCGCGGTTGATTTCGCCGCCGAGGCTATTCAGTTGGCTCTGGAAGACGCGGGTTTGCGCAAGGAGGAGGTAGATGGCCTGTTGATTAATGCCAATCTGTCCGGTGAGATGAATCCGCGCACGCAGATGGCGCTGGGTTTTCAGGATCTCGCGCTGTTTAATGTGATGAACGCTTATGGCTCGACCGTAGGCACGATGATCCAGTATGCCAGCATGGCGATCCAGGAAGGGCTGGCACATGTGGTTGTACTGCTCTACGCGGACGCGCCGCTGGTGCCGGAGCGCTCGGCGGGCGCGTCCTACGCGGGCGCGAGCCGAAGGGTAAGCGGGATGGCGAGTTTGCCCGCGGCCTATGGTTATTTTGGAGCCAATCCAGGCTACGCGCTGGCGGCCCGGCGCCACATGCATCTCTTTGGTACCACCAGCGAGCAACTGGGTGCCATCGCGGTTTCTCAACGCGAGTGGGCGCAACTCAACCCCTGGGCGCAGATGCGCAAGCCGCTGACCATGGAGGACTATCTCAGTTCGCGCATGGTCGTTGAACCTTTCCACCTCTTCGACTGCTGCCTCGTTTCCAACGGTGCCATCGCGGTGATCATCACTTCAGCCGAACGCGCGCGGGGACTCAAGCAGCCACCTGTCTATATCTGGGGCATGGGTCAGAGCGCGCCGGGGGATAATCGCCAGGCTGACCGCGAGCCAGGCATCTATACGGGAGCCCGGCAATCAGGCGAGCGAGCGCTCAACATGGCCGGACTCACGCTCGCGGACATCTCGATCTGCGAACTTTACGACTGCTACACCTATACTGTCCTGGTCACACTGGAAGACTACGGTTTCTGCGCCAAAGGTGAGGGCGGCGCTTTCGTGGCCGATGGCAAGCTGGGGCCGGGCGGCTCACTGCCCACCAACACAGGTGGCGGCGAACTCTCCGCCTACTATATGTGGGGCTTCACCCCGCTCTCTGAAGCCATTGTCCAGGCTCGCGGCCAGGGAGGCGCGCGCCAGGTGGAGAAGCATGATCATATTCTTGTCAGCGGCAACGGGGGCGTCCTCAACTACCACTGCACCACCATCCTCAGCAAACATTCTGTTTAAACTGAGTAAGAATGAGGAAGGGCTCTGACAAGTTTGGTCAGAGCCCTTCCTCATTCTTACTCAGTTTAAACAGAATGTTTTTATCCAGCTTACTGGAGTTTTGTGCCGCATTCGGGGCAGAAGCGAGTGGTGGGTAAGACTTTGGTGGAGCACTGGGGACAGAAGAGATCCGGCAGGGCTATTTTGGTGCCACAGTTCTCGCAGAATTTGCCGGGCAGGCCCATGTGCTGGCAGGAGGGACAGGCCATTTTGTCGGGATAGCCGCCGGGATTGGGCGCGTGTTTGGGGGCATTTTTTGGTGGGCGCAGCATGTCTTCGTCTACAGCGGAGGGGACGGCCTCGGTGTTAAACTGGGGAGCGCGATAGCTGGCTTCGATCTGCTGGCGCTGGGCATCCATGTTCAGCCCGTGCATGTGAGAGGCCGCGTCGGACTTGAGATCGGGCGCGCAGTTGACGCAGAGATTCACTTTGGGATTGAAGCAGCGATTGCAGACAGTGAGGTGACATTTGGCACAGTAATGAAACTGGTGTTTGATCTCGTTCCAGGCTTTTTGCAACGCGTCCGCGTGTTCTTGCTGCCACTTCGAGCCATACATCTTTTCGCCAGTTTCAGCCGCGCGTCCCCAGAAGCCGCCGAGCATGCCGATGCCAAGGTCCATCACATTTTGCGCCGTCGCGACCTTTGACCGAATCGGACTGGTATCAATGGTCCAGTAGCAGATCTGGCACGAGAAGCGAAAGGCGAAGTACCCCTGGCTCTGATCGCTCATATCACTGTAAATATTGGGAACTACGTAATTTGAAGGCATAGAACACTTCACTTTC
>DASVMX010000475.1:0-16435 GCA_036384215.1 Ktedonobacteraceae bacterium | reverse complement strand
GCACACTGGAAGCGAGCACACCGCAGCCGCGGCTGCGGTGTGCTCGCTTCCAGTGTGCATCCCTATACCACGCGGAAGTGGACGCTGTGCCAGGCGTTGTTGGCGTAGCCTTTGAAGTTCCAGAGGGGTTGAGCGTGCTTGGGCTGGGTGTGACCGGCGCTGTCGTGGGCGCGGACGGTGAGCTGGTGGTCTCCGGCTGGCAGGTGCAGGGTGGTTTGCCAGAGGCACCAGGCCCAACGATCGGTACGGTCGGTGATGGTGGCGGGCGTCCAACTCGCGCCTCCATCGGTAGAAAGCTCGACGCGTTCGATGGGCGCTGGCTGCCCGGTGATGGCGTATCCCCGGACGTTGATGGGGCCGGTCCGGCAGGTCTCGCCCGCGAGGGGAGAGCAGATGGCGGAGTTGAGGGCGATGGCCTCCAGGGTCTGCCCCTGGCTCCAGTTGGCAGTTTCCGCGGTGATTGCAGGCGGAAAGAGCTTGTAGTCGCGGTCCTGGAAGTAGTTGTCAGAGGGCTGGCTCTGGAGCGTGATCTCCTGCAGCCATTTGACGCTCCTGGCGCCAACATAGCCAGGGATGAGGACGCGCAGAGGAAAGCCATGCTCTCGCGTAAGGGGCGCGTCGTTTATTTCATAGGTCAGCAGGACTTCGGGCGAGAGCGCTTTTTCCAGGCTGATCGAGCTGCCAAAGGGGATGGTTTGCCCTTCTTCTCGCGCTTCGTCCAGACCGCGGAAGGCAACATAGCGGGCCTCGGCTCCTATGCCAGCAGCCTGTAAAACGTCCCGCAGGCGCACGCCTCGCCAGCGGGCGGTGCTGATCGGGTCCGCGCTCCAGGGCACTGCGCCGGGCAGCGGATGAATGGCCGCCAGCTCGTCGCGTCTGCTGCCAGCGCAGACCAGCGTGGCTGTGAGGGTGCGCTGCTCAAAATGCGCCAGCAGGGCCGCGAGGGAGAGTTCCAGAGGCCGCTGGACCATGCCCGTGACCGTCAGGCAATAGCTTTCGCGCTCTACCACGGGCAGCGTCCCATGCGAACGAATAAAAAACGCGTCGTTGGGCGTAAGAAAAGCGCGCCTCAAAATCTCAAAAGGCGTGCCAGCGTTCAATGGGTGCTCCTGGTAAACCGTCAGATGCGCGTATTGTGCGTAGGTAAGCATTCCTCTTCTCCTTTACTCCTCGTCGCTCCCTCGAAACAGCGCCAGAGCCACTCCCTCCTGTGCTCTGGATACGAATGGCACAGGAGAAATGTTTCACCCATCGTCAATACCTCTCCTGCCCCGCGTCGTCAGAGCAGAGCCTCTGAGGCGTCTGCCGATGCAGCACCGCATTCGCACCTCTGTCGTGATCTGGCGTGTTCGCTATTTCCAGGCGTTTTTGAGGGCGGTGTGCATTTCGCCGGCGTGTTGATAACGTGCGCTCTGCTGGTAGGCCAGGGCGCGCAGAGTACTTCTTTTTGGGATAGTCCATGACTTTAGACTTGTTTAAGCATACCTTGCTTGCTATCTGCTCACCATCTAGCTATACTACATATTTAAGTATGGCTATTTAAGGCTTGTGCCAAAGGAGGCCTGGTTGTGTTTTACATTGCGCTGCTATTTCTGATTTTACTGGGTATACTGGCGCTGGATGCCATTGTGCAGAATCTGGGGGCATTTACTTCTTCTACTGATCTGACGGTATTGGTGTGGCATTTGCCAGGTGTTCCGGTGGCGCTTCTTTATCTCGTCGCGGTTTTTCTGGGTGCACTGCTGCTTTACACCCTGGCTGCCCGTTCCGCGCGCGTGGATAAACTGGAGATGAAGGCTTTGCGCGCGGAGGTAAAAGGCTTGCGCGCGCAGGTTGAGGATCTGGAGAGCGTGCCCGCGAGGACGCCCAGTGGCGGGTTGACAAACCCATTCGCTCCGCCGGTTGTACCCCTACAAGGCTTCGCGGGTGGACCCGGCTCTGCTGGCGCTCCGCTCAATCCGTCCGGGCCTCTGCCCGGTTCCCCTGGCCCTGGTCCTGGTGGTTCTGGCGGCCCAACCAGTCCACTCGGCCCAAATGGTCCGCAGGGGCCTCAGGGCTCGCGCCCGCCGCAGCCGCCGGTCAATATGCAGAATATTTCGCCTTCTGCCTCTGGCAATACACTCTCTCTGCCGCCCCGGCTTTTCCCTGCGCGCTCGCAACAACAGCCCCAGCAGCAGCAGCAGACCGGGGGGCCGCGCCCCCCTTTTCCGCGTTCTTGAGCCAGCGGCCAGGTGAACGCGTACGTGGATCAGTGAGTTTTTGGTACAGCGGTATTGCGTTGTGGTGAGAATTTTTCTATGATAGAAGAGCAAGTAAACAGATCATGTAAGGCAGGCGTAACGCCGGTTGTCTGAGACAAAAACTCGGCAACCAGCGTATTTTTAAGCGTAGGGTTTTTTTGTGAGAGGCAATTGCAAGACAGTATAGACGGTTCAGAGCGGGCCGGTACTAAGGAATAGAGATTATGCAGCAATCATCGCTGGAGTTTTTTTGCGAGGAATGTGGTGCCGCCAACCCTGGTGATGCCACCCATTGTTTTGCCTGCCAGGCGCCGCTGACCCGCTCGCCGCAATCGCTGCCCGCGTCGACTCCCGTTGTCAAACCCGTGACTATCACGCCTGCGCCTGTTTTGCAGGTGACTCCCAGTCAGGCCAGTGTGACACCCGGATCAGCCTCCACAGCGCCGCAATCCGACATCCTGGCGCCTGGGACCATGTTGCAGAACCGCTATAAGATCGAAAACGAGATCGGCCAGGGCGGCTATTCTATCGTCTACAGGGCTCGCGACACTGCCCGCTATGGTCGTAGAGTCACGATCAAGCAGATCAATCTGCGCAATCTCTCGTCCCGCCAGGTGATCGAGGCCACCGAGACCTTCAACCGCGAGACAACGCTTTTGCCAGGCTTGAAGCACGATGGCATCCCGCGCTTCTTTAGCCATTTCACCGATCCCGAGCACTGGTATCTGGTCATGGAATATATTCCCGGCCAGACACTGGAAGAATATCTCCAGAACTCCACCGAAAAGGGCTATTGCTCGCTGGTGGACACCCTGCGCATCGGAATCGCGCTCTGCCTGATTCTCGAATACCTGCACCTGTGCAAGCCGCCGCTGATCTTTCGCGATGTCAAGCCTGCTAACATCATGATTACCCGCAACAGGCGCGTCTACCTGATCGACTTCGGCATCGCGCGCGCTTTCAGCCCTGGCAAAGCCAAAGATACCACCCCGCTGGGCTCGCCAGGCTTCGCCGCGCCCGAACAGTACGGGCGGGCGCAGAGCGACCAGCGCACCGACATCTACGGCCTGGGCGCGACCCTGCAAACGCTGCTCACCGGCTGCGATCCCCTGGAACTGCGCCAGGGGATGCCTTCTCGCGCACCACATCCCATTCCGCCTGACATGCAGCTTCTTCTTAACAGCATGATGCACCCGGACCCTGCCAGCCGTCCGCAAAACCTGGCCATCGTCAAGCAGCGGCTCCAGCTCGCGTTGTCCAGGGTGCGCCGCTGGTTCCGCTACAGCCTGGGCGCGAGTCTGACCACCGCCTTCTTCGTCTGGGGCATCCTCAGCTCGTACTTGCTGCACACCGGTTCCCCGCTTGGGACACTCGCCGTAGCATCATCTTGCCTCTGGGGTCTGGCTGGCGTGATCGGCCTGATCTTCTTCCTGATCTTCCTCTCTGTCCCATCCGAACGCCCGATTGCGCTGGGCATGCTCTCCGTGACCGCGCTCGTCATCATCCTTATGATGGCCAGCATCATTCCCCCCGGCATCTTCTTCCCATTCGGATAGAGGATAATGGGGAACACACCGGAGGCGCGTTTCCAATCCCTTTCAGCGAACCAAAAAGGTGACCTTTCCGCCAAAAACCATGAATGGAGCGACGGACGTAAAGCCCATCGCTCCATTCACAGAATATCTGATTAGCGTTTCTTTCTGCGCGCGAAGCCAAACAGGCGCCGCCAGAAGCCGATTTTTTTCGGGGGAGCTTCCGGGGCTGCTGGCGCTGGCTGCGCGCGCGGAGCCTCGACGGCTGATGCTCTGGCCTCGACGATTGGCGCGAGCGTTTCCTCGTGCTCTCCCACCGAGACCTGTTCCCGGGCTGTGCCAGGCGCGAGCGTCTCTTCATCGGCCACGATAGTCTCTCTGGCTTCGCCGGTCGCTTCGGACTGGACCCCGGTGATCGGAAGCTGCGCGGTCTCTTCGTCTGCCAGAGAGCCTTTCCAGTTTTGCCTGCCTTCAATTTCAGTCTCTTCTTCCACCTCGCCAGGTTCTGCCACGGCCCTGGCCGCTTCGGCGTCCTGAGCGGACTTAGCAGGGATAGCAGGGCCGGAGATCTCTTCCACGTCTAAATATTCGTACCAGGCCAGTTGCTCTTCCTGCTCGTCTTCTGCGTCCAGAATATCGTTGACAATGGCCGCGGTCTCAATTTCGCCGTTAGCAGGAGCTGCCTGGCTGGCTGGCGGCCTTAGCCTGAGCTCCAGCGTCTTCTCTGTATCTTCGACCTCAGGCTCTTGAGCCACCTCTTCGTGTACAGCTTCACCTTCCTGGATCTCTTCCTTTTTCGCTACTTCAAGCTCCTGAGTCTCCTCAACATTCGCCTCCTTCTCCAACTCGTCGACGCTCACCTCTTCCGCTTCCTGCGCCAGCCTGTCGACCGTCATCTCCCCCGCTTCTTCCTGCTTCTGTGCTGCCTCTTCCATGAACAAGGGCTGATTGGCGCTCTCCTCCGGCGTTTCTGCAACTGAAACGGTTTCTGATGCGCTCTCCTGAACCTCTACGATCTCTCCAGCCTCTTCATCGATTGTCACCTCAGGATGTTCGCCCTGGTCCTCCGCAACCTCCATGGCTTCGTCTACTTCCAGCTCACTGACCTCAACCGGGGCTGCCTGTGCTGTGGAAAGAATGGGCTCGTGCTCAAGGTTGCTCTCCTCTTCGGAAAGAGCGGACCAGGCCGGTTCAGGATTGACTTCAACTGTTTCTCCGCTGCCCTGATCCTCAAAAGCTGCCTTCTCGTCCACCTGGGGGGCGCTCTCTTGAGGAGTAGTGTCGTCGTACTCAAAAAGGGCGCTTTCAGGCTCCTGGATGGCTTCCGCGCTGGCCGGAGCGTCATTTTCTTTCTCTTGAGCAATCTCTGTGCTGGACAGAACAGCGCTTTCAGGCTCGCTCGCGACTTGCGCACTCAGTTCCGACTCAACTGCTTCAGGCTCGCTCGCGACTTGCGCGCTCAGTTCCGGCTCAACTGGTTCGTTTTCTTCTGAAATAGCGCTGGCCCCGGTCTCTTCTTCCTGGCCGGCGTCCGTGGGCTGTGCGAACTCAGAACTGCTCACTCCTTCTGACGTGTCCTCTTCAGCTTGCAGGACTCTGATCCAATCATCCATGGAACTGGCTTGCTCATCGCTTGTGGATGAAGAGCCGTCCTCGGTCAGATCCACGCTGTACCAGGGCACAGGCTGTCCCTCCGGCGCTTCCAGGTCCTCCAGGTCTTTCCAACCAAGCAGCTCTGGCTCCGCTTCGCCTGTGCCCTGCTCCAAACTTTCTGGTGCTTCCAGAGTTTCCACAGGTTCCAGAGCCTCGACGGGTTTCAGGATGTCTTCAGGCTCCAGAGCTTCCGCGGGCTCCAGCGTCTTGGCGGCTGCCTGGATCTCTCCAGACTCCAGTTCCGCGGGCAGCGCGCCTGTTTCCTGGTTTGCGCTGGCAGACTCGCTGGCGTCTGTGCGTGAGGTGGTGGGCTGCTTGAGCGTGGCTGCCAGCAGTCCGTCGTCGTCGTCCTGGCTGAGCATGTGCAGAAGCTGTTCTTCGGTGGCGACGATCTCTCCGCCGGTATTTTTCTGCGGATTTTCGTCCTCTTTGATCGAACCCAGCAGCGAGTCAATCCAGTCATAGGCACCTTCCAATGACCTGATACACCACTGAGTATAGTCACCCTGGATAAAATCCTCGACCTGTTCACAGTAGTCCAGGCGCTGCATCATGCGATCCAGCCAGTCTTCCCCGCGGTCGAGCATCAGGTCCAGCACGTCAGTATTATTGACCCCGTTGGATTGCAGGCGCACCAGCACGGCCAGGGCCAGCGCGGAAGGTTGCATCATCTCCACAGTGCGCTGATTTTCCGCGAGATGCTCGCGTAGCACCTCAATCTGCTGTTCCAGCAGAGGCAGGCGGCGGCGCAAAACCCAGAGTTGGTAATGAGCGTAAAACTGCTCGATATCCTGCTCGTGCAGGCGCGCGAAAATATCCGCGAAGTGCTGTTCCTGCGCGGCTTTATCATGCGCGTTATTGCTCATCTTCTACCTCTTCTGCTTGAACATCGTCCGCGGCGTTTCTGTGCCAGCGCGCGAACCAGCGCTGGATATTCTCGTTCAGACGACGCGTCTCTTCATCGACCACGGAGGAGTTTCCACTGCTCGCCCGCTGGCGTTCGCGTTGTAACAGAGCGGATAACCTGGGATCAGTCTGGGAGCGCCGGTCGAAAAAGGCCAGCATATCCTCAGACATCTCGCGCCGGGCGTAGGTGCGCGGGAGATAAGGCGCGGCCTCCTCGTCTGAACTGCCCGCTACGCGAGGCGTGTCCAGCCTGGGCAGACCGTTCGTGACAGCGGGCGCGGGCTGGACGGCCTCTTGCTCCTGAACAGGTGAAGCTTGCAGGTGCTGCGCGAGCGCCTGCAAGATCACATTCTCTGTCGCTGGCACGACCTGCTCAAGGATCGTAATCCGGTCCTGGAGGTAGAAAAGCTCTGTCTCCAGCGTCTCCAGCTCGGCTTTCAGACGCCGATCGACTTCCTGAGCAAAGAGCCATTGCTGATACTGACCCATAGTTTTCCCCTTACCTTACTTACGCTAGCCCTTCTTTCTCTAGTGCCGTGTTGTGCGAAATGCGTACCAGGATGCCGATGATAATAAAGTTCGCGATCACCGAGCTGCCGCCGTAGCTCAGGAATGGCAGCGGAATGCCAGTCAGGGGCAGCAGCTTCAAATTGCCCGCGGAGATAATCAGCGTCTGGATGCCGAAAATCGAAGTCAGGCCCGCCGCCAGCAACTGGTTGAATGTGCCACGCGCTTCAATCGCAATGCGGAAACCGCGGTAGATCAGGACCAGGTAGAAGCCGATTACCGCGAAGAAGCCAGCCAGGCCGAACTCCTCGCCGATCACCGAGACCACCATATCCGACTGCGCCACCGGCACCAGTCCCGAAGCGTGTCCCAGCCCGAAGCCAGAGCCCATAATGCCCCCGTTCGAGATCGCGATCAAGCCCTGAGCAATCTGCGCCCCCGCATCACGCGCGAAAGCCGCGGTCTGATCTGACCAGCTCTGCCAGCCAACCATATCCAATCCCACAGCCGCGAAACGCGCGCGCACATAGCTAAACAGCGCGTAACCTATAAAGCCCAGCACAAAAAAGACCGCCAGACCGCCAATCACGTAGGAAACCTTGTTGCTACCCAGGTAGAGCATACTCAAGAAAATGCCATAGATTAGCAGTGCCAGGCCCAGCTCGCGCACACCCAGGAAGAGCGCCAGGGCGATACCGAGCATCAACAGCAGTGGCCCCAACTGGCGCATCGGCGGCAGACTGATTGGACCCAGCCGGAACCCACCGCTCGCGATCACATCTTGATTTTCACTCAGATAGGCCGCGAAGAAGATCACAATGATAATTTTCAGCAGCTCAGAAGGCTGGAGCGCGAACGGTCCGAAGTTCAACTGGTCGTGCGTCGGACGATCGAGATTTGTCACGCGTAGAGCATTGCCCAGCGTAATGCCCACCAGGATCAGACCAAGCACCGCCCAGGTGTACTTGTAGCGCCTGAGCCAGTTCAGCGAGCGCAGTCCGAAGGTCGTGATCAATAAGACCACCAGTCCGATTGTCACCCACAACAACTGCTTCAGTCCCAGATTGGAATCATAAGGGAACGCGTCCGGCCCGGTGCGCAGCGCCAGCAAAACTCCCAGCCCGCTTAATAGCGCGACAATGGGAAAGATCATCTGATCGGCTTTCGGGAAAAAGATAGTCAGCACAATATGTACAACCAGCACAAGGCTGATAAAGCCCAGAATGGGCACCAGCACGTGCCAGGTGGGCAGGAGCGAGAACACATCTTGCTTGCGGCTGATATCGATGTTTGCTTTATAGTATTGCGCTAAAGGGAGCTGAAACATTTCCAGCACAAGAAAGATGAACGGGATCAGTAAAAGCAGCCGTTCTTTCCAGCGGAAGCGCCGTTTGCCAAATTCACTTGTCGCCAGTTGCTTTGCCATACGCTTTCCTCTTCTCTACTGCGCCAGCTTGAAGCGGATAAAGCCTACCTGAATAATGTCGCCGGCCCGCGCCGCCAGGGCATCGCGCGCCGGTTGATTGTTCAGGAATGTCCCATTGGTGCTACCCGCGTCCTGTACATACCATACCCCATTGCGGAACCACAGGCGTGTATGTTCCGCGGAGACAAAAGACTCGCTGATCTGAATGGTATTTGTTGGTCCACGCCCGATTGTCGTCTGAGGATTCAGATTAAAGCTCGTCCCCGGCGCGATCTTGCTCGGCCCGCTATCCACCACTACCAGGTGGCCCAGCACTGGCGGCGCGTTTCCGCCTACTCCTTCGGTCGCGGCCACCGTTTTCTTGAGATCACGCGTAATGGAAATGATGACCTGCATTAAGAAGAGATAGAGTAAAACAATTCCTAGAAGGCGTAAGATGAGTAAGAAGACATCGAGTGTCATAGCGGAACCTTACCTTCTCTCATAAACAAAGTCATAGCTGCCAATGGTAAAGCGGTCCCCATTGCGCAAGAGGTGCTGGCGCAGGTGGGGAACTCCATTGACAGTGATGCCATTGGTGCTGCCAAGATCGAAAATGGTGAATTGACCGTCTGACTGAAATTTAATTTGAGCATGATAGCGAGAGACGCGTTTGTCTTCGACGATGATGTCATTGGTCAACTGGCGTCCGATGTTGACAACGGTTTTTTCGATACGGAAGACTGTTTGCTGAGTCTGAGGTGAGCGAATAGTCAGCCAGGCCGTGGGCAGTGCCTGGACCTGGGCAGCCGGTGTGCCTGGCAGAGACGAGCTTGGCTGGGCGTACTGCGTTGGCGCGAAGCCGCTGGCAGCCTGGCCTGTGCTCCTGGGCACGCCGGGATCAATCCCTGGCAGTTGCTGGCCCGGCAGCAGTTGCTGGCGGATCTGGGCCATCTGCTCCGCGCTGATCGCCTGGGTGGCCATCGGTCCCTCTTCGCCGTTGCCGCCCCCGCGGGCGCGCTGCTGCGCGTCAATTCTCACCGTCCCTGGCCGCAGATCGCGCTTGGCGTGCAGGCGGAACAGCGGGTCGGCCTTCATGGTATAGTGGTTATTGCGCGCGTACTGGACCAGGTGCTCCTGCCAGTCGCGCTTCAGCGTCCCCTCGATCGGGTTCATCAACTGGTGATCTTTGATGCTCACATAGATGTCGTACACGTCCGGGGCCAGACGCCGGCCTTCGCCTTGCAGCAGGCTGTTATCTTCCAGCGCCCTCTCCAGTTTCTTTGCCACCTCCGCAGGTTGGAGTTTGGAAGGAAACAGAAAGGCAAAGGGCCCTTCGACGACCCGCTGCATAAATGCTTCAAATTTTGAGAGTGGATTCTGACGAGTACTCACTCTAGCCCGTCCTTCTGCAAAAGTTGGCGCGCAATGCGCACATCTTCTGCCATTTGTGCTTTTAATGCTTCAATGCTCTGGAAACGCAGCTCATCGCGTAAACGAGCAGTAAAGTGTATGCTAATGCACCGGCCATAGATATCCAGCCCCTCGACATCCAGGAGATACGCCTCGACGAGGAGATCGCGTCCATCAAATGTCGGGCGGACGCCGATGCTTACTGCACTCATATACGTATCCCATTGCTCTGGTGTTTCGCCGCTATTGATCCTAGCATTAATAAAGACGCGGGGGCTATGAATTACGTCACTCTGGTCCAGTTCTTTCTGAACATGGACGCGAGCGGCGTAGATGCCATTCGCCGGAATCAGCTTATCCGTAGGCGGCACGACATTGGCCGTAGGAAAACCAAGCAAGCGCCCGCGTTGGTCGCCTCTGACCACAATTCCGTGGAGCATGGCCGGGTGCCCCAGCAGCTCCCTGGCTTCCGCGACCTTCCCCTCGCCGATTAAATTGCGGATGCGTGTGCTGCTCACGCGCTGATATTCGATCTCCTTCAGCAGTACTGGCCGCACCTCAATCCCATGGGTCGCGCCGTACTCCTGGAGAAAAGCCACGTCGCCCATGCGCCTGTGCCCTAAACTAAAGTTCTCGCCTACCACCAGTCCGCGCAGATCGAAGTGCGCGCGCAGATCGTCCATAAAAGCCGTTGCGCTCATCGCCGCCACTTCGGGGGTAAACTCAATTACAATCGAATCCGCGATGCCTCCGCAGACCCGGGCCAGTTCCAGCTTCTCGTCCAGACTGGTCAGGCAGTGCAGATTAATCTCCGGGCGTACCACTTTCAGGGTATGTGGAGAAAAGGTCAGCATAACCGCGCGGCTCTGTAGTTTTTCCGCCAGCCTGCTGGTTTCGCGCAGAAGCTCCTGATGTCCTTTATGGATACCATCGAAATTACCGATGGTAATCACGATGGGTTCAGTTCCTTTGAGTGTCGTCGAATATTGCATAGCTACCTTATGAAAATAAAACTTATAACTATAGTTCTCTGGGCTATAGTACCACAGCCACCCATTCCAGGCAACAAAATTCCTCTTCTTACCTATTCATCCAACAAAGACCTTCTTCGGCTGCCATCTGCCCGTCTGGGGGTCCCAGGCGGCTATGGCGATGAAGGTTCCGCTAGCATTATAAACGCGGGCCAGTGATTTTTCGGCCTGCTCGGTGGCGCAGGAAAAGGCGTTGCCATGCAGCACGCGCGCGGTTTCTTCCTCGCTCAGGCGCAGCGCGGGATAGCGTTCCAGGGCTTTGTCGGCGGGCTGAAAGAGGCTGGTGCTCTGGCCCTGCTCGCACGCGCTGGCGAGTTCTTCCAGGGTGATACTTTCTTCCAGCTTGAAAGGTCCGCTGCGCGTGCGCAGCAGTCCGCCCAGGTGCGCGCCACAGCCGAGCACGCGTCCCAGATCAAAGGCCAGCGAGCGGATATATGTGCCCTTGCTACACGCGACATCCAGCACCAGCGCGGGCGCTTGCCAGGAGACAACTTCCAGGCGGCTGATCTCGATGGGCCTGGCCTCCAGCTCCAGTTCTTCGCCAGCGCGCGTTCGTTTGTACGCTGCCTGTCCCTGGATCTTAATCGCCGAATAGCGCGGCGGCACCTGCATCTGCTGTCCGCGAAACTGTTCCAGCGCCTGTTCAATGCCGGGCAGATCTACTCCCTCCGTGCTCGCTGTGCGTGTCACTTCGCCTTCTACATCATAGGTATCGGTCTCGGCTCCCATTATCAGCGTGGCCTGGTACTCTTTTCCGCTTTCGCTCAAATACTCCGCCACTCGCGTTCCCTGCCCTACGCAGATGGGCAGTACCCCGCTGGCCGCCGGGTCCAGCGTGCCCGCGTGTCCCACGCGCCTCTGTTTTAGCAGCTTGCGCACCCGCGCCACCACATCATGCGAAGTCATCCCTGTTGGTTTATTGATATTGAGAATCCCGTCCATGATGCATATTCCTCTCTGTTTTGGTGTTTTAACGAAACCCTGAGCAGGGCGAGACGAGCGCGATGGTTTCCTGGATGGGAAGGTGGAAAGTGGCGCCGGCGGCGCGGGCGTGGCCGCCGCCAAGGCCGTTGCTCAGGCGCTGGCAAAGTTCTGCGGCGTTGTACGGGGCCGCGCTGCGCAGGCTGAGGCGGGTTTCGCCGGGGTCGCCATAGCTTTTGAAGAAGGCCGCGATCCGCACTCCGGCGATGTCGCGCAACATGCCAGAGGTGTTGTCGTCCATCTCGGGTGTGCTGCCGGTGCTGGCCAGGGTGGCGGTGTTGGCCCAGGACCAGATGAGCCGGCCCTCGCAGCTTGTGCGGGCTTGCTCGATGATCGCCGCTTGCAGGCGGGCCTGTGGCAGTGAGCGTTCGCGATAGATCGGTTGCACCACGGTTTCCGGGATTGCTCCGTGGCGCAGGAGTTCAGCCGCGACCTCCAGGCTGCGCGGGGTTGTGTTGGTGAATTGAAACGAGCTGGTGTCTGTGATCAGGCCTGTCAGCAGGCTGAGCGCGGCTTCCGTGGGCAGCGGCAGGTTAGCCTGTTGCTGAAAGAGCACCAGAATTTCCGCGGTTGCCGCCGCTGTGGGTTCGATGATGTTGACCTGGCCGCAGCCGCCACTGCTGATGTGGTGGTCAATATTGAGGATGGGCGTGCTGGCGCTTTGCAGGAAGGCCTGGTGGCGCGTGTAGAGCGCGCCAAAGCGGCGCAACTCTCCAGCGTCCAGCGCGATCACCAGGTCGAAATCTTCCGCGCCCAGATCCTGGGCGAAGGTTTCGATACCAGGTAAGAAAGCCAGGTTCTTGCCCGGCGGGTCCGCGCAGGCTGGCACGCAGGTCTTGCCCATAGCCCGCAGGATATGGGCGAAGCCCAGCGCCGAGCCCACGCAGTCCCCGTCTGGCCCCTCGTGGGCCAGCAGGGCAATGCGTTGCGCAGGCTCGATCAGGTCCATGGCCTGGCGCACAAGCACAGGGTCTAACTGCGCGTCCAGCGCGGCCTCAGTCTGGCTCATGGGTGACCTCGTCGCTTGTTTGAGCCTGAGCATCCTGGTTCTCCAACTGGTGGATCAGGCCCAGGATGTGCGATCCTTGCTCAATCGAGTTATCAAGCTTGAAGACAATTTCCGGCATAAAGCGCACACTCAGACGTTCGGCCAGCTCGTGCCGTAGAAAGCCAGTCGCGTGATGGAGCGCCTCGATGGTGCTCTTTTTCTCCTCTGGCTCACCCATGACGCTGACATAGATCTTCGCGTGGCGCAGGTCGCCGCTTACCTCCACGTGGGTAATGCTGGCGAACCCGACGCGCGGATCTTTCAGGCGGGTGCGGAGCAGATCGCTGACCTCGACAGCGATCTGCTCCGCGAGTTTCTCTTGTCGATGCGGATTTGGCATACTACCTCTTCTCTCCTACTCCATTGTTAAGCCATGTCCGCTTTAAGCGCCGGGCTTGACCTTTTCCTGGGTAAAAGCTTCGATCACGTCACCGACCTCAAAGTCCGTGAAGTCTTCAAGCAGGATACCGCATTCGTAGCCGCTCGTGACCTCGCGCACATCGTCCTTCCCGCGCCTGAGTGAAGCTACCTTGCCCTCGTAGACTTTGGCCTGCTTGCGCAGCAGCCTGGCCTGTGAGGCGCGCGTGAGCTTGCCATCCAGAATGCGACAACCCGCGATAACCGTGGTTTTACCAGCCTTGAAGATCTGTTGAACCTCGGCGTGTCCTTCGACAACCTCGCGGAAGGTCGGCTCCAGCATGCCGGTTAGCGCGGCCTGAATGTCATCGATCAACTTGTAGATGATATTGTAGTAGCGAATATCCACGCCCTCGTTCACAGCCAGGCGCTGAGCCGCGCCATCGGCGGTGACATTAAAGCCGATGATAATCGCCCCGGAGGCCGAGGCCAGGTGTACATCGGTCTCGCTAATGTTACCGATGCCCTCTCGGATTAGACGTACTTTGAGATTTTCGTCGCTGATCTTATTGAGAGCGGTCTTGAGCGCTTCCGCCGAACCCTGTACGTCACACTTCAGGATTACGTTCAACTCTTTGACTTTGCCCTCCTGCATCTGCATGTAGAGGGTATCCAGGCTGACCTGGCCGAGCGGCATGCTCTCGCTCCTGCGCTGTTCCGCGACCTTCTGCGCGATCTGCCTGGCCGTTTTCTCGTCCGCCATGACTTCCAGGCGGTCACCTGCCTGGGGAACCTCGGGCAGACCCAGAATGCTCACGGGCGTGCTGGGCGGGGCTTTCATCACGCGTTTGCCCCGGTCGTTGATCATCGCGCGGATCTTACCGGAGATGGTACCGACCACGACATTATCGCCCATGGTCAGCGTGCCCTGCTGGACCAGCACGGTCGCGGTCGCGCCGCTGCTCTTCTCCAACCTGGCTTCAATGATCACGCCGGTGGCTGGCCGGTTGGGATTGGCCTTGATATCTTGCACCTCGGCGACCAGCAGGATCATCTCCAGCAGTTCGTCGATACCCAGGCCCTTGCGTGCCGAAACGGGCACGCACACGACATCGCCGCCGTATTCCTCGACAACCACGCCGATCTCCGCGAGCTGTTGTTTGACGTGATCCGCGTTGGCCTCGGCTTTGTCAATTTTGTTGAGCGCGATAATGATCGGCATTTTTGCTGCCTGCGCGTGATCGATGGCCTCGCGCGTCTGCGGCATCACGCCATCATCAGCCGCGACCACGATAATCGCGATGTCCGCGACCTGCGCGCCACGCGCGCGCATAGCGGTGAAGGCCTCGTGACCCGGCGTATCAAGGAAGGTGATCTTCTGGTTGTTAATCTCAACCTGGTAGGCGCCGATGTGCTGCGTAATGCCACCGGCCTCGCCCGCGGCCACTTTGGTCTTGCGGATCGTATCCAGCAGAGTGGTTTTACCGTGGTCAACGTGTCCCATGATGGTGACTACAGGCGGGATAGTGACCAGATGATTGTCATACTTGGCATCTAGCAGAACCTCAGAAGCCAGCCCTTCTCTGCGGCGCTGGACCGCTGGCGCGATGGTGACTTCGCTCTGCGAGGGCTCGAAGCCCAGGTCCTGCGCGACCAGCGCGGCCTTCTCATAGTCGACAACCTCGTTAATATTCGCGAAGATGCTGTGCTTGATCAGGTTGCGAATGATCTCGTTGACTGTGGTTTGCAGGAGATCGGCCAGGTCTTTCACGACGATCTGTGGTGGGATCGAAATTGGCCCGGTCGGCTTTTCCTTCACCGCCGCCACGCGCCGCTCGTGGGTGCGCTGCGGTGGTCCCGAACGAGATGGACCTCTGCCGCCGCCATGCTGGCCCCCTGGACGCCCGCCACCATGCTGGCCCGCGGGACGAGGTCCACCAGAGCGTTGACCCGGACCACCGCCTGGACGAGGTCCGCCACCCTGTCGTGGCGCGTACGGCGCGTTTCCACCACCAGCCGGGCGAGGTCCACCACTGCCGCCGCCAGTCCGCGGTGCATAAGGTGCGCCGCCAGCCGGGCGAGGTCCGCCGCCCTGTGGACCCGCGTAGGAACCCTGGCGAGGACCGCTCTGTGGGCCAGAAGGTGGACCCTGGCGCTGGCCGCCCTCGCGTGGACCCGAGTACGAACCCTGGCGAGGGCCACCCTCGCGTGGACCCGAATAGGAACCCTGGCGCTGGCCGCCCTCGCGTGGGCCAGAAGATGGACCCTGGCGCTGGCCGCCTTCGCGTGGACCCGAATAGGAACCCTGGCGAGGACCACCCTCGCGTGGGCCAGAAGGTGGACCCTGGCGCTGGCCGCCCTCGCGTGGAGTCGCTGGTACCCCCTCACTTCTTTCCGTGCTCGCGGGTGGACGTGGAGTCTCAGAGCGGCGAGACGCTCCCTCGCTTCTTTCCGTGCTCGCGGATTGGCGAGGTGCACTCTCCGTCCTGGGAGCGCTCGCGCGCGGCGCGGACTCCATTGTCGGAGCCTCGGCGCGTTTCTCTTCCCCTGTAGCTTTCGTTGCCGTATCGGATTTCTCTGCCTGGGCGTGACTACGTGTACTTGTACTGCTACGGCGTGGCGTGGCAGGCTTGCTTTCAGATTCCTGGCTCACCGGTGTGGCGTTTTCTGGCTTTGAACGCGTGCGGCTGCGCGCCGGTTTCGCTGGTTCCTGTTCCTGGATATCAGGAGAATCAGGTGTATTTTTCATGAAGAAGACTCCCTTCTGCATAACTGTATGCCTCATCAACAGCACCGTTACCCTGATGGCTGGAGCCTGTGCCCCAGCGCAGCGATATCGGCGGTAATAAGGCCGCGGAAATCTCTCTTCACAGCCACAAAAAAGGACTGTCGCGATCCCCATAGGGATGGACAGACCCTCTCGTTGGTGCAGTGCCAGGCATTCCAAGTCTGCGCTCTCTGGCGTAGGGCTATGGTTATAGATTCATAGCTATCGCTCCGCAAACATTGCCATAACTGCCCTCCGAACGGGGGGCTGTGCCTCTATTACGAGAAGAGATAACGTAACTCATAAGTTCATTAGACCGTCACCTGCGCTATCCCCTGGTGCCTAACCACGAGGAAACGCAAGCGCTCCTTCGTTATTTGGGCAGGTCTTGAATTCCCGCCTAGACAACGCGCTATTAAAACCCTGGCTGACCGCTCTTCCCATTTTCAGACAAGAGGTAATGCTCAGCCTTTTCTAAGGGTGTACTTTAGTATAGCTTACATCGTAGCCTAATTGCAACTTTTTTCTCATTTGTCTCATCTGTTCAGCGATAAAATCAGGATGGATGAGTGGTGCGCGTCTCTTTTACAGCAAC